>JBAQKU010000463.1:0-6094 GCA_049301315.1 Telluria sp.
GCCTTGCCCTTCATCGGCGAACTGATCCAGGTGCGCGAGGACGAGCGCGCGTGGGAAGGCGCGGCCGAGCGCCTGCTGCACAACTTCGGCCTGTCGCTGCTGGTGCCCGAGGCGCACTATGCCGACGTGGCCGCCTGGGTCGACCGCACCCACCTCGGCTCGCGCCTGGTGTACTACCGGGTACGCGCCAGCGTAGTGCCGGATCAGCGCAGCCTGCAGCCCCACTCGCTCGCGCGCAAGCTGGCCATCAAGCCCGAGTCGGCTTTTTACCACTGGATCGAGGCCGAGCTGGGCCGGCGCTTCGATTATGCATGCTGCGAGAACCTCGAACAGTTCCGCCGTGAAAAGCTGGCGGTCACGCGCAATGGCCAGATCAAGGCCGGCGGCGAACGCCATGAAAAGGACGACCGCCACAACATCGATGACCGTTCGCGCTATGTGCTGGGCTGGTCGAACGAGGCGAAGATTGCCGCCCTGGCCAAGCGGGAGCGCGACCTGACCGCGCGGGTACAGGCGCTCAGCGCCCAGATCCTGGCGCTGAAGGAGCAGGTGGCAGGATGCAATGTGCTGCTGGGTCACTGGCAGCAGTTGTCCATTTTTGACAGTTTCCACGAACTCGACTGGAAACCGCTGGTGAGCGCGATCGAACAGCTCGAGCGCGAGCAGGAGACGCTGGAGCGCTCTTCGGACGTGCTGCGCACCTTGCAGCAGCAGTTCGCGCAACTGACAGTGGAGCAAGAGGCGACCGAGACGGAACTGAGCACGGCCACCGGCGCAAAGGCGACCTTGACCGAAAAGCTGGCGCAGGCGTCGCTCGCCCTGGCCGACTGCAACACCTTGCTCGATGCCACGCCCGCGCCTGCGCGCCTGCAGTATTTTCCCCTGTTGCAGGGCTTGCGCGTCGAGGCGCTAGGCGAACACAGCCTCACCGTGGAATCGTGCGACAACCGCGAGAAGGATATGCGCGGCTTCCTGCAGGCGCGCATCGATGGCGACGACAAGAAGATAGCGACGCTGCGCGACCGCATCATTCGCGCAATGCAAGATTACACAAAGGCATGGCCGCTGGACACGCGCGAGGTCGACGTGAGCATCGAGGCGGCCGGCGAGTTCAAGAAAATGCTCGAGGCCCTGCAAGCGGACGATCTGCCGCGTTTCGCGGTGCGCTTCAAGGAGCTGCTCAACGAGAACACGATACGCGAAATCGCCGGTTTCCAGTCGCAGCTCAAGCGCGAGCGCGAAACCATTCGCGAGCGCATTGCCACCATCAACGGTTCGCTGCAGGCGATCGACTACAACCCGAATCGCTACATCGCGCTGGAAGCGGAAGTCAACCTCGACGCAGAATTGCGCGACTTCCAGCAGGACTTACGTACTTGCACCGAAGGCGCCCTGACCGGGTCGGCCGATGAGGAATACTCGGAGGCAAAATTCCTGCAAGTGAAGCGCATCGTCGAACGTTTTCGTGGACGCGAAGGCAGTGCCGAAATGGACCGGCGCTGGACCCGCAAGGTCAGCGACGTGCGCAACTGGTTCGTGTTTTCCGCCTCCGAACGCTGGCGCGAAGACGACCGCGAACACGAGCACTACACTGATGCGGGAGGCAAGTCGGGCGGCCAGAAAGAGAAACTGGCCTATACCGTGCTCGCGGCCAGCCTGGCCTATCAGTTCGGGCTGGAGTGGGGCGTGACGCGCTCGCGTTCGTTCCGCTTCGTGGTCATCGACGAGGCCTTCGGGCGCGGTTCGGACGAATCGGCCCGGTACGGACTCGAACTGTTCAAACGCATGAATCTGCAGTTGCTGATCGTGACACCGTTGCAGAAAATCCATATCATCGAGCCCTACGTGGCTGGCCTCGGTTTCGTGCACAGCGAAGAAGGACGCCAGTCGATGCTGCGCTACCTCAGCATCGAGCAGTACCGGGCCGAACGCGCGGCGCGCGTGGCATGAGCGGCAAGCCCTCCGCTCCCGCGTGGACCAGCGCGGCAGAGATCCAGGCCCAGCTGCAGCGTCTGTGGGATAACGGCAGGCTGCTGGAGGCGCGCCTGCATGGCGAGCCGCTGTTTCCGCTCGAGCTGCGCCTGCGCCAGCCCGGCGTCGCCGTCATGGGCGAGCAGTTCGACGCCGTGCGGCAATGGATCAAAAAACTGGAGGAGGGCAGCCGTGCGGCCAAAGGCCACGGTTACGACATCGTCTGGCGCGAAGTCAATCATCGCCAGCTGGGCCGCAACAGCGTGCCCGACAAGCTGCTCGTGCCGGACGAGGCCGATGCCCTGCGCCTGATTGGCCGCCAGGCCGACGCCCGCCGCTTCAGTCAATTGGCCGGGGCGACGCTGGACGCATTCCCGCAGCTCAAGCCCTGGCTTGGCCGGCGCGCCCTCACGGTTCTCGAACAGGCCGACGCGTGGCAGCGCATTCTCGCGATCCTGCAGTGGTTTCTCGCGCATCCGCGCCCTCAGTTATACCTGCGCCAGCTCGACATCGAAGGCGTCGACAGCAAATTCATCGAAACGCGCAAGGGCTTGCTGACGGAGCTGCTCGACCAGATCCTCCCGCCCCAGGCCATACTGGGCACGGCAACCGGCGCGCGCCAGTTCGAAGCGCGCTTCGGCATGCTCAACAAGCCGGCGCTGATCCGCTTTCGTATCCTCGATCCGGCCCGGTATCTCTCCGGCTTGTCCGATCTGAGCATTCCAGTGGCACAATTTGCCCAATTGCAGCCCGACCTGCAGCGCGTTTTCATCACGGAAAACGAAGTCAACGGGCTCGCTTTTCCCGACGTGCAGGCCAGCATGGTGGTGTTCGGCGGCGGCTACGGGATCGACCGGCTGGCTGAAATTGCCTGGCTGCGCGACAAGGAAGTCATTTATTGGGGTGATATCGACACGCATGGCTTTGCGATTCTCGATCGCCTGCGCGCCAATTTGCCGCACGCGCGTTCGATGCTGATGGACGCGGCAACCCTGCACGCCCATCGCGCGCTATGGGGTGCCGAAGACAAAGACAAGCGATTCACAGGCCAACTTACGCGCCTGAGCGGCCCCGAGGAGCGCCTGTTCGAGGAACTGCGCCACGATGTTCATGGCGAGCGTATCCGGATGGAGCAGGAGCGCCTCGGCTTTGGCTGGGTGAGCGACACAATCCGAGCCCTTGCGAGAAAAAAATGACTCTTTCGCCAGGCCCAGCAAGCTTGGTGACAAGCCGATGGCTACTTGGCGATCAACAGCAGTGTTCCGCGGCCGCACACGCCGTAATTGGTGTTCTCGCCGCCGATGAAATCCTCGGCGCCCGGCGCGCGCACCTGGGCCGTCCCCTCGGCCCAGGTGCAGGTATCCGTCACGCGATACCAGTTCTTGCCGCTGCCCGCCCACGGCAGCGTGAAGTTCACCTGCGCGCTCCACGCATTGTGGGCGACGTAGATTGCCGAGCTTGAATCGCCGAACTCGCTGCCGTCGACGCGCCACGCGATCGCATGGTTCGCGGTATCGTTGAAGTAGGCCGAGTCGGCCACTGCACCGCTTGGCTTAAACCAGCGCAACTGCTCCATCACGTTGCCGTTGTTGTCGATGCTCGAGTAAAAATTGGCAGGTCGCAGGGCCGGATGCGCTTTCCGGAAGGCGATCATGCGCTTGCTGAATTCCTCGAAATTGTTCTGGTCGGTGTTCCTGGTCCAGCCAAGCCAGTTCGCGCTCGAATCGAGGTTGTATGGATTGTTGTTGCAGTTCAGGCTGCGTAGTGCTTCGTCGCCGCCGACCAACATTGGCACCCCGGCCGAGAGCAACATCAGGGCCATGCCGTTGCGTGCGGCCTTGCGCTGGTCGGCCGCGATGCCGCCCTGGTCCCAGCTATTGTTATTGTCCTCGCCGCCATCGCTCGGTCCATATGGCCACGCCTGCAGGTTGTTCTTGCTGTTGCAGCCATACAGGTCCTTCAAGGTGAAGCCATCGTGGGCGCTGATGAAATTGACTGAATGCCACGGCTTGCGGCCGTCGTCGCCGTACAGGTCGCTTGATCCGGCGAAGCGGGTAGCCATCTGGCCGGTGGTGACCGCGACCGATCCGAGCCGGTTCTGGGCCTGGCGTACAGTATCGCGGTAGATCCCGTTCCACTCCGCCCAGCCGCTTGGGAAAGCGCCGACTTGATACGAGTTGCCGCCAATTGCCCACGGCTCGGCGATCAGGTCGACGCCGCTGCCACCGCCGGCCGGGCGAGGCGGCAATTCCGCGACAATCCGGTTCAGGGCGTTGCCCGGGTCCATCTTGTCGAAGTTGTAGCAGCCATGTTGGCAGGTATTGCCCAGTACCGAGGCCAGGTCGAAGCGGTAGCCGTCCACCCCCAGCGTGTCGCGCCAGTAGGCCAGCGAATCGACGATCAGGTTCTGTGCGACCAGATTGCGGGTGTTGTAGTTGCCGCCGACGCCGGTGTTGTCCCAGGACGATTGCATATCCGAGGTCAGGCTGTAGTAGGTCGGGTTATCCAGGCCGCGCATGCCGTAAATGTTGTAGGTCGTGGTGTCGGTCGACGACCATGCGCCTCCCTCGCCGGTGTGGTTGTACACCACGTCGATCAGCACCTTGATGCCTTGATCGTGGTATGCCTTGACCATTTCCTTGAATTCGCGAGTCGGCCCGCCCGGAGTCTTATCATAAGCAAAACGCCGGTCCGGGGCAAAATAGTTGAGGGTCATATAGCCCCAGTAATTGTCACCCGTGCCGCTGTTCGGATCGGAATCATTGGTATCGTTCTCGGTTTCCTGCACCGGAAGGAATTCGACCGCCGTTACGCCAAGGCTGGCGAGGTAAGCCGCTTTCAGGCCGGCGCCCTTGTAGGTGCCGCGATAGGCCGCGATGATGCCGGCGTCGTTCATGGTCAGGCCGCGCACATGGGTTTCGTAGACGATATCGTCCTTGAACGCGCGCGTCGGCTTGATGCCGACCGATTGTGTATCTCCAACTAGTACGATGCCTTTCGGCGCGACCGAACCGGTGTCGATGTTGCGATACAGTGCGCCACTGGCGTAAACGGTCCCGTTGCTCATCGTTGAAGTGGTTGGGTCATGGCTCAGTTCACGCGCGTACGGGTCGCTCAGCAGCTTGTTGGGATTGAAGCGGTTGCCGCTGGCATCGACATCGCTGATGAAGCCGGTACTCGAGCCGGCGGTCCAGCTCGCGCTGTACGGCCAGTTTGGCCCCCACGCGCGGTAGCCGTAATAAAGCGTGCCGGTCAGCCCCTTGCTCGCGAGCGTGGTAACGGGAATGGTGGTGTTCCAGACGCCGCCAGCGCCGGCCGTCATGACAAAGCGTGCCTTTTCCGCGGTGCCGGTCGGCGTGCTAAAGACAAGCAGTTCAATCCTTGAAGCCCGGCTCGAATAGACCTTGAACAGGACGTTGGTCTTGCCGGCGTCGTAACTGGCGCCGAGCGTGCTCGTATTGATGGCGGCCGAGGCAAGATTGGCCAGCAGGGCGCAGCCAAACAGCGCTGCGAATGCGATGCGACGTAGGTGCATATTGTCTCCTTCTCTTCTTTTGTTGGAACGGATACAAGGTGGCTCGCTCTTGGTTCTTGCTCTGGCTCGGGCCGAATGGTGCCGGTCCGCCGTTGCGATGGCGATATTGCGTATGTCTGCGTTGCCGCCGGCTCGTTATGTATTTTTACTACCAAGCTGCGCCAGATGCCGTGCGTTTTGTCATTGTTGCGGTATGAAATCTACTCTTGACGATTTTCAAAGTCAAATCGTTTATGTAGTTTTGCTACCTTTCATGATGGGTCCGGTTTCGTCTCAGGCGCTGGCCGAGTGAAACCCCTTGCGTGATCGGCCTCGCTTTGCTATAGTTCGCCTCCCGTTGCGAGGCAGTCCAAAAACAACAAGCTGCGGGGCGTAGTAAAGAAAAAAGAGTTTGACGAGCAGCGCAAAACACTGCATAATCTCATCTCTTCGCTGCTGACAAACACAACGCTTTGTCGACAAGCAGCAAGCAGGTCCGAACAAGTTCTTTAACAATTAACAGTCGATAAGTGTGGGCGTTTGATGAAGGTGCCAGTGAGCTTCGGTTCGCTGAATACTTAAATTATCAAATGTTCACAAAGAAGAAAC
>JBAQKU010000464.1:0-3850 GCA_049301315.1 Telluria sp.
GGCCGGTACAACTGCAAGGCCCAGTATGCGAGCGACCCCGCCAGCACGATCACGGCGAAAAAACTTAAGAGTAGAGGCAAACGCTTCATCGGGTTCCTTGGGTTACCGCACCAGCTGATTGATTTCGATGATCGGCATGAGCACGGCCAGCACGATCAGCAGCACCACCACGCCCATCGCCAGGATCAGCACCGGTTCGAGCAGGCCCGCGATGGTCAGGGTGCGCCGTTCCAGGTCCTGCTGCTGCGAATTGGCCGCGCGCTCGAGCATGGCGGGCAGTTCGCCGGTGATTTCGCCGGCCCGGATCATGTGGATCAGCATCGGCGGGAAATGCTTTTGCGCCGACAGGGCGCGCGCCAGGCTGACGCCTTCGCGCACGCTGGCGCTGGCCTCTTCGACCAGCTCTTTCATGGCCACGTTCGAGAGCGTGTCGCGGCTGGTGTCGAGCGCGCGCAGGATCGGCACCCCGGAGCCGGTGGTGATGGCCAGCGTGCTGGCAAAGCGCGCCGTGTTCAGGCTGCGCTCGAACTTGCCGTACACCGGGGCGGTGAGCAGCCAGCTATGCCAGCGCCGCTTCAGGCCCGGGTCTTTCAGGGCGCGCCGCCACGCGAAGGCGGCCAGGATGATGGCGATCAGCATGTAGATGCCGTAGGCGCGCACGAAATTGGACACGCCCAGCATCATGACCGTCAGGATCGGCAGCTTCTGCTTGGTGTTGGCGAACACCGAGACGATCTGCGGCACCACGTAGGTCAGCAGGAAAATCACGATCGAAAACGCGACCACCGTGACGATGGCCGGATAGGTGAACGCCAGGCGCACCTTCTGCACCAGCGCATTGCGCCGTTCGATATAGTCGGCCAGGCGCGTGAGCACGCGCGCCAGGTGGCCGATCTGCTCGCCCGAGGCGACCAGCGCGCGGTAGATCTCGGCAAAGTCGCGCGGGTGGCGCGAGAGCGCGTCGGAGAACGCCGCGCCGCCCATCACCTCGGACCGGATCGAGGCGATCAGGTCGCGCACATAGGGCCGTTCGGCCTGCTCCAGCAGGGCGGTAAAGGCTTGTTCCAGCGGCAGGCCCGCCTCCAGCAGGCTGGCCAGCTGGCGCGTGAACAGGGCCAGCTCGACGGTCGACAGGCGCTCGCCGAAACCGCGGCTGCGGGCCACGCCGCTGGCGTCGACCTGGGCCGCGATCGCTTCCACCTCGAGCGGCGTCAGGCCCTGCGTGCGCAGGTCGGAGCGCGCCGAGCGCGCGCTGTCGGCATTGAGCACGCCCTTGCGGGTGGTGCCCTCGGTGTCTACGGCTTCATAGCGGAATGCTGGCATGATGCTGCCCCTAGTCCTTGGTCACGCGCAGCAGTTCGGCCTGCGTGGTGGTGCCGTCCCTGAGCCAGCGTTCGCCGTCCTCGCGCATGGTTTTCATCCCGGTCAGCTGGGCGGCATGGCGGATGTCCGCTTCCGAGGCGCGGTTGTGGATCTGCGCGCGGATCTGGTCGGTGGTCCGGAGCAGCTCGTACACGCCGACCCGGCCCTGGTAGCCGGTGTGGCCGCACTTGTCGCAGCCGACCGCCTTCCAGTAGATGCCGGCGTCCGGGGTCTTGCAGTGCGGGCACAGCTTGCGCACCAGGCGCTGCGCCATCACGCCGAGCAGCGAGGACGACAGCAGGAACGGTTCGATCCCCATGTCGAGCAGGCGCGTGACGGCGGCGGCGGCGTCGTTGGTGTGCAAGGTGGCCAGCACCAGGTGGCCGGTGAGCGAGGCCTGGACCGCGATCTGCGCGGTTTCCAGGTCGCGGATCTCGCCGATCATGATCACGTCCGGGTCCTGCCGCAAGATCGCGCGCAAGGCCTTGGAAAAGCTCATGTCGATGCGCGCGTTGACCTGGGTCTGGCCCACGCCGGGCAGGTCGTACTCGATCGGGTCTTCCACCGTCAGGATGTTGGTGGTGGTCGCGTTCAGGCGCGACAGGGCCGCGTACAGGGTGGTGGTCTTGCCCGAACCGGTAGGCCCGGTCACCAGCACGATGCCGTGCGGCTGGCTGATCAGGGTATCGAACTGCGGCAGCAGCTCGCCGCTCATGCCCAGGTGGCTCAGGTCGAGGCGGCCCGCTTCCTTGTCGAGCAGGCGCAGCACGGCGCGTTCGCCGTGCCCGGTGGGCAAGGTCGAGACGCGCACGTCGACCGGCTTGCCGCCCACCCTCAGCGTGATGCGCCCGTCCTGCGGCAGGCGCTTCTCGGCGATGTCGAGCTGCGCCATGATCTTGATGCGCGAGATCAGCGAGGCGTGGATCGCCTTGCGCGGGCGCACGATGTCGCGCAGCGCGCCGTCGATCCGGAACCGCACCACCGAGGTCTGTTCGAACGGCTCGATGTGGATATCGGACGCGCCTTCGCGCAGCGATTGGGTCAGCAGCGCGTTGATCATGCGGATCACCGGCGCGTCGTCGGACGATTCGAGCAGGTCTTCGATGGCCGGCACGTCCTGCAGCAGCTTGGTCAGGTCGAGGTCGGCGTCGAATTCGTCGACCACTTGCGAAGCGTCGCCGCCGGCGCCGGCGTAGGCGCTGGCGATGGCCGCTTCGAGCTCGGAGCGCTCCATGGAGCGCAGGGAAATGCGGCCGAAACGGCGCGACACTTCCGCGATCGCCGCGGGCGCGCTCGCACCCGAGACCCAGACCTCGACCGTGTGTTCGGTTTCGTCGCTGGGGCGCGCCAGCACCCCGAAGTCGCGCGCGAAAGCGTAAGGCAGAAGATTGTTCATAACTGGCTCGTCATTTTTTCGGGACCGGCTCCGCGGAAGCCGGAGTGGCCGCCGGGGCCGGCGGCATGGGTGCCATAGCGCCGCCCGCGGGCGGCTGGCCATTGATCAGTAACGGCAGCACCGGCGCCCCGAGATCGCGGATCAGGGGGCTGTCGCTGGCCGGTTGCGCGCTGATGCCGGAGGCGCGCATGTAGTCGTAGCGGTCGGACGCGATGCTGTTGCTCTGCTCCTTGCTGCGCACCACGACCGGGCGCAGGAAGATCATCAGGTTGGTTTTCTTGCGCTCGCGCGTCTGGTACTTGAACAGGTTGCCCAGCACCGGGATGTCGCCCAGGCCGCGCACCTTCTCCACGCCGTCGCCCTCGGTGTCTTCGATCAGGCCGCCCAGCACGATGATCTGGCCGTCGTCGGCGATCACGTTGTTTTCGATGACGCGGATGTTGGTGGTCACGCCGGCCACCGCGTTCAGGGTCGATTTGTCCACGCTCGAGGTCTCGTGGTAGATCGCCATCTTGATGGTGCCGCCCTCGGAAATTTGCGGGCGCACCTTGAGGGTCAGGCCGACGTCGCGGCGGTCGATGGTCTGGAACGGATTCGAGGCGGTGCCGCCGGCCGGCGTGGTGAACTGGCCGCTGATGATCGGCACGTTCTGGCCGACCTTGATGGTGGCCAGTTCGTTGTCGAGCGTGAGCATGTTCGGGGTCGACAGGATGTTGGCGTTGCCGTCCGTTTCGAGCGCGTGCGCCAGCGCGCCCAGCCCGAGCTGGCCGTTGATCTGCTTGAACAGGCCGACCGTGAAGCCGGCGCCCGGTATGGCGCCCTGCGCGATGGTGGCGATGTTGTTGGCCGGGCTCGAGGTGAACGACTGGAAGCCGCCGATGCGGTATTTGCTGTCCTCGTTGCCGGTCGCTCCCAGCCACTGGACGCCGAATTCGGAGGCCTTGTTGGCCGTCACTTCGACGATCAGCGATTCGATATAGACCTGGGCGCGGCGCACGTCGAGCTGGTCGATCACGGCGCGCATGTTGCGGTACACCGCGTCGCTGGCGGTGATGATCAGGGTGTTGGTCGATGCATCGGCCTGGATGAAGC
>JBAQKU010000465.1:0-2466 GCA_049301315.1 Telluria sp.
TGTCCGGCGCGCTCACCCGCGCCGCACCTGCCTGCCGGCCCGACTGGCGCAGCGCGATCTCGTAGTAGGCGGCCAGGGTGACCGGAGCCGGCCCCACGTAGCGGCAGGCGGCCATGTAGTCGGCCGCGCGCAGCTTGCCGTTCGGGGTCAGCTGGTATTGCACGTCGAGGTCCGATTCGCCGCGCCAGGCCACTTCGACCAGCTGCTCGGCGAGCATGAAATCGAGCACTTCACGCAGCACGTTGATGGACAGGCGCAATTTACCGGTGAGGACAGGCAAGCGGATTTTTCCGGCGACATAGATCGACTTGGCGATCAGGGCCGCGATGAACTGCTGTTCCAGCCCGGTGTCGCGCACGCTTTTCGGCTGCGGCGGAACGCTGCCCAGCGCACCTTCCGGTCCGGCTGCCTGCGCGCGCGGTGTCAACGCTGCCGCGGCAAGTGTCGATTCGGTATCCATCATGTCGGTCCTCCTCATCGTGGGCGTTTCGCCATTTCCAAAAGTCACCGTTTGATTCTAGCGAGCGGTGCGTTGTGTCTTTTGACTTAGAGCAAGAAGGCCGAGTGCCAGGCTCAGCCGTGACGTATCCATAGCATCAACATTGTGCCAAGCGCGATCGCGACCCCGTACGGCAGAGCGCCGACGCTCTTGCCGGCCAGCGGCTCGGGCACCAGCGGCACTCCGATCATGCGCATGAGCCATGGGCGCAGCAGGATGCGCATGTTGCCCAGGGTCTCGCGCAGGCGGCCGCGCACGAGCACCACGGCCAGCGCCATCACGCCGCCGATGCAACAGGTGGCCAGCGCGATGTCGAAGGCCAGTGCGGGTCCGGTGAAGGCGCCCACCATGGCCATCAGCTTGACGTCGCCCGCGGCCATGCCGCGCACCAGATAAAGGGGAAGGAAAAGCAGCAAGCCGACGCCGGCGCCGGCCAGGCCGTCGAGCAGCGCGGCAAGCGGCGTGTCGACGGCAAGGCGCAGCAGCAGCGCAACGAGCAGGCCGGTCGATACCAGGCGGTTCGAAATGCGGCGCTCGATCAGGTCCCTCACGGCGGCAAGCACGACCAGCGCGATCAGGAACAGGTCGAGATACCTCGTTATGGACATGGCAAGCTCCTGAAAAGAGCTTTCCGGACAGGGCCCTGCCCGGAAAAGCTCGTGCACCGGTTAAGTGATCGCGTTGGTGACCTGCGTCTTGATGTAATTGAACGCGTCGCTCAGGCTGCCCGACACATAGCCCACGCTAACGACGAGGCCAGCGGCGATCAGCGCAGCGATGAGGCCATACTCGATCGCCGTGATGCCGTTCTCGTCATCGACGAAGGTTTTTACTGCTGAAGTGAAGGTGTCCATCACAAACTCCCTTAGTTGGAAAAAAAAACATACCCCTGGCGCGCCTGGAGCACGGTGCTTCGTTTCCTTGAAGAACAACCGCGTTCCCCAATTTTTGCGCCATTGGATGGACTATAGAGTTTGATTCCTGTCAGCAAGTTGATGCGACACAAGTTTTCCAGCCAGCATTATTTTTGTTGGAGTAGAGTTGAGCAAACCGGACTGCGCGCGGCGCACACAGGCCTAGGCTGTTGGGAAAGCAAGATGTTGGCTTTGCGCGCGAAAGTTTTCGGGCAGTCAGGCACAACGCGGCGCTCAACTGTAGAATCGGTCCGGGAATGTGTTAATTCGCACTCGGTTAGTTGCCAATTTTACAAAAAACCATTATCCTGCGCAGCTGGTCTCGGGAAATGCCGGCGCACGGTTGCATGCGCGCCGCTTGCCCAACGAAGTATTCCTGATAAATGTTGATAAGCGAAGAACATTGATAGGCTACGCGTGGTGGCTTGATTACATCCCCGAGAACGACATGGATTCCCTTCTGAAACACATGGTGGACATGACTGGCCACCGCGACCACACGATGCTGGACGTATCGGTGATCGCGGCAGTCCAGGAATTGGCGGGCGCCTCGCACGTGCGCGTGCTCACCATCGCCACCGTGCGCGGCCAGAAGTTCGTGCGGGTGCGCGCCATGGTGTGCGCCGGCAGCGCCGCGCATCTGGTCGAGCATCCCGACGCCAACGTGCTGGGCGAGCCGCTCGCCTCGTTTCCCGAACTCGCGCGCTGCATCGAGCAGCACGGCGCCAGGGCGGAAGCGCTGGCCGCCGACGGCAGGCGCACCTTGTGGCTGCCGATCTGGCTCGGCGAGAAGGCCGACACCTGCCTCGAAATCGTCCATCCCACCCCGTATACGCTCGACACCATCCATGTCATCGGCGGCATCGTCAGCGTGTACCGCAATTTCCAGAACCTGCTCGATTACAGCGAGCGCGATTCGCTCACCGGCCTGCTCAACCGCAAGACCTTCGACGACCAGCTGGCCAAGATGCTGCAGGCGTCCGGCGAACAGCAGGTGGCGCTGCCGGGCGAGCCGGAACGGCGCCACCCTTCCGACACCGAAAAGCAGTGGCT
>JBAQKU010000466.1:0-2024 GCA_049301315.1 Telluria sp.
GGCTGACCTTGGCCGACGCTTCGGTGTCGATGATGGCGATCACTTCGCCGGCCACCACGGTGGCGCCGTTTTCCCTGAGGATCTGGGTGATCACGCCGGCGCCCGGGGCCGGCAGTTCGAGGACGACCTTGTCGGTCTCGATGTCGATCAGGTTTTCGTCGCGCGCGACCGCTTCGCCGAGCTTTTTATGCCATTGCAAGAGGGTCGCCTCAGCAACCGATTCCGACAGTTGTGGAACCTTTACTTCGATTTGTGCCATCTGGAACTCCATGTATTTGTTTTTGCGGCGCCCCGCCGCGAGCGAAGGCGCCCGGTCATTATTTGGTAAGGATGAAACCCTTGAGCTTGGAGAACGCCGTATCGAGCAACTCCTTCTGCTGCGCATAGTGCTTGTCGTAGTATCCGACCGCAGGCGAAGCCGAAGCCGGGCGTCCGGCGTACGCCAGGCGCTGGCCCGCGTCCAGGCTTTCGAAGATGTTGTGCTGGATCTGGAACCACGGACCCTGGTTTTGCGGCTCGTCCTGCGCCCATACCAGCTCGGTCAGGTTCGGGAACTTCTTCAGTTCGGCCGCGAACGACTTGTGCGGGAACGGATAGAGCTGCTCGACACGGATGATGGCGGTGTCGGTCTGGGCGCGCGTCTTGCGTGCGTTGACCAGGTCGTAATACACCTTGCCCGAGCAGGCGACGACGCGCTTGACCTTCTTGGCCTCGATCTTGTCGTCGACTTCGCCGATCACGGTCTGGAATGCGCCCTTGGCCAGGTCGGTCAGCGGCGAGCCGGCGTCCTTGTTACGCAGCAGCGACTTGGGCGTCATGATGACCAGCGGCTTCCTGAACTGGCGCACCATCTGGCGCCGCAGCAGGTGGAAGATCTGCGCCGCCGAAGTCGGCTGCACCACTTGCATGTTGTTCTCCGCGCACAGCTGCAGGAAACGCTCGGGACGCGCCGACGAGTGCTCGGGGCCCTGGCCTTCGTAACCGTGCGGCAGCATCATCACGAGGCCGGATGCGCGGCCCCATTTGACTTCGCCGGAACTGATGAACTGGTCGATGACCACTTGCGCGCCGTTGGCGAAGTCGCCGAACTGCGCTTCCCAGATGGTCAGGGTGTTCGGTTCCGCGGTCGAGTAGCCGTACTCGAATCCGAGCACCGCTTCTTCCGACAGCACCGAGTCGATCACGGTAAACGGCGCCTGGGTTTCGGACACGTTCTCGAGCGGCACGTAGGTGCCGGCATCCCAGCGCTCGCGCTTCTGGTCGTGCAGCACCGCATGGCGGTGCACGAAGGTGCCGCGCCCTGCGTCCTGGCCGGTCAGGCGGATCGCGTAGCCGGACGACACCAGCGAAGCGTAGGCGAGGTGCTCGCCCATGCCCCAGTCCAGGTTCAGCTCGCCGCGGCCCATGGCGGCGCGGTCGGCCAGCACTTTTTCAACCAGCGAGTGCACCTTGAAGCCTTCCGGCACCACGGTGATGCGGGCCGACAGGCGCTTCAGTTCCGTCATCGGCACCGCGGTGTCGGCGCTGTCGGTCCACTTGCGGTTCAGGAACGGCAGCCAGTCGACCGCGTACTTGTTCTTGAAGTTGGAGATGACCGGGTCGTGCGTGTGCTTGCCGGCGTCCATCGCATCGCGGAACGCGGCCACCATCTTGTCGCCGTCGCCGGCGGGAATGGTGCCTTGCGCTTCCAGCTTGTCCGCATACAGCTTGCGGGTGCCCGGATGCTGGCCGATCTTCTTGTACATCAGCGGCTGCGTCAGCGCCGGGGTGTCCTGCTCATTGTGACCGAGCTTGCGGTAGCAGATCAGGTCGAGCACCACGTCCTTCTTGAACTGGACCCGGTAGTCGAGCGCGATCTGGGTCGCCAGCACCACCGCTTCCGGATCGTCGCCGTTCACGTGCAGCACCGGCGCTTCGATCATCTTGACCACGTCCGAGCAGTACAGGGTGGAACGGGTGTCGCGCGGGTCGGAGGTGGTGAAGCCGATCTGGTTGTTGATCACGATGTGCACCGTGCCGCCGGT
>JBAQKU010000467.1:0-4146 GCA_049301315.1 Telluria sp.
GGCTGGTGCTCGGGCTGACCGTGGCCGCGGTGCTGCTCACCTGGGCGCTCGAGCGCCTGTCGCGCGCGCGCATCGCGGCGCCCGCAGGCGCGTAGCGGTGCGGGCCGTATTTACAGCGCTGCCGCGCGGACTCTGGTATCGTTCTTGCCGTCGCACCAGATCAACTTCATATCGAGACAATCCATGCGTTTTCTTCTCTGCTTTTTAGCGGCATTGTCGGCCGTTCCCGCATCCGCGGAACGCCTGACGCTGGACCGCATCCACGCCGACCCGGCGCTGGCGGGACCTGGCGTACGTAACCTTAAAGTGTCGCCCGACGGCGAGCGCGTGACTTTCCTGCGCGGCCGCCCGGACAACCAGTTCCAGCTCGATCTGTGGGAATTCAACATGAAGGACAAGACCATGCGGCGCCTGGTCGACTCCAAGGCGCTGGTCCCCAACGAGAATCCGTCGCCTGAAGAAAAAGCGCGGCGCGAACGCGCCCGCACGGCCAGCCTGAACGGCATCATCACCTACAGCTGGTCGCCGGACGGCAAGCAGCTGCTGGTGCCGATCGCGGGCGACCTGTACCTGGTCGACGTGGCCAGGCCGGAAGCTGCGCGCAAGGTCGCGTCGGGCAATGTGTCGGATCCGAAGATCTCGCCGAAAGGCCGCTACGTGTCGTTCGTGCGCAGCCAGAACCTGTATGTGATCGAACTGGCCACCGGCGCCGAGCGCCAGCTCACCAGCGACGGCGCGGGCACGATCCACAACGCCGAAGCCGAATTCGTGGCGCAGGAAGAAATGGGCCAGCGCACCGGTTACTACTGGGCGCCGGACGATTCGGCCATCGCCTACAAGCGCTTCGACGAGGCGCTCGTGCCTGTCGTGCGCCGCTTCGAGATCTTCGCCGACCGCACCGATGTCGTCGAACAGCGCTATCCGGCCGCAGGCGACCCGAACGTGCTGGCCGAGCTGATGATCGTCTCGCCTGCGACCGGCGTGCAGCGCAAGGTCGACCTGGGCGCTAACAAGGACATCTACCTGGTGCGCGCCGACTGGAGCGCCAACAGCAAGCACCTGGTGTACCAGTTGCAGACGCGCGACCAGAAGCGGCTCGACCTGATCGCGGTGGACGCGGCCACGCTGGCGCAGCGCACCCTGCTCACCGAGACCTCGCCGACCTGGGTCAGCATCCATGACGACCTGCGCTTCCTGAAACAGCGCAACGCCTTCCTGTGGTCGTCCGAGCGCAGCGGGCGCAACCACCTTTACCTGTACGACATGGACGGCAAGCTGCTGCATCCCGTATCGAGCGGTAACTGGGGTATCGACAACGTGCTCGCCGTCGATGAAAAGGCCGGCCGCGTGTTCGTCGCATCGAACCGCGACGCCGTCATCGACAAGCAAACCTACGCGCTCGCGCTCGACGGCAGCACCGCCGACAGGCCGCTGCGCATCACCAAGGCCGATGGCTGGCACGACGCGGCGTTCTCGCGCAATGGCGAAGTGTTCGTCGACACCTTCTCCGATCCGTCCACGCCGCCGCAGATTTCGATCCGCCGGCCGGACGGTTCGATGATAGGCTGGCTCGAGAAAAACGAGCTCGATGCCAGCCACCCGTACGCGAAGTACAAGCCGGACCACCTGCCGACCGAATACGGCACTTTGACGTCGAACGACGGGCAAACGCTGTACTACTCGATCATCAAGCCATCCGGCTTCGACGCTGGCAAGCGCTATCCGGTGTTCCTGACCACTTACGGCGGCCCGCATAATCAGTACGTGGCGCGCAAGTGGGGCAACACCTTCGACCAGTACATGGCGCAGCAGGGCTTTGTCGTGTTCCGCCTCGATAACCGCGGCTCCTTCCGGCGCGAGCGCCAGTTCACCGACCCGATCTACAAGGCGCTGGGCAAGCACGAGGTGGAGGACCAGTTGGCCGGCATCGAATGGCTGGGCCGGCAAAGCTTCGTCGACGCCGGGCGCATCGGCGTGTTCGGCTGGAGCTACGGCGGTTTCATGACGCTGCGCCTGCTGGCTGCGGCCTCGGACAAGATCGCGATGGGCGTGGCGGTGGCGCCGGTCACCGACTGGGCGCTGTACGACACCCACTACACCGAGCGGTTCGTGGGCGGCACGCCCAAGTCAGACCCGGATGCGTACAAGAACAGCGGCGTGTTCGCGCACCTCGACGGCCTCAAGTCGCCGCTGCTGCTGGTGCATGGCATGGCCGACGACAACGTCCTGTTTACCAACACCACGCGCCTGATCGACGCGCTGGTGAACCGTAACGTGAAGTTCGACCTGATGACCTACCCCGGCGCCAAGCATGGCATTTCGTCGCGCCCCGGGCAGCGCCATGTATACGGGACCATTGAAGCGTTCTTCCGCAAGAACCTGGGCGGAGAGCCGCGCAAGCAAGAGCCTGTCGATTAAAACGTCACGGCTTCGCCATCGATCATTGCGGTCACGCTGCCGTTCGCGTTCTTGACCAGCGAGGTGATGGTCTTGCCGGCGACCGCTTGCGCGGCGGCGTTCCATTCGGCGGCGAACGGGCCGATCACTTCGGCGCCGTCGCTCGCGTAGCCGATCAGTGTCCTGGCGCCGAGCGCGGCAAAGGTGATCAGCCTGCGCTGCAGCTTGAGCGCCTGGTTCGCGGTCGGAATCAGCATGCCGCTTTCGGTGACGTAGATCGGCAGCTTGAATCCGTAGCGCGCCTGCTGCGTCTTGTACTCGTCGTAGGTGCGCTTGTAGGTCCAGGGGTCGTCGGTGCCGTAGAAATGGAAGGCGATGGCGTCCACCCATGAGCCGGCCCTGCCTCCGGCGCCGTCCGAAAAGCCCATGAAGTTACCGACCAGGAAGGCGGTGTCGTCGTCGCGCGCCGACGGCGACAGGATCACCGCGTCCGGGTCGATCCGCTTGATCGCCTGCGACACCGCCCGCGCGTACGGCCCCAGCGACGACTGGACATCGCTGTACATGCCTGGCCCTTCGATCTCGTTCCACAATTCCCACTTGATGCCGAGCGCGCCGAACAGGTTCCTGGCGCGCGCTGCCATCGCTTCGACCGCCTGCACGAAATTGGCGATCTCGGTCGCGCCGCTCGGGCACATGTTGGCCTTGCCGCCCAGGTTCGCGCCGCCCACCGCCGCGCGCACGATCATCCAGTCCGCCGGCTGCCCCAGCGTCAGGATCTTGTCCTTGCCGGCATGGCTTTTGAAGAACAGGTCGAACGAGCCCCAGTCGAACACGCCCGGGGCCGGGTTGACATGACGCACCATGGTGCCGGGATAGGCGACGCCGCCAAGGTAGTCCCAGTTGCGCGCGGTTCCGTACTCGAAACCGGCCGGCCACGGGGTTTTGATCGATTGCATGCCAACGAAGGCGGCGGGGACATTTACGGACGACGACGAGAGCAGCATCACGCCGTCGTCCAACCCTACGTAAAAGGACGCAGCGTGACGTCCATCGATTCGAGCACGACGTAATCGCCAAGAACGGCGATCTGGCCGCGCGCGTGCACCAGCTGGTCAACCGTGCTGTCGATGCGCAGGTTCACGAAACCGGCTGTCGAGTTGGTCATTGGGGTGCCGCTGTTGGCCCAGGTGCAGATCTGGCGGTTCGACACGCCCCGGTTGCGCACGTCGATCAGCGGCATCTCGTTGGAGGTGAAGGTGCGTGTCTTGCCGTAGATGTTGGCGCCGCCGTAGGTGAGCGACACCGTCTTGGCGTTGGCGTTGTTGGGCATCGACCATGCGGCCTCGATCTGGAGCATGCCGGTCAGGCCGAGCGCGCCGCCCGGGATGAGCACGGTGCGCAGGTCGATCGCCGAGCGGGTTTGCGCAAACCGGCCTGGCCCTGCCGTCACGAACGGCGTCAGCGTTGCAGGCGGCAGCGGCGACGCCCCTGACTGCCGGTTGTTGTAGACCCGGCCGGTGGTGGTGCTGCTCATGACGACAAAGTACAGCCCGGGCGCGCTGCCGCTCGCGATCGCGCCTGCCATGAAGTACATGTAGGCGCCGGGATAGGCCTGCGGCAGCGGGGACACGAAGGTCACCGCGCCGTTGTTGCCCATGGTCCCCTGCGGCGGCACGATGGTCGGCAGCGCCGAACGGGCCAGCGTCGATGGCGCCGCGGCCAGCGGTGTTTCGATGGCCTCGGCCT
>JBAQKU010000468.1:0-5802 GCA_049301315.1 Telluria sp.
TGTTCCAGCGCCAGGCAGAACGCGTGGCAGTCGGCCACCGCCTCGCCGCCATTGAAAATGCCGCCGGCAAGCGCCGCTTCGGCCGCGCCCAGCGCCGGCTCGAGCGCCACGCATTGAGCCGGCGACAGCACCTGGCGCGAGGCGTCGGAATCGGGACGCTCGACGGCCGCCGAGAAGACTTTTTTCGAGCGGTAGACCACCATCTTGCCGGCGTCGCGCCACGCGAACTGATCGAGCGGCAGCACCACTTCGAGCTGTTTCATGGCGCTGCGGCTCAGTTCACCGAGTTCGAGCAGCTTGGCGGTGGCCTTGCGGTTCACCCCGGCGCGGCAGTTGACCAGGAACTTGGCCAGCCAGCGCCACTGGCGCAGGTCGGCTTCGGGGCGAAAACGCAGCGGGCCATTTTCCTGGAACAACCATTGGAGTGCCTTGAGCGGCACGCCCTCGTCGGCCAGCGGCGCCACGTAGCGGTAGCTGAGCTGGCCGCCATTGCCGAAACTGGCGGCGGCGCCGATGGCCGCTTCGCGTTCGAGCAAGGTCACGCCAAAGCCGGCCTCGAGCAGCCACCAGGCCGACGTGAGGCCAACCACACCACCACCGATTACGATTACTTGCTGCATTGGGTCGCGCCGCTTTACTGAAGTCGATTCCGCCAGCTTAGGGGCTGGCCCCGGTTCGGGCCAATGAATCTAGAGCGCACGGTCATAACCTCGGGTCATGCGCTTGGCGTGCCGAGAATCGCCCTCCGATGCAGTACGGAGAGAATCTGCTCCTGGAAGCGCGCCATGGATGAATACTTGCCCTTGCAGGCTTGCGGATCGGACGAGGTGCCGCCGACCAGCGCGACCATGCCATTTTTGTTGGCAAGGTCGACCACGAACACCGACATCAGGCCGTAGGCCTCTCCCAGATGGCCCACGGCACTGAAGCCGCCGCCTTCGACCAGTTGGTCGGGAAACTGCTGGTTTCCCAGGCCCCAGTAGTTGAACAGGCCGCCGTTGCTGTCGCCGTTGCCACCCTTGCCGTCATAAGTCCACTGGCGCGTGAACATCAGCTCCAGCGTGGAAGGCTTGAGCAGCTGGCGGCCTTCATGGCGCCCGCCGTTGATCAGCATGAGCATGATCTTCCCCATGCCCGCGGCCGAGATGCGCAGGCCGCCGGTCGGGCTGAACGGCGTTGCGTTGCTGCCAACCACATACGATTCGATGCCGGCC
Source organism: Telluria sp. (assembly GCA_049301315.1). Classification (GTDB taxonomy): domain Bacteria; phylum Pseudomonadota; class Gammaproteobacteria; order Burkholderiales; family Burkholderiaceae_D; genus JBAQKU01. The sequence goes on from JBAQKU010000468.1 coordinate 1,215, forward strand.
GGGGCTTGCGGCGGCGCGCCGCGGTAGTCGTCGGCCTGCGCGATCCAGGGGCCTTGCGGGTTCCAGATCTCGGTATCGGTGGTGCGCTTGCGGTACAGGATGGCCAGGTTCGACAGTTCGGCGGGCGAAAACTCGGACGGGTTGAAGCCGCCTTGCACACCCAGGGGCTCGAGCAGCAGGCGTTTCATGAGGCGGTCGAAGCGCTCGCCGGTGACCTTTTCCATCAGCGTGCCGATCACGCCCCAGTTCAGGTTGCAATAGGTGAAGAAGGCGCCGGGCGGCGCAGTGGCGGCCCACATCGCGCCGTTGCCGTGCAGGGCGGCGCCCGGCACCAGGATGTCCCTGAGCGCCTGGCGGGCGGGGAACGAGTAGCCGGCGTCGTCGCGCAGCGAAGCGGTATGGGTCAGCAGGGTGCGCAGGGTGATGGCGCGCTCCGGGAAGTGCGGGTTGCGCAGGGGGAATCCGAGATAGTCGGAGGCGTCCGTGTCCAGCGCCAGTTTTCCCTGTTCCACCAGCATCATGACGGCAAGAGTCGTCATTATCTTCGAAATCGAGGCGATGCGGTACAGGGTGTTCGCGTCTGCATTGGCGCCGGGTATGACGCGCTGGCCGAATTGTCGTGCGTAGCGCACCTTGCCCTTGCCGATCGCGAGCACGGACAGGCTGGCAAGCTGGCATGCCGGATTGTTGACGATGGCGGCCAGTTCGCCCTCGAGCGAGGGCTGCCCCTTCGGCCCGGCAGCGAGCACGCGGCTCATCGATCCCAGCAAGGCCAGGCCCAGCAATGAACGCCTCCCCATTTTCATGCACCTCTCCCGAATTGTTGTCCTACAGGATACGTCAGCGTGTGGCGCTCGCCAATGAATTGACGTGCTCGGCACATAACCTATCGGAATGGCAACGACCGATCCTTTCATGCAAGAGGCCAGGGTTTGGTATTACACTGATTCGATCGAATGAAACCTTTCAGATGGCGATGTTAAAAACCGAAACCCCTGCCCAGGAACACACCGAGCTCGACGAGTATCCCACCGCGCAGCTGGTCACGGTCCTGGTCGACGACCAACTGGGCGCCGTGAACGCGGTGCGCGCCGCCGCGCCGCGCATTGCCGAGGCGGTGCAGGCGGCGCTGCCGCGCATCGAAGCGGGCGGTCGCCTGATCTATGTGGGGGCGGGCACCTCGGGCCGCCTTGGCGTACTCGACAGTGTCGAACTGTATCCGACCTTCTCCTGGCCGCAAGAGCGCGCGCTCGCCTTGCTGGCCGGCGGCAGCGACGCCATGTTCGTCGCGGTCGAGGGCGCCGAAGACGACAGCGTGCAGGGCGCGGCCGACCTGAACGCTGTGCGGCCCGGGCCGAACGACGTGGTGCTGCTGCTGGCCGCGTCCGGCGCCACCCCTTACGTGCTCGGGGCCTTGCGTGCCGCGCGCGCCGTGGGGGCGCTCACGGTCGGCTTTGCCAACAACACCGACGCGCCGCTGGTGCTGGAAGCGGACATCGGCGTGACGCTCGACACCGGCTCCGAGGTGATCTCCGGCAGCACGCGCCTGAAAGCGGGAACCTCGCAAAAAATCGCGCTCAACACGTTTTCGAGCGCACTGATGGTGCGTTTGAACAAGGTTTATGGCAACCTGATGGTAGACTTGAAGCCGACCAACGCCAAGCTGGTCCAGCGCGCTGTCCGTCTGACAATGTTTGCGACAGGCGCCGACGAAGGCGCAGCCCGTGCGGCGTTGGAACAATGCAATTTCCATGTCAAGGTTGCCATCGTGGCCCTGGCTAAAAAAACCAGTATCGACCAGGCCAGGGCCTTGCTCGAGCGTGCGCATGGCAGCGTGCGCCAAGCGCTTACCGCATAAGGCGTCGCGGCGGCCCAGCCTGCGCACATCGCGAAAGATTTATGCAGAAAGCGCAAGTGAAAAATCCCTGGCAGTGGGTCCCCTCGCTGTATTTCGGACAAGCCATCCCGTACGTGGTCGTGATGAGCCTGTCCGTCATCATGTACAAGAACGCCGGCATCTCGAACACCGACATCGCCTTGTATACGAGCTGGCTGTACCTGCCGTGGGTGATCAAGCCGCTCTGGTCGCCGTTCGTGGAAATGTTCCGCACCAAGCGTTTCTGGATCGTCAGCTTGCAGCTGCTGATCGGTGCTTCGCTCGCACTGGTGGCGCTGACCATGCAGGTGTCGGCGTTTTTTCAGGCCAGCCTGGCCGTACTCTGGCTGATGGCCTTCAGTTCGGCGACCCACGATATCGCCGCCGACGGCTTCTACATGCTCGGGCTGCGCCAGCAGCAGCAAGCCGCGTTCGTCGGGGTGCGCAGCACCTTTTACCGGATCGCGACGATCGCCGGGCAAGGGGCGCTGGTGTACCTGGCCGGACAACTGACGGTATCGACCGGCGACGTGAAGCTGGCCTGGTCGATCATCTTTTTCATCCTGGCCGGCATGTTCGTCGCGCTGGCGGTGTACCACTTTTTCGTGCTGCCCTGGCCGGCCAGCGACCGGACCAGCCCGCGCGGGGGAAGTCCCCTGGCTGAGTTTTTCAACACCTTCGCCGCCTTTTTCGGAAAAAAGGACATCCTGCTGATCCTCGGGTTCCTGCTCACCTTCCGCCTCGGGGAAGCGCAACTGCTCAAGCTGGCCACGCCCTTCATGCTCGACCCGGTCGAGCAGGGCGGGCTCGGCATGACGACCGCCCAGGTCGGCATTGCGTATGGCACCATCGGCATCATCGCGCTGACCGTCGGCGGGCTGCTCGGAGGCTACCTCATTTCTCGCATCGGCCTGAAGCGCTGCCTGTGGCTGATGGTGTTTTCGGTACATTTGCCGGACCTGGTATTTGTCTACCTGGCCACGGTCCAGCCGCAAAATTTCTACCTGATCGCGGCCAACCTCGCTATCGAGCAGTTCGGCTACGGCTTCGGTTTTGCCGCCTATTTGCTGTACATGATCATGGTCTCGGAAGGCGAGCACAAGACTTCGCACTATGCGATCTGCACCGGTTTCATGGCGCTTGGCATGATGTTGCCGGGAATGGCAAGCGGCTGGATCCAGCAGCAACTCGGCTACCAGCATTTTTTCATCTACGTGTGCGCGATGACGATCCCTGCCTTTATCATGGCGGCGCTGGTCAAGATCGACCCGGAATTCGGAAAGAAATAAGCTTCTTCACCGGATTGCCGGCTGTGTAAATTCATCATCGGGGAATGGTTTTTTGTTGCCAAATTTAAAAAAACGCGCATTCGCGCTTGCAGGTGTCGCCGGCGCGCTGACGCTCGGTGGTTTGATGTCAAGCTGTACCACCGTGAAGCCACCGGTGGCGGCGCCGGCCGTTCCCGTTCCCGCCCCGCACCCTGTGGCGCAAGCCGCGCAAGAACTGCCGCCGGCGGCGCCGCGCGAATTTCGCGCCGCCTGGGTGTCGACCGTCGCCAATATCGACTGGCCGAGCAAGTCCAGCCTGTCGAGCGCACAGCAACAGGCCGAAGCGCTCGCCATCCTGGACAATGCCAGGGCGCTCAACCTGAACGCCATCGTGCTGCAGGTGCGCCCGAGCGCCGATGCGATCTACCCGTCCAGGCTGGAGCCGTGGAGCGAATTTTTGACCGGCGCGCAAGGCCAGGCGCCGCAGCCCTGGTACGATCCGCTCAAGTTCTGGGTCGAGCAGGCGCATGCGCGCGGCCTGGAACTGCACGCCTGGTTCAATCCCTACCGTGCGCGCCACTCCGCCGCCAAGTCGCCCAACGCCGCCAGCCACATCGCCATCGCCAATCCCGCTGCGGTGAAGAGCTATGGCAAGTTCCTGTGGATGGATCCGGGCGAGGAGGCCGCGTCGCGCCAGACGTTCGACGTCATCCTCGACGTGGTGCGCCGCTACGACATCGACGGCGTGCACATCGACGATTACTTCTATCCCTACCCGATCGAGGCGCCCGAGGCCAGCGGCGCGGAGGCGGCCGCACTCGACGCCGGCAAGGTCTTGAAAACCGAGCTCGATTTTCCCGACCAGCCCTCCTGGCAGCGCTACCGCTCGGCCGGCGGCACCCTTGAGCGGGCTGCCTGGCGCCGCCAGAATGTCAACAGCCTGATCGAGGCGCTGTACACCGGCATCCATCGTGAAAAACGCTGGGTGCGGTTCGGCATCAGCCCGTTCGGGCTGGGCCGCCCCGACCGGCGCCCGCCCGGCATCGCCGGCTTCAGCCAGTACGACAGGCTGTACGCGGACGCCGAACTATGGCTCGAAAACGGCTGGCTCGACTACCTCTCGCCCCAGTTGTACTGGCCCATTGCGCAGACGGCGCAAGCCTACGACGTGCTGCTCGACTACTGGCTGGCGCAAAACCGCAAGGGCCGCCACGTGTGGCCGGGCTTGTTCACCAGCCGGATCGATGCGGCGGCCAAGGCCTATCCGCCCGAGGAAATCGAGCAGCAGATCGGCCTGACGCGCACCCGGCCGAACGCCACCGGCCACGTTCATTTCAGCATGGCGGCCCTGATGGGCAACCGCAAGGGGATCAGCGACCGGCTCAAGGCCGGCCATTACGCCACCCCGGCGCTGGTGCCGGGCACCCCCTGGCTCGGCTCGGAC
>JBAQKU010000469.1:0-19755 GCA_049301315.1 Telluria sp.
CTGAATGCCCTGGTGGCACGCCCGGCCGATGCGCCGCTGGCAGCGCCGCAACAACTGCGTGCGCTGCCGGCGCCCGCCAGGCTCGACTACGCCACCCTGGCGCAGCGCGCGCGCGCGCGCAATCCGCAATTGCTGGCCGAGGCGGCGGGCACCCGGGCGGCCGAGAAAACGCGCGACCTTACATACAGGAACCGCTATCCCGACCTCACCTTCGGCATCGCGCCAGTCCAGTCGCGCAATGCGATCAAGGAATGGATGCTGATGGCCGAACTGAACATTCCTCTGCAGCAGGCCACGCGCCGTTCGCAGGAACGTGAAGCGCACGCGATGCTGGCGGCCGCCCGCTCGCGCCAGGAGGCCACCGGCAACCAGGTCTTGGCCGAGCTGTCGGAAAACGTGTCCGGCCTCGATGCCGCGCGCCGCACGGAAGCGGCGATTGCCAACAGCCTGTTGCCGCAAGCCGAACTGACGTTCCAGGCGGCATTGGCCAGCTATGAAAACGGCAAGGTCGATTTTGCGACCTTGCTCGATGCCCAGCGCCAGATCCGCCAGGCCAGGCAAAGCCAGATCAAGGTACAGGCGCAGGGACAGACCCGCCTGGCAGATATTGAACGAATCTTGGGAGAAGAATTGTGAAACAGGGCACGCGCTACGCGATGACAGCATTGGTGCTGGCGGCACTGGCCGCCGGCGGCGGCTATTGGATGGGCCAGCGGGCGGTTCCGGCACACGGCGACACCGCCGTCGCTGGCGCCGCGGCCGACAAGAAGGAGCGCAAGGTGCTCTATTATCGCAACCCGATGGGATTGCCCGATACCTCTCCGGTTCCCAAGAAAGATCCGATGGGCATGGATTACATCCCGGTATTCGAAGGCGGGGAACAGGCTGCGCCGGGCTCTGCGAAGCAGATCAGGATCAGTACCGAAAAAGTCCAGAAGCTTGGCGTGCGCACCGAAGCGGCAAGCCTGCGCGCGCTCGACAAGATGGTACGGGCCGCCGGGCGGATCGAACCGGACGAACGGCGTGTCTACGCCGTCACGCCCAAGTTCGAGGGCTACGTTGAACGCCTGCATGTGAGCGCCACCGGCCAGCCGGTGCGCAAGGGGCAGGCGCTGTTCGAAGTCTACAGCCCGGAACTGGTCTCGGCGCAGCGCGAATACATGATCGCGGCGCAGGGCGTGACAGCGCTGGCCGCGGCCGGCGGCGAGGCGCAGTCGGGCATGCGGCAGCTGGCCGGCGCGAGCCTGGCGCGGCTGAAGAACTGGGATATCTCGGAGGAACAGGTCAGGGAGCTGGCGAAAGGGGGCCAGGCCAGGCGCAGCATGACGTTCCGCTCTCCGGTGAGCGGTATCGTGACCGAGAAGAAGGCCGTCCAGGGCATGCGTTTCATGCCGGGCGAGGCGCTTTACCAGATTACCGACCTGTCGTCGGTGTGGGTGCTGGCCGATGTCTTCGAACAGGATATCGCGCAGGTCAGGCAGGGCGCCAGGGCGCAGGTGACGCTGAGCTCCTATCCTGGCAAGGTGTTCGCCGGCAAGATCGCTTTCGTCTACCCGACCCTGACGGCCGCCACGCGCACCGTGCAGGTTCGCGTCGAACTGCCCAACCCCGGCCAGTTGCTCAAGCCGGGCATGTTTGCGCAGGTCGAGTTGCCGGTGCCCGCCGGCGGCAAGGTGGTGACGGTGCCGGTCAGCGCCGTCATCGACAGCGGCACGCGCAGCATCGTGCTGGTGCAAGCCGGGGAAGGCCGTTTCGAGCCGCGCGAAGTCAGGACCGGGGCGCGCAGCGATACCTATGTCGAGGTGCTCGAAGGCGTCAAGGATGGCGAGCTGGTGGTGGTTGCCGCAAACTTCCTGATCGATGCCGAGAGCAACCTGCAGGCCGTGGTCGGCGGCTTTGGCGATGCGGCCCAGCCGCCGGCAGCGGCAAGCGCCGGTCACAAGGCAGAGGGCACGGTCGACAGCGTCGATGCGCAGGCCGGCACGCTCAGCATCAGCCACGGTGCGGTGCCAAGCCTGAACTGGCCGGCCATGACGATGGAGTTCAAGGCGGCCAACGCGGCGCTGCTCAAGGACGTCAAGCCAGGTTCTGCGGTGGCATTCGAGTTTGTCGAGCGTAATCCGGGCGAATGGGTGATCACCTCGCTCAAGCCGGGCGCGAGCGCGGCCAATCCGCACGCCGGACACTGACAGGAAGCGCCATGTTAAACAAGATTATCGATTGGTCGGCAAGGAACATCTTCATCGTCTTGCTGGGCACCTTTTTCATCGTGGTCGCGGGCGTCTATGCGGTCGTAAAAACACCGATCGACGCCCTGCCCGACCTGTCCGACGTGCAGGTGATCGTCTATACCGAATATCCGGGCCAGGCGCCGCAGGTGGTGGAGGATCAGGTCACCTATCCGCTCACGACCGCCATGCTGTCGGTACCCAAGTCGCGCGTGGTGCGCGGCTTCTCCTACTTCGGGGCCTCCTTCGTGTACATCATTTTCGAGGACGGCACCGACATCTACTGGGCCCGTTCGCGCGTGCTCGAGTACCTGAACTTCGCCTCCAGCCGCATGCCCAAGGGCGTCACGCCGCAGATCGGGCCGGATGCGACCGGGGTCGGCTGGGTCTACCAGTATGTGGTGCAGGCCAAGAACAAGACCCTGGCCGAGCTGCGCACGCTGCAGGACTGGTACTTGCGCTACCAGCTGACCAAGGCGCCCGGGGTGGCCGAAGTGGCGTCGATCGGCGGCTTCGTGCAGACCTATCAGGTCACGGTCGATCCGGTCAAGCTGCGCGCTTACGGCATTGCACTGTCCAAGGTCACGCAGGTGATCCGCGACTCGAACCGCGATGTCGGCGGGCGCGTGGTCGAAATGGCCGAGACCGAGTACATGGTGCGCGGCAAGGGCTATTTGCGCGGCAAGGCGGACCTGGAAACGCTGGTGGTGAAAAGCGCGGCCGGCACCCCGGTGCTGGTGCGCGACATCGCCAGGGTGGAACTGGCTCCGGACGAGCGGCGCGGGCTGACCGAACTGAATGGCGAAGGCGAGGTGGTGTCGGGCATCGCGATGGCGCGCTTCGGCCAGAATGCGCTGGAAGTGATCCATAACTTGAAGGCCAAGATCGCCGAAGTGAGCCAGGGCCTGCCGCAGGGGGTGTCCATCACGGCGGTGTACGACCGCTCCGACCTGATCCACCGCGCCATCGACACGCTCAAGCGTACCCTGCTCGAGGAAAGCATCATCGTGGCCCTGGTCTGTTTTGTGTTCCTGCTGCACGTGCGCAGCGCGCTGGTGGCGATCGTGATGCTGCCGGTCGGCGTGCTGATCGCCTTCATCGCGATGCGCGCGCTCGGCATGAACTCGAACCTGATGAGCCTGGGCGGCATCGCGATCGCCATCGGCGCCATGGTCGACGCGGCCATCGTGATGATTGAAAACGCGCACAAGCACCTCGAGCGGCTCAAGGAGGGCGAGTCGCGCGTCGATGCCATGGTGGCCGCCTGCAAGGAGGTCGGACCGGCCCTGTTCTTCTCCTTACTGATCATCACGGTCTCGTTCCTGCCGGTGTTTACGCTTGAATCGCAGGAAGGACGGCTGTTTTCGCCGCTCGCCTTCACCAAGACGTTTTCCATGGCCGGCGCCGCGCTGCTGTCGGTCACGCTGGTGCCGGTGCTGATGATGCTGTTCATCCGCGGAAAGATCAGGCCGGAAGCGAAAAATCCGGTGAACCGTTTCCTGATCTGGGTGTACCGGCCGATCATCACGGGCGTGATGAAATGGAAGAAGCTGAGCATCCTGGCCGCGCTCGTCGTGCTGCTGGTCTCGTTCTATCCCGCCTCCAGGCTGGGCAGCGAATTCATGCCGACCTTGAACGAGGGCACCTTGCTGTTCATGCCGTCCAGCCTGCCGGGCATGTCGATCACCAAGGCGGCCGAACTGATGCAGACCCAGAACAAGATCATCAAGAGCTTCCCCGAGGTCAGCTCGGTGTGGGGCAAGGCCGGCCGCGCCAATACCGCGACCGACCCGGCGCCCACCGAAATGTTCGAGACCGTCATCAATCTCAAGCCGGAATCGCAGTGGCGCGCCGGCATGGACATGGACAAGCTGATCGCCGAGATGGACACGGCCCTGCAGTTCCCCGGCGTCTCGAATGCCTGGACCATGCCGATCAAGGCGCGCCTGGACATGCTCTCGACCGGCATCCGCACCCCGATCGGGATCAAGGTGTTCGGCAAGGACCTCGCCGAAATGGAAAAACTGGCGAAGCAGATCGAGGCCGTGGTGAAACAGGTGGCCGGCACCACCTCCGCCTTTGCCGAACGCATCACCGGCGGCTTTTACCTCAACATCGAGCCGGACCGCACCGAGCTGGCGCGCTACGGCCTGAGCATCGGTGAAGTGCAGGATGTCATCGGGACCGCGCTGGGCGGCGAGATGGTCACCACCACGGTCGAGGGGCGCGAGCGCTTCGGCGTCACGGTGCGCTACCCGCGCGAGTTGCGTTCAAGCCCGCAGCAGATCGCGCATGAAGTGCTGGTGCCGACCATGGACGGCGCCATGATCCCGCTGGGGCAACTGGCGCGGGTCGAGGTGGCCAAGGGCGCGCCGGGCATCCGCACCGAAAACGCCTTGCTGTCGGCCTACATTTATGTCGACATCCGCGGGCGCGACATCGGCAGCTACGTGGCCGATGCGCGCCGCGCCGTCAATGCGCAGGTGAAGTTCCCGCCCGGGTACTACGCCACCTGGAGCGGCCAGTTCGAGGCCATGGAGCGCGCCATCGCCAAGATGAAGATCGTGGTGCCGATCACGCTGCTGATCATCTTCCTGCTGCTGTACCTGAACTTCCGGCGCCTGACCGAAACCCTGATCGTGATGCTGTCGGTGCCGTTTGCGCTGGTCGGCGGCGTGTGGCTGATGTGGATGCTCGACTACAACCTGTCGGTCGCGGTTGCCGTCGGCTTCATCGCACTGGGCGGGGTGGCGGCTGAGACCGGCGTGGTGATGCTGATCTACCTCGACCATGCCTGGGAAGCGGTGAAAGCGCGCTGCAGGCAGGCCGGCCGCGCGCCCGACGCGAACGACCTGTACGAGGCGGTGATGGAAGGCGCGGTCGAGCGCGTGCGCCCGAAGATGATGACCGTGGTGGCGATCATGGCGGGCCTGTTGCCGATCCTGTGGGGCAGCGGCACCGGCTCGGAAGTGATGAGCCGGATCGCGGCGCCCATGGTGGGCGGCATGATTTCCTCGACCGTGCTCACGCTGTGCGTGATACCGGCGCTGTATGCGCTGGTCAAGCAGTGGCGCCTCGACAGGGGATGGGAAAAATAGCGCGCCGGCACCGGGACAGGCCACGAGCGTTTCCGTGTTCAGAAGACGGGCCGCCTGATCGGCGAGCGCGGGGCGCCGGACATCGCCAATGGCGCCCATCGGCGCTGGGGGAGTTGCTCGGCTTCGATTTCGAGTCGATGGATGCAAGCCATTGATTTAGTTCATCTTTGTTGTGCCACATGACAAAGATGGGCTAAAGTCAAAGAAAAGCGTGAACGAATCAAGGCGCCAGAGTCCAACGAAATAGGAAGTTGAAGTCTCGCCCCATGAGGCGCGTATCCTGCTGGGGAACCGCAAACTCATGGATGCGCAGCAGGTCGATCTCAACGGACTGGAGGAGCAGGCTGCACGTCTGCAGGGGGGAGGGCGTACTGTCGTGCACGTGGCCCAAGGAAATCGGTTGATCGGTCTGATCTCGATCGCGGATGCGGTCCGCCCCACGTCAAAAACGACCATTGCAAAGTTGCAGGAGCGCGGGGTGAAGGTCGCAATGATTACTGGCGACAATCGTGCAACTGCAGAACGGATAGGCAAGGAGCTGGGCATCGACATCGTGCTCGCCGACGTTCTCCCCGGCGACAAGGCGGCAAAAATCAAGGAATTGCAGGCGCAAGGCGACAAGGTCGGCATGGTCGGTGACGGCATCCATGACGCGCCGGCACTGACCCAGGCCGATGTCGGCTTTGCCGTTGGCGCCGGCACTGATGTCGCTATCGATAGCGCACAGGTGATCCTGATGAAGAGCGATCCGTTCGACGTAGTCGGCGCCATCGAATTGTCGCGCGCGACGCTGCGCAAGATGCATCAAAACCTGTGGTGGGCGCCCGGCTACAACGTCATTGCCTTCCCGCTCGCCGCAGGTGTGTTCTATCCCTTCACCTTGTCGCCCGAACTCGCCGCGTTGTCGATGTCGGGCAGTTCAGCCATTGTCGCAATCAACGCACTGATGCTAAAGCGCACCAAGTTAGCCGGCATAAAGCGCGCCGAAACGCCGAAAGTCGTCGCTGAAGGTGTTCCTGCCTGATGCGCTCGCACCTGGCATGCCAGGGTTCACATTCGGGCAAGGGCCTACCCTGCTCTCGCTGATGCTGACGAAACAGGAACTGGGCGGCACTGGTCCAACCGGCATGCAGACAGCCATACTCGGACAAGAGGCTTTTCGATGCAGACTTACACTCACACGCTTGACGACAAGACAAAGAACAGCTGCGCGGACGCCCCCAAACAGGCACCGGCAGGCCTGCCTCGGTCTCCGATGGAGGCGGCCGAGGCCCCGCAAGCTGCGCAAGAAGTACAGGGTAACGCGAGGCCGGCAACGTTATTGGAACAGGCCCAGCGCTATCAACTTGATCGCTGGCAGCGCGCTGTCCTGTTTCTCGATACGCTGCGCGAACGCGCCAACAACATGCTGGCGCACGAGGAAGCGGGCATGCCCGCACCGCTCAACTTTGAATACGAAACGATCCTCGATGCGCGACGCTTCGCGAGTCCCGCCAATTATGCCCTGCTGCGCGTCACCGGCTGCCACGGGGATCGCGCGCAAGATTGCGTCGACGAAAACAAGCCTCCCGTAATCATTGTCGATCCGCGCGCCGGGCACGGCCCGGGAATCGGCGGCTTCAAACGCGACTCCGAAGTCGGGATGGCGCTGCATGAAGGGCATGCCACCTACTTCGTCATTTTCTTTCCCTTGCCAAGTCCGAACCAGACGCTGGCAGACGTGTTGCATGCATTGCGGAATTTCGTCGAGGAAGTCAGGCGCCGGCATCAGGGACAAGCGCCTGTCCTGTACGGCAACTGCCAGGCAGGCTGGGCTGTTACGCTACTGGCCGCTGACTGCGAAGGCCTGGCCGGCGCCGCGGTATTGAACGGGTCCCCGCTCTCGTACTGGGCCGGCGCGTCGGACGTCAATCCAATGCGGCTTGCCGGCGGCCTGGTGGGCGGAAGCTGGATGGCGCACTGGCTGGCCGATCTCGGCAACGGCCGGCTCGACGGCGCGTGGCTGGTGCAGAATTTCGAAAACCTGAACCCGGCCAATACCTTGTGGGAGAAGAACTACAAGCTGTTCGCGCAAATCGATAGCGAACGCGAGCGTTTCCTGGAATTCGAATGCTGGTGGACTGGCTATTATTTCCTCAGCCGCGAAGAAATCGTGTCGATTGTCGAAAACCTATTCATCGGTAACAAGCTGGAACGGGGAGTCATGCAGGTTTGCCCCGGTTGCTACGTCGACTTGAAACGCATTCGCAACCCGCTGGTGATTTTCGCCTCCAGCGGCGACAACATCACGCCGCCGCACCAGGCACTGAACTGGATTCCGACGGTCTATCCCACCACGGCCGAACTGAAGAAGGCGGGGCAACGCATTGTCTATCTCCTCAATACGCATGTCGGCCACCTTGGACTTTTCGTGTCGGCCAGTGTGGCGAAGCTGGAGCACCGCGCGATCCTGGAAAGCCTTGGCGAGCTCGACGCCCTTGGGCCCGGCCTGTACGAGATGAAAATCAGCAACCCGACGGGCGATCCCGATTGCCACAAGCCGCAGTACACGGTGCATTTCGAAGAACGCGAGGTCGAACAGATCCATTACGCGTACCCGGAACAGTCGTTTGAAAAAGTGTTGGCGGTTTCGGAGTGGAACGAATTGTTCTACGAGACGGCGATAAGTCCTTGGGTTACTGCCTTCGCCAATCCGCTTTCCGCAGAGATGCTGAAATGGCTGCACCCCATGCGCACTACCCGCGCGGTTTTTTCCGAAAAACTGAACCCTTGGATGCTGCCGGTAGCGGCGCTCGCGCCTGCCGTCGGCAATGCCCGCACCGCAGTTCACGATTCGAATAAGTTCGTCGAGCTGGAACGCGCGTCCAGCGCGTTAATTTCACAGGTGCTCGATGGCTATCGCCAGATCAGGGATACGGCCAGTGAAGAACTGTTCAAGGCGATCTACGGCACAACCGGGCTTTAGTATGCCCATGTCACTTTAAGGCAAGCGCGGCCTTGTCGCTGGCATCGCCAACGAACAAAGTATTGCCGCGTTCCTAGTGATGCTGCACGTTTATTACGCCAAATATGACCGAAATGTAATCTCGCTGTCAGGTTGCCGACTGTCCCGATGGGAGAAAATGAATTGACTGACAAGCGAGGACAAAAATCTCGCTCATCGCCTCTCCACTAACCTGAAGGAAATGACCATGAAACTCCCGTCCACCGTCACCGCCAGCCTGTTCGCGATCGCAACGGTATTGTCGCTCAGCGCCCGGGCGGCAGCGGATCAAGCCGCCGAAGCGGACACCGATGTTAAGACAGAAACTGCCGAGCCAATGAAAAAAATGCGACCGCACTCCCACCTGGAGGAAAAAGTGGGCGTAGGAGCGAACACCAAGGCAGACAGGGTGGATAAGGCAGCCAAAGCGGCCGACGGAAAAGCAGTCGACGCCAAACCTGCGAAACTGGCGGTGAAAAAAATCAACCCGGCAAACGACATGAGCAAGCACTTTCATCCACGCGACGGTGGGAAGAATTAAGAATAGGGGGCCCACCTGAAGGGCGGGTTTCGCCCGAACTCAGAGTTAGAACAATTGAATGAAGATGATCTTTTTTAGGCTTCATTTGGTTTAAACGGAAATGGAAAAACATGATGAAACGCATTTTCACCGTATCGGCATTGTCACTGGGGATGCTAACCCTGAATGCCGTCGCTCATGACCAACAGGATGCGGTCAAGACCGATGCCATGGCGAAGGATCATCACGGTGAAGGCATGCCGCATCACCGCGCTGCCCGCAAACACGATCACCATGGTGCTGGCCACGCGCAGGCGGCGCACGCTGGCGCCGTGGGCCAACCAGGCAAGGCCGAAAACGTCACCCGCACGATGCAAGTGGACATGAGCGATGCGATGCGATTTACCCCTTCGCGCATCGAAGTCAAGCGCGGGGAGACGGTGCGCTTTATTGTCAAGAATTCCGGAAAAATCAAACATGAGATGGTGCTCGGTTCAATGAAGGAACTGAAGGAACACGCAGAAATGATGCGCAAAATGCCCGAGATGGAGCATGCCGAGGAAAACATGGTGTCGGCCGATCCGGGAAAATCAGGCGAACTTATCTGGCACTTTACCCGAGCCGGCAAGTTTGATTTCGCCTGCTTGGAGCCCGGCCATTTCGAGGCGGGCATGAAGGGTAAAGTTACGGTGAAATAGGGGATGCAGCGCTCGCACACGCCTGGCGGCGAGCTGTCAGGATAAACCGTTCTGCCAGACAGCCCCGTTTGGCTCTTTTACCAATCGAGAAAGATACCGCCATGAAAATGACTTCCACCCTGCTGCTCGGTCTTGTGCTTGCCGCCAGCGCTCCCTTGTCTGCACTTGGCGCAGACACGGCGAAGAACACTGCGAATGCAGCGCCGGCTGCCGGTATCGCGCCGCTGGCCGACGGCGAGATCAAGAAGGTCGACAAAGAAGCCGGCAAGATCACGATCAAACATGGCCCATTGGCCAACCTCAGCATGCCTGCCATGACCATGGTGTTCCGTGTGAAAGATCCGGCCATGCTCGATCAGGTCAAATCCGGCGACAAGGTCAAGTTTTTGGCCGAAAAAGTGAACGGCGCCCTGACGATCACGACACTGCAGACCGACCAGTAGCGGCAGCGTGACTGCCGGGCTTAAACGACGAGCGGACAAGGCCCCGCGTGGCGCGCTGTCCTGACGCCAGAAACAACGCGCTTGAAGCGCGTTTTCTGTTTTCAAGTGAAAAGTTCATGAGGCGGCAGCACCCTGCCCTCATCGAGCCTCATCTTCGGCGATACCGAAACATTACAGCATTGTAATGTTTCGGTCAGCTTTCTGTCGGGCTGCATCCCTCAAAATCGCGTCATCGAACATGATGATGGAGAAAGAGTGATGTACTGGTCCAAGCTAAAGGCAAGGTCAGGTCGCCGCGCCTGCACGCTGGCCGTCGCGCTTGTCGTTGCGGCCGGCTCAGCCAATGCAGTCACCTTGCACGATGCGTTCGAAAAGGCGTGGGCCAATTCCCCGCAGGGACGCACGGCGCTGGCGCTGCGCGAAGAAGCCGCCGTCGGCCGCAACGTGGCCGAATCGTTGTTTCCGGGTTCGCCTGAAATCGGCCTGTCTCAAAGGAGCGACCGCTGGAATGACAAGCTCGGAGCCAAAGAGCATGAAGTGGAAATTGCAGTTCCGCTCTGGCTGCCGGGACAACAGAGCGCGCGCAAGGCGGTTGCGGCAGCCGGCGGTGAGCAGGTCGAGCGCGGCATCCGGGCGGCGCGCCTGGCCGTGGCCGGCGAATTACGCACGGCAATGTGGGAACTCTACCTTGCCAGGAGCGAGGCCGAGGTCGCGGCCGAACGCATGGACAGCGCGGCGAAACTTGAGGCCGATCTTGCCCGGCGAGTCAAGGTTGGCGAAGCGGCGCGCACCGACCTCCTGCTCGCCAGGCAGGAAAGCGCCGGCGCCCGCGCCGACCATGCGGCAGCGCGCGCCGCCCTTGTGCGCAGCACCGCGCGCTACCGGATACTGACCGGCAGCGCGCAGTTGCCCGACAATCCGCAGGAAGCTGCCAGCCCATCCGATGGCGAACACCCGCGTCTCGCGGCCGGCCAGGCCATTGCCGAGCACGCCCGCGCCGAACTGAAGCTGGCGCTGGCAACGTCGCGCGACAGCCCCACCCTCGCCATGCAATACCGTCGCGAGCGCGACGCTTTTGCGGCCCGGCCGCGCGACAGCGTGGGCTTTACATTCACGATCGAGCTCGCGACCAGGACGCGCAACGCCCCATTGATTGCCAGTGCAAATACGACGTTGGTGCGCGCCGAGGCCGAGTATCGGCAACTGCACGCTGAAGTGGCGGCCGCCGCCAGCGAGGGCGAGGCGGCGCTTGAAGCGCGCCGGATCGGGGCCGAACTGGCAGTCGAACGCGAGCAGGCAGCCGCAGAGCGCCTGGCATTGATGCGTCGTTCCTTCGAGCTTGGCGAGACCTCGCTCGTCGAGTTTTTACGCACCTCAACCCAGGCGACCGAGGCGCGCCTTGAAGTCGCACGCAGCCGCGCCCGCCACTTTGCCGCCATCGCCAACATCAACCAAGTCCGAGGTATCACTCCATGACCCGACCACACCTTTCCATGCCCCGCTCGCTGGTGCTCGCCTCGATCGCGGCCACGCTGTTTGCGCCGCTGGTTCCGGCATCGGCCCACGAGGGCCACGATCATGGCGCCGCCTCGCGGCCAGCCGACATCGATCTGGCGCCGCGCTTTGAAGTGCGAAGCGAGGAGCTCGAGCTGGTTGGCGTCCTGAGCGACAAGAAGCTGGTCATCTATCTCGACGGCGCCGCCGACAACGCCCCCGTCCCGGGGGCGCAGCTCGAGGTGCAAGGACAAGGTATCAAGGGCCGCGCCAGCGACATCGGCGACGGGGTCTACCAGATAGCGGCTGCGCCACCCGGGCCGGGCAAGTATCCGCTGGCCATTACTGTCCAGGCGGGCGAAATGAGCGACCTTCTCTCTGCCGAGCTCGAGATCGCCCCTGTCACGGCAGCGGACAGCGCGCCAGGCCCGGCCCGAACTTCATGGTACCTCGGCGCCATGGCGCTGGCCATCGTGTCCGGCGCTGCATTCGCATTGCGCCGCCGCCATCGATCTTTCCTCAGGAGCGGCGCGCAATGACGCACTTCACACCTATCGCCCGGCATGCCCTTGTCCTGCTGCTGACGACGCTCCTGTGCGCGCGCGCATCGGCCCATAACGGAGAGGATCACAGCGACGCGAAGAAAAAACCCGCTGTCGCTGCGCCGCTTGTCCAAGTCACGGCGCAAGGCGCGACGATATTGAGCGAGCCAGCGCTGCGCTTACCCGACGGCAGCCTGTTCGTGCCGAAGTCGGCCCAACGCCAGCTCGCGCTGCGCACCCTGGCGGCAGTCAAGGGCGAATTCCCGAACACGGTCGAGCTCGACGGCCGCGTGATCGCCGATCCGGCTGCCGGGGGGCGCGTTCAGACGCTCCAGGGCGGGCGGATCGAAGCCGGCCGCTCTGGCCTGGCAGTTCTTGGACAACGTGTCAGCAAGGGGCAAGTGCTGGCTTGGCTGCTGCCATCGGCCTCGGCTATCGAGCGCGCCGCGCAGCAGTCGTCGCTGGCCGAACTGGCGGCGCAGGAAGCCATTCAGCAGCGCCGCCTGGCGCGCTTCAGGCAGCTCGAAGGCAGCGTGCCGCAAAAGGACATCGAACAAGCCGGGATCGAACTGGACGCGCTCAAGAAACGCAAGCAGGCGGTCGGCGCAAGCTTGGGGCGCGAGGCGCTGGTGGCGCCGGTAAGCGGCATCGTCAGCGCGGCCAACGCGGTGGTTGGCCAAGTGGTCGATGCGCGCGAGGTGGTGTTCGAAGTCATCGATCCGGCCCGCCTGGCCGTCGAGGCGCGCGCCTTCGACCTGGTGCTGCTGAACGGCGTCTCCAGGGCCAGCGTCCCGCTTGCCGGCGGCGTGCTCGAGCTCACTTTCGTCGGCATCGGCCGCACCCTTCAGGAGCAGGCAATGCCGGTGCTGTTCCGCGTCAAGGTTCCCGGGCAAGGCGCCATGCCCCCCGTCGCGGTTGGCCAGAGCGTCAAGGTGCTGGCCCAGACCAGCGCGACCAAACCGGGCGTGGCGATTCCCGCCAGCGCGGTGGTGCGTAACGCGGCCAACGAAACGGTGGTCTGGGTGCATGAGAGCGCCGAGCGCTTCGTTGCGCGCAAGGTCAAGGTGACGCCGCTGGACGGCATCTCCATGGCGGCCACGTCCGGCCTGGCCGGCGGCGAGCGCGTCGTCGTCCAGGGCGCGGCATCGCTGGCCCAGATTCGCTAAGGGGACGCGATGTTCGATTACATTATTCACGCCAGCTTGAGGCAGCGCCTGCTGGTGCTGGGCGTCTCATTGCTCCTCATCATTTACGGCGCGCTGACCGTGCGCAAGATGCCGGTCGATGTCTTTCCCGACCTGAACAAGCCGATGGTCACCTTGATGACCGAAGCCGGCGGCATGGCCCCGGAAGAAGTCGAGCAGATGATCACCTTCCCGGTCGAAGCGGCGATGAACGGCATGGCTGGCGTCACCCGTGTGCGCTCCGTGTCCGGTATCGGCCTGTCGGTGGTGTATGTGGAGTTCGAGTGGGGAACCGACATCTACCTGAACCGCCAGCAGATCGCCGAGCGGCTCAATCTGGTCCGCGAACAACTGCCTCAAGGCGCGGTGCCGCAAATGGGGCCGATCTCGTCGATCATGGGCGAGGTGCTGCTGATCGCATTGCCAGCCGATCCCGAAAAAGCGAGTCCGATGCAGGTGCGCGAGTACGCGGACTGGGTGATGCGTCCGCGGCTGCTGACCATTCCGGGCGTGGCGCAAGTGGTTCCGATCGGCGGGGAGGTCAAGCAGTATCGGGTCGAACCCGATACTGCTCGCCTTCAGGCCGCTGGCGTGAGCTTGTCCGAACTCGAAGCGGCGCTCAAGAATTTCGGCACCAACAGCGCCGGCGGCTTCGTCGATTCGGGCGGGCGCGAATACCTCATCAGGAATATTGGGCGCACGACGCGCCTGGAAGACCTGCAAAACCAGCCGGTGGCCACCCGCAACGGCCAGCCGATATTGCTGCGCCAGGTGGCCAGCGTCGCTTTCGCTCCAGCCATCAAGCGCGGCGATGCCAGTTTCAAGGGCAAGCCGGCGGTGATTCTCTCGGTACAAAAACAGCCGTCCGCAGATTCGGTCGCATTGACGCGCGCCGTCGAACAGGCCTTGGCCGAGATGGGCAAGAGCTTGCCGGCGGGGCTGGAGGCGCCTCAGTTCCTGTTCAAGCAAGCCAGTTTTATCGAAGCGTCCATCAGTAACGTGGAAGAGGCGCTGCGCGACGGCGCGATCATGGTCGCCATCGTTCTCTTCATGTTCCTGGCGAATGTACGCACCACCATCATTTCCCTGGTAGCCATTCCGGTGTCGCTGCTGGTCACCGGGCTGGTGTTCAGCTATCTCGGCTTGTCGATCAACACGATGACGCTCGGCGGCCTGGCCATTGCCATCGGCGAACTGGTGGACGACGCCGTCGTCGACGTGGAGAATGTGCTGCGCCGCCTGCGTGAAAACCGGACCATGGCCACGCCAAAGCCGACGCTGGAGGTGATCGCCGCGGCCTCCCGGGAGGTCCGTTCAGGTGTGGTCTACGCGACCTTGATCGTGGTGCTGGTGTTCATACCGTTGTTCGCCCTGCCCGGCATCGAGGGACGCCTGTTCACGCCGCTGGGCGTGGCCTATATCGTCTCGATCCTGGCCAGCATGTTCGTGGCGATGACGATCACGCCGGTGCTGTGCTACTACCTGCTGCCGACCATGAAGCGGATCGACCACGGCGACAGCGCCCTGGTCACCAGGCTCAAACGATGGGACGAGCGCCTGCTGAACTGGTCGTTCGACCATGGACGCCCTTTACTGATCGGGACGGGGCTGGTGGTCGCCATTGCGCTGGCGTCGATCCCGTTCTTCCCGCGCTCCTTCCTGCCCGCGTTTAACGAGGGAACCCTGACGGTCAATGTGCTGCTCAATCCGGGAACCTCGCTGGCCGAGTCGAACCGGATCGGGACGCAGGCGGAGCGCATTGCGATGAGCGTGCCGGAAGTGACCGAGGTGGGCCGCCGCACGGGCCGCGCCGAATTGGACGAGCACGCGGAAGGCGTCCACTACAGCGAGATCGAGGTCGACCTGAAAGCGTCCGAGCGCAGCCGCGACGAGATCATTTCGGACATTCGGCAGCGCCTTTCCGTGCTGCCGGCAGCGGTCAGCGTGGGGCAGCCGATTTCGCACCGGCTCGACCACCTGCTCTCGGGGGTGCGGGCTCAGATCGCACTCAAGATCGTGGGCGACGATCTCGATACCCTGCGCGGCCTGTCGCTCGACCTGAAGGAAAGGCTCGCCAAAGTCCCCGGCATTACCGACCTGCAGGTCGAAAAACAGGTGCTCATTCCGCAATACAAGATCCACATCGATTACGAGGCGGCCAGCCGCCATGGCCTGGCCGCCGGCGCCTTGGTGGAGCGCCTGGAACAGCTGCTGTCCGGAGAACGTGTCGGCCAGCTTATCGAGGGAAGCCGCCGCTTCGACCTGACCTTGCGCCTGCCGCAGGATGCGCGCGGCGGGCGCGGCCTGGAAAACCTCCTGATCGAGACCCCCACCGGAGCGGTGCCTCTGGCGCGCCTTGCCACCATTGAAGATGGCGAGGGGCCCAATCAGATCGGACGCGAAAACACGCGCCGCCGCATCGTCATCTCGGCCAACACGGATGGTTCCGACATGAGCCGCATCATTGCCGCCATCCGCGCCGAAATCGACAGGAAGCCGATGCCTGAGGGCTACTTCACGATGCTCGAAGGACAGTTCCAGGCGCAGGAGCAAGCCACCAAACTGATTTCGATACTGGCTGGCGTGTCGCTCGTCATGATTTGCCTGGTCCTGTACAGCCGCTACCGTTCCGTCGTGCTGACAGCCATCATCCTGGGCAATGTCCCGCTCGCCCTGGTTGGCACCGTCATTGCGCTGTGGATATCGGGCCAGCCCTTGTCGGTCGCCGCCCTGGTCGGTTTCATTACCCTGGCCGGCATCGCCACGCGCAACGGCATCCTCAAGATCAGTCATTACATCAATCTGTGCGCCTTCGAGGGCGAGGTATTCGGACGCCGCATGATCGTGCGCGGCTCCCTCGAGCGCCTGACGCCGGTGCTCATGACCGCCCTGGTTGCCGCCTTCGCCCTGACGCCGCTGCTGATGTCGGCCGACGCGCCCGGCAAGGAAATATTGCATCCGGTCGCCGTCGTGATTTTCGGCGGACTGATCAGCTCGACACTGCTCGACACCGTGCTCACGCCGGTCATGTTCTGGATGTTCGGCGAACGCCCCTTGCAAGCGCTGCTGGCCGAAAAAACGCGCGATTCCTTTTAACCCACACTGAGGACAACACCATGAAACATTCCCTGCTTTCCGGCTTGCTCGCCGCTGCCCTGTTATCGGCCAGCCATGGCGCATTGGCTCACGACGATGCGACGCTTGACAAGCTCGCAGCGCCGAATGGCGGCCAATTGCGCATGGCAGGCCCCTATCATTTCGAACTGGTCGTGACGAAGAACAATAAGGTCGCCACCGATAGCCCGGTGACGGTCTATCTTACCGACCACGCCGGCAACAAGATTGCGACCGCAGGCGCCTCCGGCACGGCCACTCTTCTTGCAGGGAAGTCGAAGGTGACAGCGGCGCTCACTGCGGCCGGCGACAACAAGTTCACCGGCATGGCCAGGTATGCTTCGGATCCGAAGATCAAGGCGATCGTGGCCATCACGTTCGCCGATAAAAAATCCGAACAAGCCAGATTCACGCCGCTTGCGCAAGCAGCAGCGGCAGTTGAAAACGGGCACTCCGGGCATTGAGGAAAGATGTGGAAGGGGCAGTCAGCGTCAGATGAATGCGGCTACCCGGTAAACATAAGGCAAAACGTGGTCACGCCTTGCTCGGAACGGGCAGTGGCATCGCCGCCGTGGGCGCGCACGATGGAGCGTGTGATCGCCAAGCCCAGTCCTGCGCCCTCGCTTTGGCGCTGCCTGGAAAAATCGACGCGATAGAACCGGTCGAACAGCCTGGGCAGGTGTTCGGGCGGGATGGTTTCTCCCGAGTTTTCCACGCATAGACTGACATGGCTTGCACCTGAGTTTTCCACCCGCACTGAAATGCTGCCTCCCGCCGGGGTATGGCGCACGGCATTCGACAGCAGATTGCTGATGGCCCTGCGCACCATCAGTTTGTCCCCCGAAACGCAACCATCGCCCGAGCAGGTCGGAGCGATGCCCTTCTCCTCGCACAAGGCCTCATAAAACTCGAACAGGCCTTTGACCTCCTCGATCAGGTCGACAGGTTCGCGGTTTGGAATGACAAGATCGTTGTCCGACTTCGCAAGGAAAAGCATGTCGGCGATCATCCGCGACAATCGCTCAAGCTCTTCTACATTAGAAGCGAGAATGTCTGCGTACTCCTCGCCGGTTCGCGCCCTGGACAAGGTGACCTGAGTTTGCGTCAATAAGTTGGTGACCGGGGTGCGCAATTCGTGGGCAAGGTCCGACGAAAAATTGGACAGCCGACGAAACGAGTCCTCAAGCCGCGCCAACATCTCGTTCAAGGTCTGGGCCAGTTCCGCCAGTTCGGCGGGAACGGATTCTGCCGATATGCGCGCGTCGAGTCTGCGCGCCGTAATGCCTTGGGCCTCGCCCCGCATCGCCTGCAACGGCGCCAGCCCTCGTTTTGCGGCAACCCAGCCAAGCAGTCCAGTCAGGACCGCCGCAAGGATCACGACCATCCAGACGGTTTCCTTGAACGAGCTCGCGAAGTGCTCATGGTGCGTGATGTCGGTGGCGACGGCGATGACCGCGGCCGGCGTACCCTCGATGCCGGCTCTTCCCAGCGCCGAAATGCCACGCAGGGGATGCCCGTCAGTCGTGCGCCAGGTCGCCTTGTACACGACATCGGCTCGCACGTCTCTCGTCAGCGTCTTGGGAAACTGGGCTTCCGGCGTGGCGAACAGGATCTGGCCGCCGGGCGCGACGACAAGCATTGCCAAGCCGTGGTGGCCGATCAGCGAATCCCCCAGTTGTTGCACGAACCCATCCAGGTCGCTGTTTGAGCGGACCTTTTCGAGCGCATGCTGGGCGAGCTTGAGCTTGCCCGTCAGAACCTCCATGTCCTGCTCTTCAAAATGCTCGGCAACTGAATTACCGATCAGGTAGCCCAGCAACAGCAGCACGGCTGTCGATGCGGATGCAAACAGCAACGTCAGGCGCAACGTAATCGACATTCGGCCCTTTATTCGCATTCATGCACCTCCAGCACATAGCCCATGCCACGCACCGTATGAATGAGCTTAGGCTCGAAGCCCTCATCCATCTTGGCCCGAAGGCGCCGGACAGCAACATCGATCACGTTGGTATCGCTGTCGAAGTTCATGTCCCAAACCTGTGAAGCGATCAGGGAGCGCGGCAGTACCTCGCCCTGGCGACGCAACAGCAGTTCCATGAGGGAGAACTCTTTGACGGTAAGGTCGATTCGCTTGCCAGAACGGCTCACCCGGCGCCGTATCAGGTCGAGTTCAAGGTCTGCCGCCCTCAAGAATTCCGACTCCTTGGTCGTGCTGCTTCTTCGCAGCAGGGTGCGCACCCTGGCCAGCAATTCGGAGAACGCAAACGGCTTGACCAGATAATCGTCCGCGCCCATCTCAAGGCCGCGAACCCGGTCGTCGACGTGATCGCGCGCAGTCAGGAACAGCACCGGCATCTGCCTTCCGGACTCGCGGACGGCGCGCAGTACCGCCCATCCATCAATACCGGGCAGCATCACATCGAGAATCATCAGGTCATACGCCTCGGTCAGCGCCCAATGAAGACCATCTTCGCCATCGCGTGCCAGGTCGACAACAAAGCCGGCTTCGATCAAACCCTGTTTCAGATAGTCCCCCGTCTTTGGCTCGTCTTCAACAATCAGAATTTTCACTCATTCTCCACGTCATGGGATTCACGATCCACGCCATTCGCGCCACACCCAGACTTTAGCCCTAAAACGCGCTGCTGGACAGTCAAGCGCCATGTAACGCCGTCATTGACCTATTGCAGATGGAATCGACAACGGCGTCATCCTGGCCAACTATTACAAGCCGCTATACAGCGGGCTTTCGTTCACGTATACGGTGACACCTGAAGCGTTGGGCATGATTTCCGATAGTGAGAAGGCTGGCGTGCCTAGTGTGTCGAAGGTCCAGACCATGCTTGCGCCACCGATATTGATACGAATGGTCTCAAGGCGTGTCACATTCACGTATTTCACGCCCGGGCCGATCTGCAGCGTACGCTCTGCCGGCCCCGCGGAAACATAGCCATACGGTGCCAGCTGATTCGCAGTGGGCTGCCCCGATCCGGTGTGCGAGATCCAGTGAGTGGATCCATCGGCAGGGTCCTCGTGGGCGAGCGCGGTCGTTGAGCCGCTAGCGCTCAAGGCGAAAAAAAGGGCGAGGCAGGCGAATTTGGTTTTCATCATAGGCTCCATGGAGATCAAGTTGGTAGGGGAACTGCGTTGTTTCTGAACTTGATTCCATCTTAGACAGAGCATGCCAACAGCACGATGACGGCAAGATGACGATTGCGTCATGTGGGTCACCACCACGCTCGAGGGGCGCGAGCGCTTCGGCGTCACGGGTGCGCTACCCGCGAGTTGCGTTCAAGCCCGCAGCATGATGATCGTGTGGCGATCAGACGCTGTGCGTGATACCGGCGCTGGTAGAACAGTGGCGCCTCAACAAGGGGCTGGAGAAGTAGCGCAGCGGCGCGGTTTTTCTTAGCCGGCCAGCGCCTTCGGTGCGGGGCGCGCCGGCCGCACC
>JBAQKU010000470.1:0-2780 GCA_049301315.1 Telluria sp.
CCCAGGCCAAGAACGCGCTGCAGGCCTAAGGCATTGACGCCTTGCTTTTGGCTGGTCACATACCACGCCGCAGCCAGCCACACGCGCAGCGGAGTGCGCGTCTTCTCGAAGATCGTACCGGCGGTGATGGTGCATTGATGACCGCAGTCGCGGCATACCATGCGGCCGCGGCTGGAGCGGTACGGCTGATCGATGCCAGTGCATGCGGGACATACGAATCCGGCCGGCCATCGCAACTTTTCAAGGTACGCCAGACAGGCATCTTCGGTTGCAAACCAGGCCAGGAATTCATTCCAGTCGGTGGGGTAGTCTTCGCCCGCTTTTGGGGCTAATATATGGATATCCATACAGTGATTCTAACTTCGCTGGAGCTAAATGGATACCCAATAATTATATACAGCGATTTGTTCAAGTACCAACACGGTTCCGCTAGCCAAGGACGGCTGCGCCGTCCGCGCTCTTGACCCCGCCCTGAAGGACGGGGCTTGCCGCGCTCCAGGTCAAACAATTATACTAGGATGTCGCAAAAACACTTGCATGAGAGAAATGTGCGCATGAACGAAGCCCACGCGCCGCATTTTCTTACAAATAACGTGACGTCAGCGGGCGCCGCTGCGGCGCAGCCTCCCGAGCAGGTCAAAATCGAAGGCCGATACGTCGAGTGCGTCGAGCGTGTTCTTGAACAGCAGTCCGAGCTCGGTGTCGCCTTCGAGCGAGAGGCGGCGGCTGAAGAACAGGGTGTCGGGGTCTTCCTCGCGCCGGGCCAGCAGCACGAAGTCGTGCGCGGCGGCGCCGATCGACAGGTCCGGCACAGCGTGCGGGCGGCAGGCGACAAACGCCCCCTTGCGCCATTCGAAGTCGAATGCGAGCTGCGCGTCGGTCACGCGCAGGCGCAGCCTCTTGCCTTCGAGCGCAACTTGCACATCGGCCGGGATCTGGCGCGCCAGCGCCAGGTTGAGGGCTTTGGCGAACATCCACGAACCCGGAAATGGCGGCAGGCGGGACAGCAGCCCGCCCAGCGGCGCAGGCAATGTATAACGGCTTTCTTGCATGATGCTCCTAGGTGCTTCGTATGATGCGGTTATTGGGGGGCGGCGCCGTGGCGCTCCAGGCCCGGCTTGCCGAACCAGTAGCCGTCGCACATCGGCGCAGGCAGCAGCGGCTCGATCTGGGCACCGGCTTCGGCCGCACTCAGTTGTTCGCGGCGCGCGCGGTCGAACACCGCGATCACCTCGGTGCAGCCGCTCGCCTGCGGGCTGATACGCACCACGTCCACGCCCAGCGCGCGCATGTCGCCGAGCTCGCGCACCAGGTTGTAGACCAGTGCCGACTGGGTCTGGGTGCCGTTCAGCACCAGGAACGGTTCGCTCTCGCGCGTTTGCAGCAACAGGCCGTCGGGATGCTGCAGACAGCTGAACTGGCAGTCGTCCTTGGGCAGGTTGCGGTTGCGCGCCGTGAAGCAGCGTGCCGAGAACGCAAGCGGCATGCGTCCGTAGGCGAACACTTCGGTTTCCAGCCCGGCCGGGCGGGTCGACTGGATGCGCACCAGCGCCTCGCGTCCCATTTCAAGCGGCATGACCCAGCGCCGTGCGCCAAGGCCGGCCAGCAGCTCGAGCGTGGGGCCGTTGTACACGTTCAGGTGCGGCCCGGCCACGAAGGGCGTGCCGCCCTGCAGGTTGCGCACCGCGCCCATGTCGTTGGCCTCGACCGTGAAGCGTGCGTTGCCGGCGATCTTGCGCATGGTCGTCAGTTCGCTGCCCGATTCGATCAGGGCCTGGGTCGACAGCACCACTTCCTTGCCGCTGTTGGCCAGCAGTTCGGCCACTTCAAGCCAGTCCGACTGGCGCAACTCGTGGCGCCGCGAGCACACCGTCTCGCCCAGGTACACAATCTCGACCGCGCTGGCGGCGACCGTCTGGTAAAACTCGAATACCGTGGCACGCGGCCAGTAAGTCAGGATAGGTCCCAAGGCCAATTTCAACATGCTGTTTCCATTTTCGTCGATACGCTTCATTTCCATGCGCGGTGATAGGCGCCCAGCGTGTGCTGCTGCCCTTCCGCGACCTTGTCGAGCGCCGTCATCCAGGACGGCTTGACCGAGTAGCGCTGCACGCTGTCGCGGCAGGCGTCGATCGCCTCGCGCCACACCTTGGTGACCTGGGCCACATAGGCCGGGCTGCGCTGGCGTCCTTCGATCTTGATCGCGCGCACGCCCATGCCGATCAACTGCGGCAGCAGTTCGAGCGTGTTCAGGCTGGTCGGTTCCTCGATTGCGTAATAGTTTTCCCCCGCCACGTCGAAACGCCCCTTGCACAGGGTGGGGTAACTGGCGTTTTCCTTGTCGCCGTAACGGTCGATGAGCACACCGTTCAGGCGCGCTTCCAGGCCGTTCGGGCCCTGCTTCCAGCGCACCGCCTTGGCCGGCGAACAGACTCCGGCCGTATTGGGCGCTTCGCCGGTGGCATAGGAAGACAGCGCGCAGCGCCCCTCGACCATCACGCACAGGCTGCCGAAACCGAACACTTCGATCTCGACCTTGGTATTGGCGGCAAGCTGTTCGACCTGGGTCATGGAGAGCACGCGCGGCAGTACCGCGCGCGAGATGCCGAAGTGCTCCTGGTAGAAATTGATGGCCTCGTAGTTGGTGGCCGAGCCTTGCACCGACAGGTGCAGGCGCAGCTCCGGATGGTGCTTGGCGGCGTACGCCATCAGGCCCGGGTCGGCCAGGATCACCGCGTCGATGCCGACGCGCGCCGCGCGCGCGATCGCCGCGCGCCACA
>JBAQKU010000471.1:0-35923 GCA_049301315.1 Telluria sp.
GCGCCAGCGTGGTGATGGCCTGCCACGACCGCGACCTGATCGGACTGCCCGGCGTGCGGCGCCTGAAGCTGCGCGACGGACGCATGGAGTACCGTTAAAAGAGCGAAACATATGTCATTGAAAAACCCAAAGGAGAGAAGCCCATGAACCGCCGAAATCTCGCAGTCCTGTTTATCGCCGCCGTCCTCGCCGCGCCGTTCGCCACGGCCCAGCAGGTGATCCGCTTATCGACCACCACCAGCACCGAGAACTCCGGCCTGCTGGCCTGGCTGCTGCCCGCCTTCGAAGCGAAAACCGATACCAGGATTCACGTGATCTCGGTTGGCACCGGAAAGGCGCTCGAGCTTGCCAAGAACGGCGACGTTGACGTGACGCTGGTGCATGCGCGCGCGGCGGAAGACAAGTTCGTCGCCGACGGCTACGGCATCGACCGGCGCGACGTCATGTACAACGACTTCGTGGTGGCCGGACCGGAGAGCGACCCGGCCGCAATCAAGGGCAGCAAGGATGTGCTTGCCGCGTTCCGCAAGATCGCCGGCAGCGGCGCCAAGTTCATCTCGCGCGGCGACAATTCCGGCACCGACCTGATGGAAAAGAATTACTGGAAACTGGCCGGCACCCAGCCGGACGCGAGCCATTATGTATCGGCCGGACTGGGCATGGGCGAAGTGCTCAACATGGCTGCCGAGCTGCGGGCCTATACGCTCACCGACCGCGCCACCTACAGCGCCTACAAGGCCAAGACCGGGCTCGCCATCGTGGTCGAGGGCGATCCGAAGATGTTCAATCCCTACGGCATCATCGCGGTCAACCCGGCGCGCCATCCGGGCGTCAACTACAAGGGCGCGCGCCTGCTGATCGACTGGATCACCTCGCCTGAAGGCCAAAAAAGGATCGCCAGCTTCAAGCCGGGCGGCCAGCAACTGTTCTTCCCCTCAGTTGCGCGGTAAATAAAAAAACGTCCATTTCGCCTCGCACGCGGTGCGATTGTGGCCGATCAATTGTAGCGTTGACCGGCCCGCTACCCTTACATGACATTCCTGTAGGGGTATTCGATGTCGTCCGACAAGAAGAATAAATTCAGGAGCTGCGTCGCTGCATTGCTGTTGTTCGCGTGCGGGGGCGCGTTCGGGGCGGCGACGTATGTCGGCGAGGCGCGCTGCGCCGGCTGCCATGCCTTGGAACAGGAACATTGGGCGCATACCACTCACGCCAAGGCGTTCCATTTCAATCCCCGAAACGAGCTGGAAAAGAAGAACTGCGAAGCCTGCCATGGCGCGGGGTCCAGGCACCTCGAGAACCCGTCCGACAAGACGGCGCTGTTCGCCTTCACGCGCAAGGGCGGCACGCCAATCGAGCGCCAGAACGGACAGTGCCTGCAATGCCACCAGAGCGGCAACCGGATTGCCTGGAGCGGCTCCATGCATCAGGTCAGCCAGATCGCCTGCACCGACTGCCATAACCCGATGTCGAGGGCGTCGGCGACCGGCCTGCTCGTCAAGGACAGCATTACCACCACCTGTTACTCATGCCACCAGCAGCAGCGCGCCGAATTCGGCAAGCGCTCCCACATGCCGCTCCCCGAGGGGAAGATGTCGTGCGCGGACTGCCACAACCCGCACGGCAGCAGCACACGCCCCCTGCTCAAGGCCGACAGCGTGAACCAGTTGTGCTACACCTGCCACGCCGAGAAGCGCGGTCCTTTCCTGTGGGAGCATGCGCCGGTGCGCGAGAACTGCATCAACTGCCACAACGCGCACGGCTCGAACAATGAAAAGCTGCTGAACGTGGCGAGCCCATTCCTGTGCCAGCAGTGCCATTCGCATGTCCAGCACCCGAATGACCTGGTCAATGCGGGCAACATTGCGGCCAGCGGTTCGCCGGACGTGCGCGGGATGAACCGAGGCTGCCAGAACTGCCACTCGCAAATACACGGTTCGAACCATCCGTCGGGCGTACGCATGCACCGCTGATCGGCGCGGCCCTGGT
Source organism: Telluria sp. (assembly GCA_049301315.1). GTDB lineage: Bacteria > Pseudomonadota > Gammaproteobacteria > Burkholderiales > Burkholderiaceae_D > JBAQKU01. The sequence goes on from JBAQKU010000471.1 coordinate 1,990, forward strand.
CGAAAGGGATAACGAGATGAAAAAGAAATTCATGGCGCCTTCCGTGCTCGCCCTGGCCATTGCCCAGCTTTGCGCCGGGCGCGCGGCCTGGGCCGATTCCGGCATGGGTTCCGATACGGTATTTGCCAATGCACTCAACCGGCGCGGCCCGATCTCGGAGCGTTACACCGATGAACGCGGAAAGTCGCTGATCATTCCCGAGCTGATGCGCACGCCCGGCGGCATGTTGTATTCGTGGCCGCTCGAACCGCTCCTTGAGGCGCCGTTCGGGGATGGATGGCGCGTCCATGCCGATGCCGAAGCGGGCGCGCTGGCAAAGGACCGTTCGGTGCGCGCGGCACAGTTCAACCAGCGGCGCGACTGGCGTAACGGGCTGTTGCTGAACAATTTCAATGTCGGATTCGAAAACCAGGCCCTGGCGCGCTACCTCGACCTCAGCGGCGCCGGCCTGGCGCGCGACGACCAGGTCCTGCGCGCGGCCTACGGCCACTACAACGATTTCGCGCTGCGCGGCTTTTTCAACGAGTTGTGGCAGCCCTTCGCCGGCAATGCGCGCACCTTCTTCGACGGCGCCGGGACCGGCATGCTGAGCCTGAAGAGCGGATACGGCCTGGTGCCGGGCGGGGCGGGCGTGGCCAACAGCGCCGCAGCCAAGAGCGCCGATGCGCTCAACATGGAGCGCGCATTGCAGGGCGTGCCGGTCGGCCTGTCGCGCAAGAAGGCCGGGGCTGAATTTGAATCGCGCATCAGCGACGAGCTGACGGCGTTGCTGCGCTACAGCGTCGAAAAGCGCGAGGGCGAGCGCCCATTCGGCGCCACGATAGGCTTCGTCTTCAACCCCCAGAGCCCGGCCGGCAGCCCCGGCGGCTTGCCCGGCGCATCGACTCTCGAAGTGCTCGAGCCGGTCGACTACCGCACCCACGATGTCAATGCTGCGCTGCGCTGGGCCAAGGGCGCGTTTCAGGCCAACGCCAGCTACACCGGTTCGTTCTTTCGCAATCATATCGATGCGCTGACATGGGAGCATCCCTACTCGTCCGCCAACGGTCCCGGCATCCTCAGGCTGGGGCGGATCGACCTCGCGCCCGATAACAACTTCAACCAGATCAGGCTGGAGCTGGTGCGCGCCGCCCTGCCGATGCGCGGCCAGCTCGGCGCCAGCTTGTCGCGCAGCAGCATGAGGCAGGACGACGACCTGCTGGCCCCGGTGGCGAACTCGGGCAACATCAGCTCGACCCCGATATCGGCGCCGGCGAACCCGGCCCCGTTCACCAGCCAGGGCGTTGCCTCGGCCAGTCCGACCTTGAACGCGAACCTGTGGAACACCACCGACGCGCTCAGCCAGAAGAGCGCGCATGCGCGCATCGACACCACCCTGGCGCAACTGAGCGGCTCGATCCAGCCGCTCGATGCGCTGACGGTGCGCGCCAAGGCGCGCCACTATCGCGAGGACAACAAGACACGTTACGTGGCCTACAATCCGCTGACCGGGCAGTATGGATACGTCGCGCTCGACGGCGGGCTGTGGGTCAATGCCAAGGCATTTAGCGGCCTCTACAGCGATTCGACGGGAACGCTGGCCACGCCGTCGGGCAATATCGATGTGGTCAGGAGCATCTTCCCTATCCGCTACCGCAATATACCCTTCGAGTACAGCAAGACCAACTACACCCTGGAGGGCGACTATCGGGTCGGCAAGCGCTCGGTCGCGACGCTGCTCTACGAACGCGAGCAATACAAGCGTGCGTACCGCGAGCGCGAACGCACCTGGGAAGACCGGTTGCGGCTGGCCTTGAACACGCGCGAACTCGAGTGGGCGACGGTTCGGCTTTCATACGAATACGGAAAGCGCGCGGGCGGCCAGTACAACTACGATCCCTACAGGCAGTTCATGCTGGCGCCATCGGTCCCGCTGGTCTCCCCCGATGGAGCGAACTCAGGCAATTTAATGCTGCTGCCGCCCTACACGCTGGCGCAATTGCGCAAGCTGGACCTGTCCGACCGCAAGCAGCATGTCATGAACGCGCGCATGAATTTCATCGTCCGCAACGACATGGATTTGATGCTGTCGGCCAAGCTGACAAAGAACGACTACGGCGCGCAATACGGGCGTACCTCGGATCGCGTCAATAGCTACAACGTCGACTGGAGCTGGAACCTTGGTCCGCGCGCCGCCGCCTGGGCACACTACGGCTTCCAGCGCAGCCGCCAGGACCAGGCCAACATCAATGACACGAGCGCCTACTTTCTCGGCGACCAGGACCCGAACGCGGGGGGCGCGAACTACCCGCTGACGGGCGCATGGTCGGAAGCGTCCAGGGATGACAGCAACAACCTCGGCATTGGGGCGCGCTATGGCCGCGGGAAGTTTTCGCTGGAAAGCGACTTCAGCATGACCTATTCGAAGATCGGCACCGCCTACACCTATGCCAGCGCCGCCGCGCTGGTGCCGGCGCCCCTCGCGCAAGTGGGAAGCGGCATGCCCGACGGCCGCTTTCGCCAGAATGCGATCGAGACCGCGCTGCGCTACCGGATCGCCAGGAACATGAGCTGGCGCCTGCTGCACCGGTATGAAAGGGCCAGCTTCAGCGACTGGCATTATGACGGCCTGGCGCAGGTCTATAACAACGCGGCCTTCCTTGGCGCGGGTCCCGAACGGTACGGCGTGCATGTCGTGGGCATCCTGTTTCAAACCAGTTTGGGAGGTACCGGCCCCTGATGGGCGCTGCCTGCGGGCCCGATCCGGCTGGATTGCGCCTGTGGCAACGTGTATGATGCCTTTCATCACTTTCAAACAAGTTTCCCGTGAACGTACTGATCTTTGGCGCCACCGGCATGGTCGGGCAAGGCGTATTGCGCGAATGCCTGCAGGCCACCGATGTTGCGCTGGTGAAGGCGGTAGGCCGTACACCGACCGGCCAGCAGCATCCGAAGCTGCGCGAACTGGTGCATGCCGATATGTGGGACTACAGCGCTCTCGAGGGCGAGCTGTCGGATTTCGACGCCTGTTTCTTTTGCCTCGGCGCGACCTCGTCCGGCATGGGCGAGAAGGCCTACACGCACCTTACCTACGATCTGACGCTCGCTGCGGCCGGCACGCTGGCGCGGCTCAATCCGAACATGGTGTTCATCTACATGTCGGGCGCCGGCGCCGACACATCCGAAAAGGGCAAGGTGATGTGGGCCAGGGTCAGGGGCAGGACCGAGAACGCCCTGTTGCTGCTGCCGTTCCGCGGCGTGTATATGTTCCGGTCCGGGATGATCCAGCCGCTGCACGGGATCAAGTCCAAGACGCCGGCGTACCGCATTTTTTATTCGCTGACCAAGCCCGTGCTGCCGCTGCTGCGCAGACTGTTCCCGGACCAGATACTAAGTACCGAGCAGATCGGGCAGGCGATGCTCGCCGCGGCCCGGCACGGCGCACCGAAGCGCATCCTCGAGAGCGGCGAGATCAACGCCCTGAGCCGGCGCGCAATGGCATCGAAATAAGGTTCGGTGCGGGGGGCTGTAACCACAGTGTCGCTCCGGGGACGGCGCATGCTACGTTGTTCCCGCGCGGGCGCATCGCTGTCCCGAATAAAGCCGCTGACATTTGCACGTCGTTCCCGCGCAAGCGGGAACCCAATATATGCGCCCAGTGGATAGGTACGTCCCACCACTTTGCTTGCAAATGGGGTTCCCGCCTACGCGGGAACGACGTGCAAATTTCATTCTCGGGGGCGGCGGCGCACAGCCATGTCCGTTATTCCGGACAGCAGTGCGCCTTCGCGGGGATGACGCAGGTAGGGTGTTTGCTTGCGCATTAGTGCGCGTGCGCAGCCAACTGGCGCAGCATTTCCTCGGCCGCAGGCGCCGACGACGCCGGGTTCTGCCCCGTGATCAGGTTGCCATCGACGACGATATACGGCTGCCAGTCCGGCCCCTTGCGGTATTTCCCGCCGTTCTTGACGAGCGCGTCTTCGACCAGGAACGGAACCACGTCGCTTAACTGCACCGCCGCTTCCTCGGTGTTGGCAAACCCGGTCACCTGCTTGCCCTGCACCAGCGGTGAACCATCCGGCGCTGTCGCATTGCGCAGCACGCCGGGGGCGTGGCACACCGCCGTCACGGGCTTACCCGCGGCGTACATCGTCTCGATCAGTTTCACCGAGTGCGGGTCGTTTGCCAAGTCCCACAGCGGCCCGTGCCCGCCCGGATAAAACAGCGCATCGAACCGGTCCGCCGAAACGCTCGACAGCGGCACCGTGCCGGCCAGTGCCTGCTGGGCCGCGGGATCGTTCTTGAAGCGGCGCGTGGCCTCCGTTTGCGCGTCGGGCTCGTCGCTTTTCGGGTCGAGCGGCGGCTGCCCACCCTTGGGCGAGGCGAGCGTGACCTCGGCCCCCGCATCCTTGAACACGTAGTAGGGCGCGGCGAATTCTTCCAGCCAGAACCCGGTCTTTTTCCCGGTATCGCCAAGCCGGTCGTGCGACGTCAACACCATCAGGATATTCATGTTTCCTCCGCTCTCCAATAGTGCGCCAAGCTTACCCGATCGGGGCCGATGGCGGCGCAGTGAAGGCGCCGAGTTGGTGGTATCGTTGCTATTCGTTTCCCCGAATAAAAGGAGCAGGCATGATTTCTTCGGTCGACTTTCATCAACTCGTCGCGGCAGTCGGTGACGCCATCGTCGTGTCGAACGCACGTGGCGCAATCACCTTGTGGAACCCGGCCGCGCAGCGCATGTTCGGCTTTACCGAAAGCGAGGCGTTGGGAAGATCGCTGGACCTGATCATTCCCGAGCGCCAGCGTCAGCGCCACTGGGAAGGCTATGCCAGGACCATGGAGACGGGCATCACCCGCTATGGCGAGGAGGTGCTGCGGGTGCCGGCGCTGCACAAGGACGGCCATTCGCTGTCGATCGCGTTCACTGTCGCGCTGCTGCTCGGCCCGGACCAGAAGCCGACCGCCATTGCCGCCGTCATGCGCGATGACACCGTGCGTTTCAACGAGGAGCGCAACCTGCGCAAGCGCCTGGCCGAACTTGAAGCGAAGGTGGCTGCCGTCTGATGCCATATACGCAATTCAGATAAGGAACCGCGAAACCATTCGTTCGTTTTTCTTGAGCCGGTACTTAAGCTGTCCACTTCGAAAACCAGTTTGTCAGGGAGAAGTGGGATGTTGCTCAAAAAATTATTCAAATCGGCGTTGCTTGGTGCGCTAGCCCTGCAACCGGCCTTCGCCGCGGATGTCCAGTTACTGAACGTGTCGTACGATCCGACCCGCGAGTTGTACCAGGATATCAACCAGGCCTTTGCCAGGCAGTGGAAGCGGCAAGCCGGCGACAACGTCAAGATCAGGCAATCGCACGGCGGTTCCGGCAAGCAGGCGCGCACCGTGATCGACGGCCTCGATGCCGACGTGGTGACGCTGGCGCTGGCATACGACATCGACGAAATCGCCCGGCGCGAGCTGCTTGCCAAGGATTGGCAAAAGCGCTTGCCGAACAACAGCTCGCCTTATTCCTCCACCATCGTGTTTCTGGTACGCAAAGGAAATCCGAAAGGGATCAAGGATTGGGACGACCTCGCCAAGCCTGGCATTGCCGTGATCACGCCGAACCCGAAGACCTCCGGCGGCGCCCGCTGGAATTACCTGGCCGCCTGGGGCTATGCCTTGAAACAGCCGGGCGGCACTGACGCCAGGGCCAGGGAATTGGTCGGCAGGTTGTTCAAGAATGTGCCTGTGCTGGACTCCGGCGCACGCGGCGCAACCACGACCTTCGTCGAGCGCGGCATCGGCGACGTCTTGCTCGCATGGGAAAACGAGGCGCTGCTGGCAATCAAGGAACTCGGTCCCGGCAAGGTTGAAATCGTCGCGCCGAGCTTGAGCATCCTGGCCGAACCGCCGGTCGCCTTGCTCGACAAGGCGGTCGACAAACACGGCACCCGCAAGCTCGCGCAAGCCTATCTGCAATTCCTGTATAGCGCCGAAGGCCAGGAAATCATTGCAAAAAACTACTACCGCCCCACTGTGGAAAACGAGGCGAAAAAATACGCCGCACAGTTTCCTAAGGTGAAACTGTTCACGATCGACGAGGTGTTCGGCGGCTGGGCCAAGGCCCAAAAGACACACTTTGCGGACGGCGGCGAATTCGATCGGATCTATCAGCCGGGCAAGCAAGCCGGACAGTGAAGTATCTGCTCAAAAACCTTCTATGAACATGCAAAAAAATTCGTTCTCTTTATATCATTGCAATGCGATTATTGTCTTCCTTTAGTCGTATTTGTAATAAAGAGGTGTTTATGCATGTTGCAATCGCGAAGTCGAATCCCCGCAGGACCGCGTTGCGCGTCCTGCCCGGTTTCGGACTGTCGCTTGGCTTCACCTTGCTGTACCTCACCCTGCTGGTCCTGATTCCGCTGTCGGCTGTGTTCCTCAAGACATTCACGATGAGCTGGGAGGCGTTCTGGGCCACGGTGACGTCGCCGCGCGTGATTGCCTCGTACCAGCTGAGCTTTGGCGCGTCGCTGCTGGGCGCGCTGCTCAACGTGGTGTTCGGCTTCATGGTTGCCTGGGTACTGGTGCGCTATCGCTTTCCCGGCAAGAAAATCATCGATGCCCTGGTGGACTTGCCGTTCGCCTTGCCGACCGCGGTCGCGGGCATCGCACTGACCGCGCTGTATTCGCCGAACGGGTGGCTGGGACGCTTTCTTGAACCACTGGGCATCAAGGTTGCCTTCACGCCGCTGGGGGTGGTCGTCGCGCTGACCTTCATCGGCTTGCCGTTCGTGGTGCGCACCGTGCAGCCGGTGCTGGAAGACGCCGAGCGCGAACTGGAGGAAGCCGCGGCCAGCCTGGGTGCGACGCGCCTGCAGACGTTCTTGCGGGTGGTGCTGCCGACGGTCCTGCCGGCCCTGCTGACCGGTTTCGCGCTGGCGTTTGCCCGCGCCACCGGTGAATACGGCTCCGTCATTTTCATCGCCGGCAACATGCCGATGGTGTCCGAGATCACACCCTTGTTCATCGTCACCAAGCTGGAGCAATACGATTATGCGGGCGCCACGGCCATTGCGATGGTCATGTTGCTGGTGTCGTTTGGTTTGCTGCTCACGATTAACCTCTTGCAAGCCTGGACCCGCAACCGCGGCCTGGCAAGGAAGGCCTGAGATGACTGCTGTTGCAACTGCGCCCGTCGCGGCACGCGCCGAACCGGCTCCCGCCATTGGCGCCGCCACGCTGGAGCCGGCCCTGGTGCGCGCCCTGCTGATCGGTGGCGCGCTCGCATTCCTGACGCTGTTCTTGTTCGTGCCTTTGGTCGCGGTGTTTGCCGAGGCATTGAAAAAAGGCTGGAGTGTCTATCTCGACGCGGTCACCGAGCCCGATGCATGGTCGGCCATCAGGTTGACCCTGTTGACGGCGGCGATCGCCGTGCCGCTCAACCTCGTGTTCGGCGTGGCCGCAGCGTGGACGATCGCGAAGTTCGAATTCCGTGGCAAGAGCCTCCTGCTGACGCTGATCGACTTGCCGTTTTCCGTGTCGCCGGTGATTTCCGGTTTGATCTATGTGCTGCTGTTCGGCGCGCAAGGCTGGTTCGGCCCGTGGTTGCGCGAGCATGACGTGCAGATCCTGTTCGCCGTGCCCGGCATCGTACTGGCAACGCTGTTCGTCACGTTTCCGTTCGTCGCACGCGAACTGATTCCGCTGATGCAGTCGCAAGGCAATGAAGAGGAAGAAGCCGCGCTGGTCTTGGGCGCGTCCGGCTGGAAGACCTTCTGGCATGTGACGCTGCCGAATATCAAGTGGGGGCTGCTGTACGGCGTGATCTTGTGCAATGCACGTGCGATGGGCGAGTTCGGCGCGGTGTCGGTGGTATCGGGCCACATTCGCGGCGAGACCAATACCATTCCATTGCAGGTCGAGATTCTCTATAACGAATACAACTTCGCGGCGGCGTTCGCGGTGGCGTCGTTACTGGCGTTGCTGGCGCTGGTGACGCTGGCGCTGAAATCATTGATCGCATGGCGCTTGCATGACGGCGCGCCGCATCTGAACGGGGACGAGTAAATGGGCATCGAAGTGAGAAATATCCACAAGCGTTTCGGGGCCTTCATTGCGCTCGACAATGTATCGCTCAATTTTCCGGCCGGCGAACTGACGGCGCTGCTGGGGCCGTCCGGCTGCGGCAAGACCACGCTGTTGCGCATCATCGCGGGCCTGGAGCAGGCCGATGCGGGCCAGGTGCTGCTGGACGGCGACGATGCATCGGCACGCCACGTGCGCGAGCGCCAGGTCGGTTTCGTGTTCCAGCACTACGCACTGTTCAAGCACATGAGCGTGTTCGAGAATATCGCGTTTGGCCTGCGCGTCAAGCCGCGCGCGCTGCGCCCGCCGGAGGGCGAGATCCGCGAACGCGTCACCAGGTTGCTCGAGCTGGTGCAGCTCGACTGGCTGGCCGAGCGCTATCCGCCGCAATTGTCGGGCGGGCAGCGCCAGCGCATTGCCCTGGCGCGCGCGCTGGCGGTCGAGCCACGCGTGCTACTGCTCGACGAGCCGTTCGGCGCGCTCGATGCGAAAGTGAGGAAGGAGCTGCGGCGCTGGCTGCGCCGCCTGCACGACGAATTGCATGTGACCAGCATCTTCGTCACGCACGACCAGGAAGAGGCGCTGGAAGTGGCGGATCGCATCGTACTGATGAACCAGGGCAGGGTCGAGCAGATTGGCGCGCCGGACGAGGTGTACAACCATCCGGCCTCGCCCTTCGTGTACGGATTCCTGGGCAACGTGAACCTGTTCCATGGCCGCGTGCATGAAGGCGCGCTGGAGGTGGGCGGCGCGGCATTCGACGTGCCCGGACATGCACAGGCGCGCGATGCGAAAGGAACCGGTTTCGTGCGCCCGCACGATCTCGATATCGAGCGCTATGCGCCGGGCGCGCAAGGCATCGTGGTGCGGTTGCGCCGTGTGCATGCGATCGGACCGCTGGCGCAACTGGAGCTCGAGCGCGCCGACGATGCCGAACCGATCGAGGCAGTCATTCCCAGGGAGCGTTTCGCGCAGTTGCAGTTGAAGGAGGGCGAAACATTGGTGGTGCGGCCCAGGCGGCTGCATGTGTTTGTCGAACAAGGAAGCGGGACGCCATGAATTTTCAACAATTACGTTCGATCCGCGAAGCGGCACGCTGCGGCTACAACCTGACCGAAGTGGCCAATGTGCTGTTTACCTCGCAACCAGGCGTGAGCCGCCAGATCCGCGAGCTCGAAGTAGAACTGGGCGTCGATATTTTCGAGCGCAACGGCAAGCGGCTGACCGGCCTGACCGAGCCTGGCAAGGGCATCTTGCGCATCATCGAGCGCCTGCTGCTGGAAGCGGAAAACCTGCAGCAGGCCAGCCGCGAATACACCGGTCAGAAAACCGGAACGCTGACGGTGGCGACCACCCACACCCAGGCGCGCTACGCATTGCCCGAGGTGGTGCAGGCGTTTCGGCAGACGTTTCCCGAGGTGCGCATCGCCTTGCAGCAGAGCTCGCCCGAACATATCGCGGAATGGGTATTGTCGGGCAAGGCGGACATCGGCATTGCGACCGAAGGCCTGAGCCAGTTCGAGGATCTGGTTTCCTTCCCCTGCTATCGCTGGAACCATGTGATCGTGGTGCCGGAAGGGCACCCGCTGTTGTCGCGCGCGCCCGTCAGCCTGCAGGACCTGGCGGCGTATCCCTTGATTACCTATGATGTCGGGTTTACCGGCAGAAGCCATATCGACGACGCGTTCAGGCAGGCCGGCATCGCCACCGATATCGTCCTGACCGCGATGGATTCGGACGTCATTCAACAATATGTCACGCTCGGACTGGGAGTTGGCATCGTGGCGTCGATGGCGATCGAGCATCACCGCAACAGCGGCCTGCGCGTGCTCGAAGCGACGCATTTGTTCGCGCCGAACGTCACGCGTCTGGCGGTGCGCCGCGGCGCCTACCTGCGTTCCTATACCTGCGACTTCATCCTGCAATTCGCACCCGGATTGCGACGCGCCGACATCGAGCAGGCGATGACGGCGGAAAACCCGGGGGACGCCGTGTAGGGTTGGCGCCTGCGAGCCGCCAGCGTCCGGAAAACCGGCTTGCGCTAGCAGCAGCCGCCGCGTTTTCCGGCGCCGCCGTAGCGCGCTTCCTGGCGCTCGCGAAAGAACGCCTCGTAGCTCATGACCGGCTGGTCCGGATGGGTCGCTTGCATGTGCGTCACGTAGCCGTCGTATTCCGGCAGGCCGACCATCAGGCGCATGCTCTGTCCCAGGTAGCGGCCGGCCTGTACCAGTTGGCCGAGCATCAGAGCGCCTGCCCTGCCGCGGCGTGCACGAAGGGCGACTCCTGCGCCGACGGAGCGGCGGCCGCGCGCGCCGCCAGCACGGTGCGCACGCCGAACACCAGTACCGCCACCATCACCAGCATGAAGAAGCCGGCCAGCGATGCATCGAGGTAGTCGTTGAAGATGATCTGATTCATCTGCGCCACGCTCTTGGCGGGCGCGAGCACGGTGCCCTGGTCGAGCGCCGCGCTGAACTTGGCCGCATGGGCGAGGAAGCCGACCCGCACATTGGCGTCGAAAATCTTTTCCCAGCCGGCCAACAGCGTGCAGATGAGCAGCCAGACAGTCGGCGCCGCCGTGACCCATGCGTAGCGCGCGCGCTTCATCTTGAACAGGACGCAGGTCCCGAGGATCAGCGCGATCCCGGCCAGCATTTGGTTGGCGATCCCGAACAGCGGCCACAAGGTATTGATGCCGCCCAGCGGATCGACCACGCCCTGGTACAGGAAATAGCCCCAGGCCGCCACGCACAGCGCGGTTGCGCTCAGGTTGGCAACGAGCGAGTCGGTGCGCTTGAACGAGGGCGCGAAGACGCCGAGCAGGTCTTGCAGCATGAAGCGGCCGGCGCGCGTGCCGGCATCGACCGCGGTCAGGATGAAGAGCGCCTCGAACAGGATCGCGAAGTGGTACCAGAACGCCATCATGGTCTTGCCGCCGATCACGCCGGACAGGATGTTGGCCATGCCGACCGCCAGCGTGGGCGCGCCACCGGCGCGCGAGATGATGCTGTGCTCGCCGACGTCGCGGGCGGTCTGGGCCAGCATTTCCGGCGTCACGTAAAAGCCCCACTGCGAAATCGCGGCGGCGGCCGACTGGGCCGTGGTGCCGATCAGCGCGGCCGGGCTGTTCATGGCGAAGTAGATGCCCGGCTCGATGGTCGATGCCGCCACCAGCGCCATCATGGCGACAAACGATTCCATCAGCATGGCGCCGTAGCCGATGAAGCGCGCGTGCTGCTCGTTTTCGATCATCTTGGGCGTGGTGCCCGACGCGATCAGCGCGTGAAAGCCCGACACCGCGCCGCAGGCGATGGTGATGAACAGGAAGGGGAACATGCTGCCCGACCAGACCGGTCCGCTGCCGTCGATGAAGCGGGTAACGGCCGGCATCTTGAGGTAGGGCGCCACGATCACGATGCCGACGGCCAGGCCGACGATGGTGCCGATCTTCAGGAAGGTCGACAGGTAGTCGCGCGGCGCCAGCAGCAGCCAGACCGGAATCACGGAGGCGACGAAGCCGTAGCCGATCAGCATCCAGGTCAGCTCGGTGCCGGTAAACGTAAACATGGGACCGAAGGTGGCCGACTCCTGCACGTACTGGCCGCCGACGATGGCCGCCATCAGCAGTACGAAGCCGATCAGCGAGACTTCGCCGATGCGCCCGACCCGGACGAAGCGCGAATACACGCCCATGAACAGCGCGATCGGGATGGTCGCGATCACGGTGAAACTGCCCCAGGGCGAGCCGGCCAGCGCCTTCACCACGATCAGGGCGAGCACGGCCAGGATGATGACCATGATCATGAAGGTGCCCAGCAGCGCGATCATGCCGGGGATTTCGCCCAGTTCCGATTTGATCAGATCGCCCAGGGAGCGCCCGTCGCGCCGCGTCGAAATGAACAGGATGATGAAGTCCTGCACCGCGCCGGCGAAGACCACGCCGGCCAGGATCCAGAGCATGCCCGGCAGGTAGCCCATCTGGGCCGCCAGCACCGGCCCCACCAGCGGCCCGGCGCCGGCGATCGCGGCGAAGTGATGCCCGAACAGCACGTAGCGGTTGGTGGGGACGAAATCGAGGCCGTCGTTGAACTTGTAGGCGGGGGTCTGGCGCTTTTCGTCGAGCCCGAGCACGCTCTTCGCGATAAACAGGCTGTAGAAGCGGTAGGCGATCAGGTAGACGCAGACGGCGGCGGCCAGTACCCAGATGGCGTTGATCGATTCGCCGCGTTTCAGGGCGATGTAGGCGAGCGACAGGGCGCCGCCGAGCGATAGCGCGGCCCAGCCGAGCCGGCTTGTGAGATGTTTCATATTTACTCCTCCAGGATTGCGCTGGGCACGGTTGGACCGGTCGCTGCCGGTTTGGTTTGCTCTCAGCGTGTCGGTAAGTATTGGTTATCGCCTGCGGGCGAACAAGCGCACCACTACGCAGGGCGGCTGCGTACTACTACGTATGCGCCAGCGGCGGAAGCGACGTAAAATTCGTGCTTGAGTTTAATTTGCACGAGCAGGCGGCCCATGAAGTTAAGGCAGAAGGTGATATTCCTTGCGATCGCGCCGCTGATCCTTGCGCTGTGCGTGATCGCGCTGTTCGTGCGGCACCAGGCCATCACGCTGGCGCAGCAGCAGCGCGCCACCATCCAGCAGGCCTACCTGGCCACCAAAGAGGCTGAGCTCAAGCACTACGTGACGCTCGCCACCCATTCCGTGGCGCACCTGTACGACTCGGGCCGCAGCGATCCGGCCACGCTGGACGAGGCCAAGCGCATCCTGTCCACCCTCAGCTTTGGCGACGATGGCTACTTCTTCGTGTACGACTTCAAGGGCAACAACCTGATGCATCCGCGCCAGCCCGAACTGGTGGGGCGCAACCTGTGGGAGCTGCGCGACGTGAACGGCGTGCCGACCGTGCAGCGCCTGATCGCGCGCGCGCAGGCGGGAGGGGGGCTGGAGCGCTATATCTGGGCCAAGCCCTCGTCCAGCAAGGCGGCGCCCAAGCTCGGCTACGTGGTGCCGATGGGGCGCTGGGGCTGGATGCTGGGTACCGGCATCTACCTCGACGACGTCGATGCGGCGCTGGCCAGGATCGACGCCCAGCAGTCGAGCAACATCCGCAGCACCATGCTGTGGATCGCCGCGCTGGCGATCCTGAGCGCGCTGGCGGTGGGCAGCTCGGGGCTGGCGCTCAACATCAGCGAGCTGCGCGTGGCCGACGCCAAGCTCAAGGCGCTGGCCCAGCGCGTGGTCGAGTCGCAGGAACAGGAGCGCGCGCGCCTGTCGCGCGACCTGCATGACGGCATCAGCCAGTGGCTGGTATCGATCAAGCTGCAGATCGAGGCGGGCGTCATCCGCCTGGCCGGCAACGCCGGGCAGCAGCAGGCCGCGCGCGCCAGCTTCGAACACACCGCCGGGCAGCTCAACGACGTGCTGGGCGAGGTGCGCCGCATCTCGCACGACCTGCGCCCGGCCATCCTCGACGATCTGGGCCTGGGCGCGGCGCTCGAGCACCTGGCCCACGAGTTCAGCCACAACAGCGCTACCCCCGCGCGTTTCAGCGCCGAGGGCAGCGCCGACGGCTTGCCGGACGTCGCCAGCACGGTGCTGTTTCGTATTGCCCAGGAGGCGCTGACGAATATCGAACGGCACGCCGGGGCGCGCCGCACCGAGATCGCGCTGGCGCGCAAGGGGCGGCGCATCACCCTCACCATCGCCGACGACGGCGCCGGCTTCGACCCCGAGGGCGTGGCCCTGCATCCCAAGCGCGGCATCGGGCTGCGCAACATGATGGAGCGGATGGACGCCATCGGCGGCCAATTGAAGATTACCTCATCGGCGGCCGGCACCGTGGTACGGGCCAGCGTCGATATCACAGCGGAGCGCGCATGAGCAGCGGCATCATCAGGATATTACTGGTCGACGACCACCCGCTGGTGCGCGACGGCCTGCGCGCGCGGCTCGAAGCGCTGCCCCATCTGCGCGTGGTGGCCGAGGCCGGCGACGCCGACGAGGCGCTGGCCCAGGCGGCAGCCGGAGAAGTCGATCTCGTGCTCATGGATATCAATATGCGCGGCATCAACGGCATCGAAGCGACTGCCCGTTTCCGCCAGGGTTATCCGCACATCGCGGTGCTGATCCTGTCGATGCACGACAAGCTCGAATACGTGAGCCAGGCGATGCAGGCGGGGGCGCGCGGCTACGTGCTCAAGGATGCGCCGGGCAAGGACATCGTGCTCGCGATCGAGACCGTCATGTCCGGCGGTATTTACTACAGCGCGGCGCTGGCGCGCCAGCTGGCGCGGCCGCTGGTGGCCGACAACCAGCTGACCTCGCGCGAGCATGAAGTGCTGCAGCATATTTCGAAGGGACAATCGAACAAGCAAATAGCGCGCGATCTGGCGCTGTCGGTGCGCACGGTGGAGACGCACCGGCTCAACATCAAGCGTAAACTTGGCATCGAAGGGCAGGCCGAGCTGATCAAATATGCGGTCCAGCACGCGCGGTTCGAAGGCGGTACGGGCTAGGAGAATCAAAGGCCTACATCGGATGGTCGACGAAGAATCATGTGAAAATGAAACGAGAACTGTGGTTCACTGCTGTCTTAAATGGGGGCAGAGAGGTCAGGAGCCGAGCGCGTTAAAGAATATACGCGTGTTTTCGATCTTGATTTTCACGTCATCGGTAACCGGTTTATTATATCTTTCGAACTGCTCCTGGAAATATTCTTGACTAATTCGCAATCCGAATAGAGTGAATGCAGGACGCCAGTCAACAGCTAAACTGGAAGTGAATCTTGCTCCTTTTTTATAGGGTACCTGATAGATTGCGAGGCCGCTCTTAGGACGTGAAGACCAATCGTCGATGAACTTGGCTGGAAAAGTGCAAATACAGTCGGGGTCAATTACACATCCCATCCAGTCTTGCCCACCCTCGAACCGATGCGCCCTCACTAGCCCAGAGCCTACTGCATTCGATTGCGGCCGGCCATTCAACGGCAAATCTAAGATCTTGATGGTTCCCTTTGAGATGGCTCCACGGTGCGGCAAACCTAACATAACTGTTTGTGCCAAGTATTGTGCGGCAAAGTTTGTAAGTAGGACCAGCGACTCGATGCTGGTGTCCTTCGTCCAAGCTATTAGACTATCAGACATCATATGAAGGTTTATATAATCTTGATGAACATCAATAAGTGCTCCCTGATGAGATGATTTAACCTCAAAGGAGCGATGTAGATTCCCAGTCATAGCGGCCGATATCATTGTGGAGGCAGCAGCCGTTTGACGTAGTTCGCTATCACAGATCTTTTCAACCGCCTCATGAGAGTTGTTTAAAACCAGCTCGGAAAACCCGAGCACATCGAGAAATAATACAAAACTTTCTTCCACTTTACGCCCTTTCAAGTCATAGGTTTATACACATCTCGTAGCCTGCTCTACTGGCATATCAATTTTTCAAAAAAATCAAGAAAGTTGTTGACGATCAAGCGGCGGTTTCAAGTACCAAGCGCAACACTGGGTTAATTAACAGTGTCTTTTCAGGCTTCCTTGCGGACCTCGCCGAAGCTTGGCTCTACGAAGCTGCAGGCCACGAATTGGCGACCGGCAGATTTACATGGTCGACTTTGGATGTACGACATCAGTATTCAACTGAATCAATAATAATTTCTACATGTTGAGCAATGGCATATCCGCCGATTTGCGCGTTGCCATTCGTCGCATGTGCTTGACACGTAACGCGCGCAACAAGTTGTTGGCGATCCTTAGTCAGGTCCGGTTTCACATCAGAATTGTTGCCATATGCTTCGCCACCAGCAGAGGTGACCACGGCCGTAGGATTTCGAAGGTACGAGATTGATGAAGCTGAAGTACTCGCCGTTATCGGAGGCGAGTCTTTTATAGATATTGATGGTCCCGTGCATTGATTGTAAAATTCTTCAGTCCGTACCTGGGTAATCTTCAGGTGGGAAGTAATTCGCGGCAGCACCGGGGGTATCGTGATCGATGCTGCTGTACCAGCGTCCCGAACACCAGCGCTGAAGTTGGCAATTATTGATATAGGACTACTAATATCCTTGGTCTTGTGCATAAACGCGTACGTTGACTTCAAGTTCCCCCAACTCGATGGCAACAACTTGGAGGTTTGACCGTTGACTTTTAGATTAAGCGTGTATTTTGGGACAACGTTGTTTCCAACAAACATTAGGACGATGTTTATCGTTCGTGTGGGACGGGCTCCTGGTGCAACGGCGCTTAAGGTGTCTGTCCAGTACAATTCTGCATGCGGATTGTTGTCAGAAAAACGTTTGCATTCAACATAATGTTTCAGCTGCTCGGCAGTTAGAAATGACGCTAAATACTTTTCGTCTGCCACACTTTGGTAGTTATAGTTTAATTTCTTGGAAATTAGTTGGCGCAATTGACTAATATCACGCTCCTTGAAGTCCAGCGAGATATCTCCGTAATTAATCCCTAGAGACTTACTTTTGTCCTCCGAGGACACTAACTTGCTATCGAAAAAAGAGGCAACGGCGAGAGCTTGTTCTGTGCGCAGGCTTGCATTAACCACGGCGGGCTGTAAAAGCCCGCTGCAATCTGCTGTCGCAGGCTGAGCGAATGCTACGGATTGAACGACAAGCGCGGAAACCAGGAAAAACAGAGATTTCATGTGGACGCCTCAGTTTCAAAATGGAGGGCGGCGGAGGCATCGGCTGATCTTATAGCTCCCTTTACCGCCGGTTTCGCAAAATACTGGATAGCTATGTTACAGGATACGAAGCGACTAAAAGGGACTAATAGGTGAATGCGTGACCTACCGCAAACTAGGTTGATACAAGAGAACATATCAACCTGACCGGTGACTACGTCCGGCGCCAGAACCGAAAAATCGATGAAGGGAAATTCCGGCCGCTGCGTGACACAAAAAAGGGCGGTTTCAAGTACCAAGCGCAACACTGGGTTAATTAACAGTGTCGGCCGGATGTTGTAGCAATGCTATGAGCTGAGTATGGCGGCACCTTACAGGAAAGGTGTTGCACTTGGTTTTTGAGAACGCCAGCACTTAAAAATGGTATTGTAATCTTTGGAGATTTCAGGTTTACTCTTCTTGTTTTTTACCTCACTTGATTATGACGGAGTTGGCGTACTGGACAGATGTGGAATTTGCTGAACTTGACCTTGGAGATGCTCGGTGCTCGCGACGTATCGGTTTCTGGAGGGTATCGAAGGACAGGCCGAGCTGATCAAATATGCGGTCCAGCACGCCCGTTTTGAGGGCGGCACGGGTTAGGAGACCCAAAGACATCAACGGTCGGCGAAGAAGATGGGCGAGGCGTACCGCGGGAAGGGATGACATTTGCGGTAGAGCAAGACTCAGCTAGCCACCCGGCCACACACTAGCAGGACGTTTTCTTTCCACTTTTTTCACACAAGGAGAGGCAGATGTCCTACGTGTACATGGGTGTTCGCAAGCTTGAAAAAGAGCCAAAGGTCGGGGACCATGAGTGTGTTGCCCTGGTTCGTCACTACGCCAAGGCACCGGCTACGTTCTTGTGGCGGGAAGGCGCTACGGTTGTTGGCGCTAAGAACTTGGTTCCGGGAACTGCCATAGCGACTTTCAAGAATAAGAAGTGGCCCTCACTGTCACATGGCAATCACGCGGCTCTTTATCTCGGCCAAGTCTCCAATGGCATCTATATCATGGACCAGTGGAATCGCTCGGACAAGGAGACGATTTCTTCAAGATTTATCTACAGGCTTGGCAAGAACAAGGACGGCACCTACGTGCGCCCCAGCGACAATGCCGATGCATTTTCAGTGATTGACTAACTCATGGACATGCACCTCCGCTCAGTGCCTCACGCGATGGCTTGCGCAAGCCTGCTGTTCCTTTGCCAGCCATCGGAGGCGACGCCCCAGCGCGTTCAATGCCCTAAGGAACTACCGGAGGCCTCGATCCAGCTCGTGGATACGCCCACTGGCTGGAAACCGTATAAATCATTTCCGTTGAAACTGAATTCAGCAGCGCCGACCGCAGGGCCTCCCGAACTGAAGGCCGATCTTGCTGAGTTCACGACAAAACGCACCAAGACGGCACGGATAGATACGTACGACCTGAGTCCCCCTCACCCAGGGGGTGTATGGATGAAATGCGGATACGGAGCGTCCAACGAAATTACCCTCCACAAGCAACTGGACGACACGATCACCCAATGCACGATCACGCAGAAACATGGGTCTCCTTCAGACATTGCTATCCTGTGCACTTGAAACGAGACGACAATTTGGACGCGGACCGCTTGCGCAGTCGCTTGCCTGATGCAAGGGATGGCAGGGTACATCCTTAAGCCGCCGCCCCTAAGTCCGACAGGCTCCTAAGTCAAAATCGCGTCGTCACGTCAATGAGCCATGCTGGTCTATGCGTGAGCGCAAACGCTTCCAGCGCCTTGTCCAGTCCGGAGGCGATGAACAAGCCGACCGCCAGCAGAACGGCGCCGAGCGCGAGCTTTCCCATTGCGCCCGCTTGCAGCAAACGCTTCCGCATGCGCATGCGCATGATCGCCGCGCGACAGGCTTCCCAGTAGGATCAGCGGCAATCCGTTGTTGAAGGGAAGCTGGCCGGCATGCGCCAGTGTTATTGCCGTCAGGATTGTGAACAAGGCGGCCAGTGTGGAAAGAGTGCGTTGCATGAGTCATCTCCAAGGTTGTTGAACGTAACAATGACTTGGACGGCGAGTGGTTCGATTCCTTACATCAATTTACACAAATGATCTTATCGGTGCGAATGCGCTCCATGCGGGAAGAAGGGGCGCCGGGCGCACCCTGCGGCGGCTCGCGCGCAAGCGGCGAATGTGGGGTTTTTCAAGCCTATGCCAATTCGACGTCGGCCGGCGTGAGGACGAGGCGAAGGCCGGCGCCGTAGCAGATCGGTTTTTTTTCCGTTGACCGCGCGCGATGGCGCCCGGTGCCGACCGCGGCATCCTGGTAATTCACTGACGGATCAGCATTGGCACCAGATTTTCGACCACTCCTTCGATACTCAGGTTAGTCGTTTCCAGCGACTGGTCGGCCATTTGATACAGGCTGCGGCGCGACTCCATCGCACGGTGAATGGCGTCCATGGCTTCCTTATAGAGGCCGGGTCGGGCGATACGGGCATCGTTCTGCACCATGACCCGGCGAAAGTAAGTTTCGGTATCGGAATACAGCCAAACCGTAAAAAACGAGCGCAGCAGTATTTCGTAGGTAGCGGGCTCGGTCACGATGCCACCGCCGGTCGCCAGCACCACCTGCGGGTGCGCAGCGATCACCCGCTCCAGACAGCGGCGTTCCAGGTTGCGGTAGCCGGACTGGCCGTATAGCAGGAAAATATCCTGCACCTTGACGCCGGCTTCCTGCTCGATTTCTTTGTTGAGTTCGACGAAGGGTACTTTCAGGCGCTCGGCAAGCAGCGCTCCGACTGACGACTTGCCGGAGCCTCTGAGTCCGATCAGCGCAATTCGGCTGCAATCGTCCTTGGGTGGCAGGTCATATTGTTCAAACAGTTGCCGCCGGATGCTGGCGAGCGTGTCGGGCTGTTGGCGCTTGAGAAATTCGATGATCAGTGCGAGGTCGCCGCTGTGGATTTCGTCGGGAGAAATCAGGTTGGCCACCGGCTGGTTCAGCGCCCGCGCCAGTTTTGCCAGCACCAGCAGCGAGACATTGCCCTGCCCGCCTTCGATGCGTGCCAGATGCGGCAGCGAAACGCCGGAGTGCTGCGCCAGTTGCTTGCGGGTCATTCCGCGCTGTGAGCGCAGGAAGCGGATGCTTTGCGCCATGGATGCTTGCAGTGCCGCAGTGGCTTCATCGGTAATGAGTTCAGCTTCCGGCACGGTCAATTCTATTGATGGCATTATTGGATCGATGCTTTGGTTCTGTCGCGACAAGGATAAACAAATGAAACCTGGACAAACGCACGCTCCGCTCATCGAGCGGATTCACGCTACGGTTACGCGTTGCGCCAGGAACCAGCCGGAACTGTGCCACCGGCAAATGTTTGCATGACTGCGCCCGGGGTATGCACCCGCCGGGCCGACCAGTGGCAACCCTGGTAAGTCTATCAGAAGGTTCGCAAGAAGTTCTGATTGCTGCCAGAACTGGCATCGTTCTCACCAATGGTGGCGGCAGTTGATGCGCTGCAGTCCGGCTCCACCGCGCCCATCTTCAAGCCGCCGGTCAAGTCGAGACCATCATGATCGGCACATATAAAAATATCATAAAAGATATCTTGCGCTAATAAATGATTTTATAGTATATTTTTCCCGTGATGTGCAAAACCAGTAAATCCGGCGTGAAGGCGGCCGTTCGAGTTGCCGGCGCAGGCTAATCCTACAAATATAACGATGGAGAAGACATGAAACTGAAAGCCTTGGCTGTTGCACTGTCCGTTCTTGCTTGCACCGCGGCGTATGCCGACATCAACATCGGTATCAGCGTCTCGGCAACCGGGCCGGCCGCCTCGCTCGGCATTCCGCAAAAAAATACCGTGGCCTTGCTGCCGTCCATGATCGGTGGGGAAAAGGTGAACTACATCGTTCTGGACGATGCATCCGACCCGACCCAGGCGTCGAAGAATGCTCGCAAGCTGACTGCGGAAGAAAAGGTCGATGTCATCATTGGTTCTTCCACCGTACCGACCAGCGCTGCGATTGCCGCGGTGGCCAATGAAACCAAGACGCCGCAGGTGAGCGACGGTCCGGTCGATCTGCCCAAGGAGAAAAATACCTGGGTGTTCCGCTCGCCGCAGCACAACATGATCATGGCAGACGCCCTGGTCGGACACATGAAGGAAACCAAGGTCAAGACGCTCGCCTTCATTGGCTACAGCGATGCGTTCGGCGAAGGCTGGTTAAGGGAAATCAAGCCGCTGCTGGACGCGGCCGGGATCCAGATGCCGGTGGTCGAGCGCTACAGCCGCACCGATACCTCGGTCAGCGGGCAAGTGCTGAAAATTGTCGCGGCCAAGCCGGATGCGGTGCTGATTGTCGGCTCCGGCACGCCAGCGGCGCTACCGCACTTGACTTTGGTGGACCGCGGCTATAAGGGCCAGATCTACCAGACCCATGGCGCAGCCAACAAGGAGTTTCTGAAGGTGGGCGGCAAGGCGCTCGAGGGAGGCATCCTGCCGGTCGGGCCGGTGGTGATCGCAGCCCAGTTGCCGGACAACCATCCATCCAAGAAAGTCGGCCTGAGCTATGTCAAGCGCTACGAAGACAAGTACGGCGCGGGCAGCTTTTCGTCGTTTGGCGCGCACCTGGCCGATGCGTTCACGCTGGTCGAGTGGGCGGTTCCTGCTGCGCTCAAGAAAGCCAAGCCCGGCACGCCGGAATTCCGCCAGGCGCTGCGCGATGAGATGGAAACAGCGCGTGATGTGGTGGCGACTCACGGCGTCTACAACATGAACCCGAGCGACCACTTTGGATTCGATGCCAGGGCGCGTGTCCTGGTGCGGGTTGAAAACGGCGCCTTCAAGCTGCTGTCCAGCAAGTAGGAAAGGGCAGATTCCAATGAATTCCATCCCCCGCAAAGCGAATCAACTGTTCGTTGATCCGACCGTGGTGCTTGAAACCCGTGCTGACGGCTCGCGGCTGTATCGCTCGACAATAACACTGCCGGAGAAATACGCCCGCTGCGTCGGGGAATGGCTGGAACACTGGGCCGCAGCCGATCCGGACCGGCTCTTTCTGGCTGAACGTGGTGCCGACGGCGAATGGGTCAGGCTCAGCTATGGCGAAGCGAAACAGCGCGTGTACCGCATCGGCAGCTACCTGCTCGGGCGCAACCTGTCGGCACAGCGTCCGGTGGCGATCCTGTCGGACAACGGCATCGAACACGCACTGCTGATGCTGGCCGCAATGCATGTGGGCATACCGTCATGCGCGATTTCGTCCGGCAATTCGCTGATGTCGAAAGACTTCGGCAAGCTCAAGGACAATATCGCGCTGCTCCAGCCTGGCTTGATTTACGCCGATCCGATCGGTCGTTTCATGCCGGCCATCAAAGCGCTGGAAGGCCTGCACGACGCCATTGTGGTGGCGGGCGGGCGCAGCGAGCCGACGCCGGGCACAATCCCATTTTCCGAGCTCGAAGCCCGCCAGGATGCCGCTGCGGTGGCAAACGCCTTTGCCGCGGTGACGCCCGATACGATCAGCAAATTCCTGTTTACCTCTGGCTCGGTCGGCACGCCGAAGGCAGTGATCAACACGCATCGCATGTTGTGCTCGAACCAGGCCGCCAAGGAAATGACCTGGCCGTTCCTGCATGACAAACCGCCGGTGCTGCTGGACTGGCTGCCGTGGAGTCATACGTTCGGCAGCAACCACAACTTCAATCTGGTCTTGCGCTGGGGCGGAACCTTGTACATCGATGAGGGCAAGCCGACGCCGGCAGCGTTCGGCAAGACGATCCTCAATCTGAAGGAAATCTCGCCGACGCTGTATTTCAGCGTTCCCCGTGCCTACGACATGCTGGTGCCGCACCTGCGTGACGATCCGCTATTACGTGAAAATTTTTTCAGGCAGCTGCAGGTGATTTTTTACGCCGGCGCGGCGCTGCCGCAGCATTTGTGGAATGAGCTGGAAAACCTGTCGCGGCAGGCCATTGGCACCGAGGTGACGATGACCTCGTCCTGGGGCTCGACCGAGACCGCGCCGATGGCGACCGACTGTCATTTCCAAGCGGTGCGTTCCGGTGTGATCGGCGTTCCGGTTCCCGGCACCACCCTGAAGCTGGTTCCGGCGGCGGACAAGCTGGAGGTGCGGGTCGGTGGCCCCAACGTGTTTCCGGGTTACTGGAAGCAGCCCGATCTGAGTGCTGCCGCGTTTGACGAAGAAGGTTACTACCTGATTGGCGATGCAGTCGAATTCGTTGATCCGGAACGGCCCGAGCTGGGTTTGCTGTTTGATGGCCGGGTGGGCGAGGACTTCAAGCTGCTGACAGGGACCTGGGTCCATGTCGGCAGCCTGCGGGTGGCGGGGATCGACGCCTTTTCGCCGGTGGCGCAGGACATCGTCGTCACCGGGCATGACCGCGATGAAATCGGCTTTCTGGTTTTTCCCAACATTCCCGAGTGCCGCACGCTGTGTCCGGGCCTGCCGCCGGACGCGCCGGTCGATCAGGTACTGTCGAATATCGCAGTGGTGCAGCGCATCCGCCAGGGCATGGCGATGATGGCGCAATCGGGCGGTTCATCAACCTATGCGGCGCGCGTGATGCTGATGGCGGAGCCGCCTTCGGTCGAAGCCGGCGAGATTACCGATAAGGGCTATATCAACCAGAGGATCGTCCGCACTCGCCGGGCTGACCTGGTCGAGTGGCTGTATGCCGATATGGCCGACAAGAGCGTATTGACCGTGGCCTTCGCAACTGGCAAGTGACGCGAGATGCATGAAATATTGTAAAGGAGTTTCGAATGAGTGAGCAATTGGTCAAGACAGCGTTTGAAGAAGCGATTTACACCATCACGCTGGCGCGGCCGGAGAAGCGCAATGCGGTCAGCGACCGTTTGTTGAAGGCGCTGGAAACAGCCATCGATGCCACTCCGGAAGGTACCCGCGTGATCATCCTGGCGGGCGAGGGCAATCATTTCTGCGCTGGGCTCGATCTGGCCGAGCACCAGCACCGCGAACCGTTCGGCGTGATGCAGCATTCGCAATGGTGGCACCGGATCTTCAACCGCATCCAGATGGGCGGCATCCCGGTAGTAGCGGCGATGCAGGGGGTGGTGATCGGCGGCGGGCTGGAACTGGCAATGGCGACCCATGTCCGGATTGCCGAACCGGACACGAGCTATCAAATGCCGGAAGGCCGCCACGGGATTTTCGTCGGCGGTGGCGCCTCGGTGCGGGTGGCGAAAATCATCGGCCCCGGCCGGATGTGCGAAATGATGCTCACCGGCCGCACCTACCAGGCCGACGAGGGGCAGGCGCTGGGGTTTTCGCATTATCTGGTCGGCAAGGGCGAGAGCCTGGCCAAGGCCAAGCAGCTGGCCCGGCGCATCGCCGAGAATGCGCCGATGGCCAACTGGGCGATGGTCACCGCGATCTCCCGCATTGACAACATGTCCAGCGATGATGGTTTTTACGTCGAGTCGTTGACCGCGGCATTGACCCAGACCAGCCCGGAAGTGGCCGAACGTATCGGGCATTTTCTCAGCCGCAAGGGCAAAGGAGCGCAGACATGAATCCGTATTCCCAATCCGAAGCGGCCGCTTCAAGCGCGGCCTATGACGACATCTGGCTGGTGGCAGGAAGCCGCACGCCGTTCGCCGATTACAACAGCGTGTTGCGCGATGTCTCGCCGACCGATCTCGGCATCTTTGCGGCGCGGGCGCTGTTCGAGAACAGTGGCATTCCCGCCAGCGAGATCGACGCGATCGTTGCCGGCAATATGGCGCAGTCCAGCTTCGACGCCTATTACCTGCCGCGCCACATTGGCCTGTATTCGGGCGTCAATCCGCATGCGCCGGCGCTGCTGGTACAGCGTCTGTGCGGCACCGGTTTTGAGACCATCATCGCCGCCGCCGACCAGATCACGCTGGGCAAGGCGAAAGTGGTGCTGTGCGTCGGCACCGAATCGATGTCGCGCAATCCGGTGGCGTCGTATACCCAGCGCAGCGGGTTTCGGATGGGGCAGGTCGATTTTCGCGATTTTTTATGGGAAGCGACCAAGGACAGCGCGCCGGGTATCAGCATGGGCGATACCGCCGAAAATCTTGCCAGGCGCTATGGCATCAGCCGCGACGAAGTCGATCTGTTTGCCGCCGACAGCTTTACCCGCGCCATCGCCGCCTGGGACTCCGGTTACTTCAACGATGAAGTGGTGCCGGTGGTTAATTCAAGCTGGGAGCTGGACGGCTACCAGCCGCGCAGCCTCAGGCTGGCCGGCAAGGGTGTGGCGTCGTTCGGCCATGACGAGCATGTGCGCCCGACCAGCCTGGAGTTGCTGCAAAAGCTGAAGCCGGCGTTTGGCGGTGTGCAGACCGGCGGCAACAGTTCGGCGATTGTCGATGGTGCGGCAGCGGTCATCGTCGCCCATGGCGACTATGTGCGTGCGCACGGCCTGAAGCCGCTGGCGCGGGTGGTGGCGGGAGCGGCGGTGGCGGTGGCGCCGGAAATCATGGGCATCGGTCCGGCGCCGGCGATTCGCGCCGTCCTCGCCAAGGCCGGCCTGTCCCTGCCTGACGTGGGCCGGTTTGAAATCAACGAAGCGTTTGGCGCGCAATACCTTGCCTGCGAACGCGAGCTTGGCTTGCGGCGTGAGCGCACCAACGTGCACGGGGGCGCGATTGCCATCGGCCATCCATTGGGTGCCTCCGGGGTTCGCCTGACCACCACGGTTGCCCGCCAACTGCACGAAGCCGATCAGCAGTTCGGCGTTTCGTCGGCGTGCGCCGGCGGCGGTCAGGGCGTGGCGATCCTGGTCGAGCGCGCATAACAACTGACACAAAAAGGAAAAACAATATGCAATTCAAGGGGACCACCTTTATCGTCACCGGTGGCAGTTCCGGTCTTGGCGAGGCCACTGTGCGTTTATTTCATTCGCTCGGTGCGCAACTAGTAATTGCCGATGTGAACGCTGCCGCCGGAGAAAAGCTGGCTCACGACCTCGGTAGCCGTGCCGCCTTCTGCAAGACCGATGTCACCTCCGAAGTCGACGGTGCCGGCGTGGTCAAGCTGGCGAGCGAACAGTTCGGCGGGCTGCATGGCCTGATCAACTGCGCCGGCATTGGCGACGCCGAGAAGGTTATCGGCAAGGAGGGGCCGCATCGGCTGGCCTCGTTCGCCCGGACTGTGCAAATCAATCTGATCGGCAGTTTCAACATGATCCGGCTGGCGGCCAAGGCGATGAGCAACAACGCACCGAATGCCGCCGGTGAACGCGGCGTGATCATCAGCACCGCTTCGGTCGCCGCCTATGACGGCCAGATCGGGCAGGCCGCTTATGCCGCATCCAAAGGCGGCATCGTGTCGATGACCTTGCCGATTGCGCGGGAACTGGCGCGCAGCGGCATCCGTGTCATGACGATTGCCCCCGGCCTGTTCAGCACGCCGATGATGGAAACCTTGCCCGCCGAGGTGCAAGAGTCGCTCGGCAAAGCCGTGCCGTTTCCATCGCGGCTGGGACGCCCCGACGAATTTGCTGCGCTGGCCCGGCACATTGTCGAGAACGAGATGCTCAACGGCGAAACGATCCGTCTCGACGGTGCGATTCGTCTGGCACCAAGATAAATATGATGACATACAGCAATATCTATCGCCTGTGCGTCAAAGTCATCCCGAGCCCGCAATACTTCCGGGCTCCCTGCGAGTAGAACCCCCATGAGCGACTATAAAACCCCCTTGCGCGATATGCAGTTCATCTTGGCCGAGCTGGCCGGACTGGATGACATCGCTTCCTTGCCCGGTTGCGAGGAGGCGACGCCGGAACTGGTCGATGCGATTCTTGACGAAGCCGGCAAGTTTGCCGCCGGCGTGCTGGCGCCGATTAATCGTACCGGCGACCAGCAAGGCTGCCGGCTCGAAGGCGAGCGGGTGATCACTCCCGATGGTTGGCAGGAGGCCTACACGCAGTTCCAGGCCGCCGGCTGGGTGGGGCTTTCGTTGGCGCCCGAATTTGGCGGCCAAGGCTTGCCGAAGCTGGTCTCGACGCCGGTGTGGGAAATGTGGTTTTCGACGAATATGGCATTTGCAATGCTGCCCCAGCTCAATGTCGGCGAGGTCGCAGCGATCACGCTCGCTGGCAGCGACGCGCTGAAGGCAAGGTTTTTGCCGAAGCTGGTCAGCGGCGAGTGGGGCGGCACGATGAACCTGACCGAGCCGCAGGCGGGATCGGATCTGGCTGCGACCCGCACCCGCGCCGAAGCGCAGGCGGACGGCAGTTACCGGTTGTTCGGGCAAAAGATATTCATCTCGTACGGCGAACACGAACTGACCGCGAACATCATCCATTTGGTGCTGGCCAGGCTGCCCGATGCGCCAGCGGGCATCAAGGGCATCTCGATGTTCGTGGTGCCGAAATATCTGGTGCATCCGGACGGCTCGCCAGGCGAGCGCAATGATGTGCGCTGCATCTCGATTGAACACAAGATGGGTATCCACGGCAGCCCGACCTGCACCATGAGCTATGGCGACAGCGGCGGCGCGGTCGGCTACCTGGTCGGCGAATGCAATCGCGGGCTGGAATACATGTTCGTGATGATGAACGAAGCCCGCTTCGGGGTTGGCGTGCAGGGCGTGGGCCTGGGCGAGCGCGCCTACCAGCATGCGCTGGCCTACGCCCGCCAGCGGATTCAGGGCAGGAATGCAGTGTCGGGCGAGCATGGCCAGGCTATCATCGACCATCCCGATGTCAAGCGCATGCTGCTGTCGATGCGCGCTCGCATCATGGCGGCCCGCGCACTGCTGTATACGGCAGCCGGCTGGTTCGACCGCGCGCAGCATGATCCGGACGCGGCGTTGGCTGACAAGTGCCGGCGCTACGTTGATCTCTTGATGCCGGTGGCCAAGGGCTGGTGCACCGAGATTGGCAACGACGTGTGCGACACGGCGATCCAGATCAACGGTGGGATGGGCTTTGTCGAGGAAACCGGCGTCGCCCAGTATTTCCGCGATGCCCGCATCATGACGATTTACGAGGGCACGACCGGCATCCAGGCCAATGATTTGATTGGGCGCAAGATCGTGCGCGAGGGCGGGGCAACGCTGACCGAGCTGATGGCCGAGATGCGCGAGACCGCTAGCCGCCTATCGAACGACGAGGCGCTCTCGGACATGGGCGTTGCGCTGCAGGAAGATGTGGCGATGCTCGAGCGCACCCTCGGCTGGATTCTGGCCAACGGCACCACGCATCTCGATTGGGTGTTGGCGGGCGCAGTGCCCTTCCTCCATTTGCTCGGCACGGTTTGCGGCGGCTGGCAAATGGGGCGCGCCGCGCTGGCGGCACAGGCCAGGCTTGGCGCCGGCGACGGTGATGCGGTTTACCTGCGCGGGATTGTCGACCTTTCCAAATTCTATTTCGGCCATGTTGCCCCTCATGCAGCGGCCTGGGCCCGGACCGTCATCCACGGTGGCGCGACGGTTGCCGGGTATGACGGGACCGCACTCTGACGGCGCGCGAGGTCGATGCCAAGGCGTAAAAGCGACGCTTGCGTTCGACCATGTTTAGCGCTGCACAACCGCCTGCGCATAAACAAGTGCGTTTTTATTCGTTTGTCCGATAAGCGCATTCTCGTATTCTCCTTTATACCGATCTCATCTTTGCCGGCGCGCACCTGCTGCTGGCCCCGGACTCAAGGACACTACATGAGCGCTTCCTTCCTGAATCCAACCGTTGCTAATGGGCACGATGCTGCGCGCGCCCCGCGCCCTGTTCCACTGCGCCATGGGGTGGAGGCGTGCGCACCGCCGAGGAGAGCGCTTTGGTCGGCTATGTGCCTGGCAGCGTCCATGTCGCATTGGCCAGCGGCGACGGCTGGCGTTATCGCGGCCTGCCGTGGGTGCAGAGCTGATTTTTCGCACAACCGTATCGTATCGAAAACAAAAACAGGGAGGTCTCATGTCACGCTGGTTTGAAGATAATTCGCTGTCCATCGGACACACGCCGCTGGTGCGGCTCAATCGCATCACCGACGGTTCGCCGGCCACCGTGTATGCCAAGATCGAAGGGCGCAATCCGGCGTATTCGGTCAAGTGCCGCATCGGCGCCGCGCTGATCTGGGATGCGCAAGAGCGTGGGCTGCTCAGGCCAGGCAAGGAACTGATCGAGCCGACCAGCGGCAACACCGGCATTGCATTGGCGTTCGTGGCTGCCGCGCGCGGCATTCCACTGACACTGACCATGCCCGAGACGATGAGCATCGAGCGGCGCAAGCTCTTGCTCGCCTATGGCGCAACACTGGTGCTGACAGAAGGCGCAAAAGGGATGAGCGGTGCGATTGCCAAGGCCGAAGAAATCGCCGCGTCCGATCCCGACAAATATGTGTTGCTGCAGCAGTTCACGAATCCGGCCAACCCGGCGATCCACGAGGCGACCACCGGGCCGGAAATCTGGAACGACACCGAGGGCAGGATCGATATCTTCATCGCCGGCGTCGGCACCGGCGGCACCATCACCGGCGTGTCGCGCTTTCTCAAGAAGACCAAAGGCCTCGACGTGGTGTCGGTGGCGGTCGAGCCGGCCGCAAGCCCGGTGCTGACGCAAACGCGCGCCGGTATCGACATCAAGCCGGGGCCGCACAAGATACAAGGCATCGGCGCAGGTTTCGTGCCGCAGGTGCTGGACTTGAGCCTGGTCGATGCAATCGACACCGTCAGCAACGAGGAAGCACTCGAGTACGCGCGACGCCTGACGCGCGAGGAAGGCATCCTGGCCGGCATTTCTTCCGGCGCGGCGGCGGCGGTCGCGGCGCGCTGGGCCAGGCGCCGCGAAAACGCGGGCAAGACGATCGTGGTCGTGCTGCCCGATTCCGGCGAGCGCTATTTGAGTTCGGTGCTGTTCGAAGGCGTGTTCGACGCGGCCGGGCTGCCTGCATGAGCCGGGCCCCGAGCTTTTTGGGCGGACAGGGCTGAAGGCCTGTCGCACTTCGATTGTTTACTTTAAATAAGGGGAAATTGCTTACATCAAAATCACGTCGTACTGTTCCTGGTGATAGGTCGTCTCGACCTGCAGCTTGATCTGCTTGCCGATGAAGTCGCCCAGCATGGCAAGGTGCTGCGACTCTTCCTCGAGGAACAGGTCGACCACTTCCTGCGAGGCGAGGATGCGAAATTCGCGCGGATTGAACTGCTTGGCTTCGCGCAGCAGTTCGCGCAGGATTTCGTAGCAGATCGTGCGCGAGGTCTTGACCTGGCCCTTGCCGGCGCACGCCGGGCACGGCTCGCACAGGATGTGCGCGAGCGATTCGCGGGTGCGCTTGCGCGTCATCTCGACCAGCCCGAGCGCCGAGAAGCTGCTCACCGACACCTTGGTGCGGTCGCGCGACAAGGTCTTCTTCAGCTCGGCCAGCACCGCGTTGCGGTGCTCGTTGTTGTCCATGTCGATGAAGTCGAGGATGATGATGCCGCCCAGGTTGCGCAGGCGCAGCTGGCGCGCGATCGCGTGCGCCGCCTCCAGGTTGGTCTTGAAAATGGTGTCGGCAAAATTGCGCCCGCCGACGAAGCCGCCGGTGTTGACGTCGATGGTCGTCATCGCCTCGGTCTGGTCGACGATCAGGTAGCCGCCCGACTTGAGGTCGACGCGCCGCCCCAGCGCGCGCAGGATTTCCTCTTCCACGCCGTACAGGTCGAACAGCGGGCGCTCGCCGGTGTAATGCTGCAGGCGCGCCAGTTCGCTCGGGGTGTAGGTCTGGGCGAACTCGACCAGCTTCAGGTAGTTCTCGCGCGAGTCGACCTGGATGGTGGCGGTCTCGTCGTGCACGAAGTCGCGCAACACGCGCTGCGCCAGGTTCAGGTCCTGGTACAGCAGGCTGGTGGCCGGCTTGGTGCGCGCTCCGTTTGCGATCGCGCCCCAGGTCTTGCGCAGGTAATCGACGTCGGCCGCCAGGTCCGAGTCGGATGCTTCTTCGGCCATCGTGCGCACGATATAGCCGCCTTTTTCGTCCGCCGGCAGCAACTGCTGCAGGCGCGTGCGCAGCAGTTCGCGCTCCGATTCCTTTTCGATTTTCTGGGAAATGCCGATATGGCTGTCCTGCGGCAGATACACCAGCATGCGCCCGGCGATCGAGATCTGGGTCGACAGGCGCGCGCCCTTGGTGCCGATCGGGTCCTTGATCACCTGCACCGTCAGCACCTGGCCATCGAACAGGATTTTTTCGATCGGGGTCGGCGCCACGTTCGGGCCTTCGTTGCTGCGCGCTTCCCAGATGTCGGCCACGTGCAGGAAGGCGGCGCGTTCGAGGCCGATGTCGATGAAGGCCGATTGCATCCCCGGCAGCACGCGCACCACCTTGCCGGAGTAGACGTTGCCGGCCAGGCCGCGCGTGAGCGTGCGTTCGATGTGCAGTTCCTGCACGGCGCCCTGCAGGATCAGGGCGACGCGCGTCTCCTGCGGGGTGATGTTGATCAGGATGTCTTCGTTCATTGGGTGGAGCCGGCAGCCCGGGAGTTGTGCAAGTGGTGATGATACACGGGAGGCTGGCGCCGGGGGGCGCCGAATCGCCGGACCCGGCGGTTGGGGCGGCCTAGGCCAGCGGGACGCCGGCCTTGCGCAGCAGCCGGGCCGTTTCGTACAGGGGCAGGCCCATGATGCCGGAGTGGCTGCCTTCGATATGCTCGACAAACAGCGCGGCCAGGCCCTGGATGCCGTAGCCGCCGGCCTTGTCGTACGGCTCGGGGGTGGCGCAATAGGCCCTGATCGAGGCCGGCGACAGGGTGGCGAAACGCACGTGCGAGACCTGCGTGATCTGCTCAGCCATGTCCTTGTGGCGCACCGCGATCGCTGTCAGCACCTCGTGGGTGCGCCCGGACAGGCGTTCGAGCATCTCGAACGCTTCGGCCGGCGTTGCAGGTTTGCCCAGGATGGCGCCGTCGATGGTGACGGTGGTGTCGGCCGCCAGCACGGGGCGCGGCGTCAGGCGCCGGTTCTGCACCATGTACCAGGCGCTGTCGGCTTTTTCGTTGGCCACGCGCGCCACGTAGTCGGCGGCAGCCTCGCCAGGATGGACGAATTCGGTCACGTCGGGGCCGCGCAGCGGGTCGTTGCGCAGCATGAGCAGCTCGAATTCGACGCCGATCTGGCGCAGCAACTCACGTCTGCGCGGGCTTTTGGATGCGAGGTAGATCTTCTTGTCGATCGGTTTCATCGGATTCCCGGCAGGTTCTCAGACGCGATGATAAGGGTGATTTTGCGTTATCGACCACGCCCTATACAACTGCTCGGCCAGCATAACACGCACAATGCCATGGGGCAACGTCATGCTGGAGATGCGGATCAAGCTTTCGGCGCGTGCCTTGAGGTCGGGATCGAGGCCGTCGGCCCCGCCGATCAGGAAGGCGGTGTCGCGCCCGTCCTGTTGCCATTGCATTAATTGGTGCGACAGGCCGACGCTGGTCAGGTCCTTGCCGCGCTCGTCGAGCGCGACGATGCGCACGCCCTTGGGCAGGACCGCCTCGATGCGCTCGCGTTCGAGCGCCATGGCGGTGGCGGCGGTCTTGCTGCCGGAGCGCTCGACCGGTTTGACCTCCTTGAGCACGATGCGCAGCTCGGGTGGCATGCGCTTCGTGTATTCGGAAAAACCGGTGTCGATCCAGGCCGGCATCTTGTGTCCGACCGCAGCAATGATGAGCTGCATCGGCGCTTACTCTGCCGCTTTTTTGACGGTACGCTTGATGACCTTCTTGGCCGGGACTGCGTCGGCGGCAGGCGCCTTCGGCGCCTTGACTGCGGCAGCGCGTTTCGGCGGCAGCGCCTTGAGCGCCTTGACGGCGGCCGCTTCGGTCTTGGTGGCGGCCACTTTGACGACCTTGCCGACCGCTTTCGGCGCGGCTGCCTTCTTGGCGGCCGGGGCTTTTGCCTTGGTGGCGGCAGCCTTCCTGGCGGGCGCCTTGCGCTCGTTGACCGGCTTGACCTCGGGCGCCGCCTGGGTCGATGCGAGGTGCTTCGACTTCGGTTTCGCCTTTGCCGCTTCGGCGGCGGCAGGGGTGCCCTTGCGCACGGCTGCGCCCAGTTTCACCGGCTTGTCGCCCCAGATTTCCTCGAGCCTGTAGTACTGGCGGATGGCCGGCTGCATGATGTGGACGATCATGTCGCCCAGGTCGACCAGCACCCATTCGCCGGTATCTTCACCTTCGATGCCGATGACGTCGCCGCCGGCGGCCTTGACCTTGTCGCGCACCGAGGCGGCCAGCGCCTTGGTCTGGCGATTCGAGGTGCCGGAGACGACCGCGATGCGGTCGAACAGGCTGGTCAAATGCACGGTGTCGAATACGGTAATGTCCTGGCCCTTGACGTCTTCGAGAGCGTCAACGACGAGGGTTTGAAGTTTTTTAATATCCATTAGCTCTTGTATAAATTATGTTGTTGAATATAGTCTAGCACTACCGGGGGGATAAGCGAGTGCGCGTTCTCGCCCCGTTGTAAAGCAGCACGAATCTGCGTGGCTGAGATGTCCACGGCAAAATCGTGCGCCAGGTACGCCAGGCCAGACGGCGTGTTCCGGAGCTGCGCCAGGGGAGCCAGGCGCCGTTCAAGTTCATGGGCGACCGCAGCGGGCAGCGCCGCTTCGGCCAGGGTAAAACCGGGACGTCCGGCCACGCCGATATGGGCGTAGTCGAACAGCTGGCGCCACTCGCGCCAGCTGTCCAGGTGCAGCAACTGGTCGGCGCCCATCAGGAACACCACGCTCGCCTGCGGCCCCAGTTCGGCCCGCACCTTGCGCAAGGTGTCGATGGTGTAGGTGGGCGCGCCGCGCTCGATCTCCTGGCAGTCCAGCACGACCGGCAAGGCGGCCGCCTTGAACGCCAGTTCAAGCATGTCGACGCGCTCCTGCGCGCTCGCCTGCAGGCGGTTTTTCTGCCAGGGGTTGCCGGCCGGGACGATGCGCAACTGGTCGGGCTGGAGCAGCTTTGCAAACAGGGCGGCCAGCGCGACATGACCGTTATGTACCGGGTCGAAACTGCCTCCCAGCAGTGCGACGCACAAGGTCACGTAGCCAGCCAGTCGCGATGCACCAGGAAATCGGTGTACAGCTTCGCTTCCGCGCTGCCCGGTTCCGGCTTCCAGTCGTAGCGCCACTTGACCACGGGCGGCATCGACATCAGGATCGCCTCGGTGCGCCCGCCCGACTGCAGGCCGAACAGGGTGCCGCGGTCGAACACCAGGTTGAATTCAACGTAGCGGCCGCGCCGGTA
>JBAQKU010000472.1:0-11100 GCA_049301315.1 Telluria sp.
CCTCAAAATCGGGGTCTGTCCCCGATTTTGAGGTGGGGCCGGGAAGCGCTCTTGCGCCCTGTGCACACCTTGCTGGCTCGTTTAGGCACAGTGGCGCGCCTCGTTGTTCCGAAAGCTAACACTTTGATTGCCGCCGCCGTCACGCTTTCCCTTGTGTTCTGGCGCTGCGTGTCTAATCTTCCCTCTGCAAGCTGCGCTTTCCGCGCATTTGGTCCGAGCTGGCACGGCGCTTGCCAATCATCTGTATGTGTTCAACACGACTCCGTTGCCAGCAACGGTCTTACAACCACATCAGAAAGAGGATGACATGAATCTCGCGGACATCAGCAAACTCGGCGTCGCCAGCCCCTTCAAGCAACGCTATGACAATTACATCGGCGGCCGCTTTGTCGCGCCAGTCAACGGTCTTTATTTCGGCAACATTACGCCAATCACCGGCCAGGTTTTTTGTGAGATCGCTCGCTCGAGCGCCGAGGACGTGGAACTGGCGCTCGATGCCGCCCATGCCGCCCGTGCCGCCTGGGGCAAGACTTCGCAAGCCGAGCGCGCCAACATTCTCAACAAGATCGCCGACCGCATGGAGCAGAACCTGCAGCTGATCGCCACTGCGGAAACCATCGACAACGGCAAGCCGATCCGCGAAACCATGGCGGCCGACATCCCGCTCGCGATCGACCATTTCCGCTATTTCGCCGGTTGCATCCGCGCCCAGGAGGGTTCGGTCGCGCAGATCGACGACACCACCTACGCCTACCATTTCCATGAGCCGCTCGGCGTGGTCGGCCAGATCATCCCGTGGAATTTCCCGATCCTGATGGCGGTCTGGAAGCTGGCCCCCGCGCTGGCGGCAGGCAATTGCGTGGTGCTCAAGCCGGCCGAGCAGACCCCTGCCTCGATCATGGTCCTGATCGAACTGATCGGCGACCTGCTGCCTCCAGGCGTGCTCAACATCGTCAACGGTTTCGGCCTGGAAGCGGGCAAGCCGCTCGCTTCGAACAAGCGCATCGCCAAGATCGCGTTCACCGGCGAGACCGGCACCGGCCGCCTGATCATGCAGTACGCTGCGCAAAACCTGATTCCCGTCACGCTCGAACTGGGCGGCAAGTCGCCTAACGTGTTCTTCGAAGACGTGATGGACGCCGACGACGATTACTTCGACAAGTGCCTCGAGGGCTTCGCCATGTTCGCGCTCAACCAGGGCGAGGTGTGCACCTGCCCGTCGCGCGTATTGATCCAGGAATCGATCTATGAAGCGTTCATCGCGCGCGCCCTGTCACGCGTTGCCGCCATCAAGCAGGGCAATCCGCTCGACGCGACGACCATGATCGGCGCCCAGGCGTCGCAGGAACAGATGGAAAAAATCCTGTCGTACATGGACATCGGCAAGCAGGAGGGCGCCGAGCTGCTCGCCGGCGGCACCCGCAACATGCAGGGCGGCGAACTGGAAGGCGGCTACTACGTGCGTCCTACCGTGTTCAAGGGCGACAACAAGATGCGCATCTTCCAGGAAGAGATCTTCGGGCCGGTGGTGTCGGTCACGACCTTCAAGGACGAGGAAGATGCCATCCGCATCGCCAACGACACCCTGTACGGGCTGGGCGCCGGCTTGTGGACCCGCGACGGTTCGCGCGCCTTCCGCATGGGCAAGGCAATCCAGGCAGGCCGCGTGTGGACCAACTGCTACCACCTGTATCCGGCCCACGCCGCGTTCGGCGGCTACAAGCAGTCCGGCATCGGGCGCGAGAACCACAAAATGATGCTCGACCACTACCAGCAGACCAAGAACCTGTTGGTGAGCTATAGCCCGAAAGCGCTTGGCTTCTTCTAATGTAACGATTTCCCGCGCCTGTCCGGCCTGCCGGCATGGCGCGGGTTTGCCAAAGGTGTCCTATGAAAAACGCGCTTGCTCGTGTCACTGCAACCGCCGAGGCCTTGTCGATGATCGGCGAGTTGCGCAAGCAGCATGGTCCGCTCATGTTTTTCCAGTCGGGCGGATGCTGCGACGGCAGTGCTCCCATGTGTTATCCGGCCGGCGAATTCAATATCAGCGACACCGATGTGTATCTCGGCAATCTGGATGGTGCGCCGTTCTATATCGGGATGGAGCAATTCGAGTATTGGGAACATACCCAATTGATCATTGATGTGGTCAATGGCAACGGGGGGATGTTTTCGCTTGATAACGGAACAGGCCGGCGTTTCCTGACGCGCTCGCGCTTGTTCACGGAAGAGGAGTTTCGCGTGCTTGACGCCCAGCCGGCGCCCTCGCGCGAAAGATAATTCTAAATAAGAAAGGGAGAAGATGATGAAAAAAATAATGATGGGTTTACTGGTGGCCGGCGGCATGTCGCTGGCACAGGCGGGCGATGTCACGGACGCCATGCTGGCCAACACGGCCAAGGATCCGAAGAGCGTGCTCTCGTTCGGCATGGGCGCGGACGGCCAGCGCTATTCCTTGCTCACGCAAATCAATACCAAGACCGTGAAGGGGCTCACGCCGGCCTGGTCGTTTTCCTTCGGCGGCGAGAAGCAGCGCGGACAGGAATCGCAGCCGCTGATCCATGACGGCAAGATGTTCGTCACCGCTTCGTATTCGCGCATTTTTGCGATCGACCTGAAGACGGGTTCGAAATTGTGGAAGTATGAGCACCGCCTGCCGGACGGCATCATGCCGTGCTGCGACGTGGTCAACCGGGGCGCCGCACTGTTCGGCAACCTGGTCATTTTCGGCACTCTCGACGCGCAGTTGGTCGCGCTCGACCAGAACACCGGCAAGGTGGTCTGGAAAGAAAAAATCGACGACTATGCGGCCGGCTATTCGATGACGGCGGCGCCGCTGATCGCCAAGGGCCTGCTGCTGACGGGCGTGTCGGGCGGCGAGTTCGGCATCGTGGGCCGGGTCGAGGCGCGCGATCCGATGACCGGCCAGCTGGTCTGGGTGCGTCCGACGGTGGAAGGCCATATGGGCTACCGCTACGACAAGAACGGCAAGGCGACCGAGAACGGCATTTCCGGCACCACCAACAAGAGCTGGCCGGGCGACCTGTGGAAGACCGGCGGCGCATCGACCTGGATGGGCGGCACTTACGACGCCAGCACCGGCCTGGCTTACTTCGGTACCGGCAATCCGGCGCCATGGAACAGCCACCTGCGTCCCGGCGACAACCTGTTTTCGTCCTCGACCGTTGCGCTCGATATCGAAACCGGCCAGATCAAGTGGGCCTACCAGAACACACCGAACGACTCGTGGGACTTTGACGGCGCCAATGAATTCGTGACCTTCGACATGGACGGCAAGCGCTACGGCGGCAAGGCCGACCGCAACGGCTTCTTTTATGTGAACGATGCGAAGACCGGCAAGCTGCACAACGCGTTTCCGTTCGTCAAGAAGATCACCTGGGCCAGCAGCATCGACCTGAAGACCGGGCGTCCCAACTACATCGCGGCAAACCGTCCGAGCGATCCGACCAAGGGCGAGGATGGCAAGAAGGGTTCGACCGTGTTCGCGGCGCCGGCCTTCCTTGGCGCGAAGAACCAGATGCCGATGGCGTACAGCCCGCAGACCAAGCTGTTCTATGTTCCTTCCAACGAATGGGGCATGGACATCTGGAACGAGCCGGTCAGCTACAAGAAGGGCGGCGCCTTCCTCGGCGCGGGCTTCACGATCCGTCCTTTGAACGAGGACTATATCGGCGCCATGCGCGCGCTCGATCCGAAGACCGGAAAGATCGTCTGGGAAATCAAGAACAATGCGCCGCTCTGGGGTGGCGCGATGAGCACTGCCGGCGGACTGGTGTTCTACGGGACGCCTGAAGGTTTCCTCAAGGCGGTCGACGCCAAGACCGGCAAGGAACTGTGGAAGTTCCAGACCGGCTCGGGCGTGGTGGCGCCACCGGTGACCTGGCAGGACGGCGGCACGCAGTATGTTGCGGTCGTGTCCGGCTGGGGCGGCGCGGTCCCGCTGTGGGGCGGCGAGGTAGCCAAGAAAGTCAATTTCCTGGAGCAGGGCGGCTCGGTGTGGGTATTCAAGCTGGCCGGCAAGTAAGCGAGGCCCGCGCGGCCAGGACAACCAGGTTTGAGTAGGGCGATGCGGCACCTTTCGACGGCTTCGGCCGTCATTTTTTTTGTGCGCGTGTCGCTGCCCGCCGATCAAAAACAGAACAATGCGCCGGGGCATTGATCCGATTCAGCGCATACAGCAGCGCCCATCCGGTGTTTTCCCCGGTTTAGCAGTGGGCACGCTTATTGCCATCGATTGAGGTGCATCAACATCGATGTGTCTACTAAGAAAACAGAAAGAGGAGAAACAGATGAAGAATATTTTCATGTTGAGCGCGCTCACAGTGGCGAGCATCCATTCCGCCCAGGCGGTCGACATCAAGGCGGGCGATTGGACCGTCGGGGTCGGCGGCATCGTCAATGCGTATTACACGGCCGTGTCGTGCAATGGCGCGGCGCTCGGCGGTCTGGCGCTCGGCGGACAGGCTCTGGGCTGCGGCGGACAGGAAGACCGCACCACGATCGGCAACGGCCTGTTGCCGAACGGCCTGGTCGCATCGGCGGCATCGAAGCAGGGCGGCTACGACGTGAAGGCCCTGATCGGCATCTACAACTCGACCGCCACCGACAGCGCGATCGGCCAGAACAGCGTGGTCGACGTACGCCAGGCGTTCTTCACGTTCGGCAATGCCGACATGGGCACCGTCAAGCTCGGCCGTGACTACGGCATCTTCGGCGCCAGCGCGATCCTCGGCGACATGACCTTGCTGGGCGCCGGCGCACCGGTGCAGGCAACCCAGCGCGGGCGCGTCGCGCTCGGCCATATCGGCGCCGGCTACACCTATCTCGGCAATTACGGCCAGATCGCGTACAGCGCACCGAAATCGGCCTCGGGCATCGGTTTCGATGTTGCGCTGGTGAGCCCGGTGTCCGATACGCCCATCGTCAGCGCCCCGCGTTATACGAGCAAGTCGAGCCCGCAGGTGCAGGCGCAGGTAACGTTTGCCCAGGAGGGCTTCAAGGGCTGGGTCGGCGCCAAGTCGCAGAAGTTCGTTTCCGTCACGCCAGGTGTCGATGACCTGACCATGGCCGGCGTCGAGCTCGGCGCGTCGTTCGACGCTGGTCCGGCCAGCCTGCTGGTCAACGTGCAGGGCGGCACGGGCCTGGGCATCCTGTCGGACGCCGACCAGGGCGACACCAGGTCGAAGAACTACCTGGTCCAGGGCACCTTCAAGGCAATGGACAAGCTCAAGCTTGGCCTGAGCTACGGCATGAGCAAGAACGACGACAACACGGCCGGCACGGGCGCTCTCAAGTCGAACGCCAACCTGACGCTGGGCGCCTATTATTCGCTCAACAGCCTCATCACGCTGGTCGGCGAGGTCGGCCAGACCCGTTCGAAGTCGTTTGCCGGGCCAACCGCGCGCATGAACGGCGTTTCCGTCGGCGGCATCATTTTCTTCTGAGCGCTGTCGTTTCCATCTGTGAGAGGGGGCGGCGTGCGCTGGTTTCGATCCACGTTTTTCTGGCTCATGTGCTGCTGCCTCGGCACCCCCGCTTCGGCGGGCGTGCTGGCGCAGGCCGACCTGGCGCAGCGCTTCCCGGCGCCGTTCGTGGTCGGACAGAAAGAAAGCGAGGTACCCGCCTGGCCCATCTTCAAGCAAAACGCCACCGTAACCGAGCTGGTCGGTTACGTGTTCGAATCGATCGACCTGGCGCCGATTCCCGGCTTTGCCGGGGTACCCATCAACCTGCTGGTCGCGCTCGACGCGAAAGGCAATTTCATCGACGTGGTGGTGCTGTCGCAGCACGAGCCGGTGTTTCTCGACGGCTTGGGCGAGGCGCCCCTGTTCGATTTCGTCAGCCAGTACAAGGGCCTGTCGCCGCGCCAGAACATCCATATCGATAGCAAGCTCAAGCGTTCGCACACGCCCGACGCGGGCCATGCCTATCTTGACGGCGTCACCAAGGCCACCGCATCGGTGCGCATCATCAACCAGAGCGTGCTCTCGTCCGCACTCAAGGTGGCGCGCAAGAAGCTCGGCTTCGCGCAAGGACGCGACCCTGACCAGATCGCGCGCGTGCGGCCCGGCCTGTTCGAAAAAATGAGCGTCCGGGAGATGCTTTCGGCCGGCCTGATCACGCACGTGCGCATCCTGAACCGCGATCTCGAAAAGCTATTTGCCGGCAGTGCCGGCGCCGGACTGGACCCGGCGGCGCTGGCCCGTCCGGACGACTTGTTCATCGACCTGTACCTGGCCTATGTATCGGTGCCGTCGGTCGGACGCCAGCTGCTGAGCGAGGCCAGCTGGAACAAGCTGAGCAGCCGCCTGGAGGAGGGCGATCATGCGGTGCTCGTGATGTCTTCCGGACGCTACAGCATCACCGGAGATGAGTTTGTGCGCGGCAGCGTTCCGGACCGGCTGCTGTTGAAACAGGACGGCCTGCCGCTCGACATGCGCGACCTCGACCTGGACCTGAAGCTCGCGCCCGGCTCGACGCTGCCGAGCGACAGCGGGAGCGTGTTGCGCATCATCGGACAGTCCGGACTGGACCCGGCCGGCCAGCTCGACTTCGCACTGCAGGTGACGCGCAACAAGGGCATCGTCTATCCGGAGCGGATCACGCGCGAGATCGGCGTACGCTACCGCCTGCCCGAGAGGTTCTACATCGCGGCGGAGGGCGATAACAAATCGTGGCATGCAATCTGGCGCAGCCGGCGCGCCGAACTGCTGGTGCTGGTGGCCGCGCTGGCGCTGCTCGGCGCCGCGCTGTGGCGCCAGAAGAGCCTGACGGCGAATGGCGCGCGCTTCGCCTGGTTCCGCCGCGCATTCCTGCTGTTTACGATCGGCTTCATCGGCTATTACGCGCAGGGGCAGCTGTCGATCGTGAATATCACCGGCCTCGCGCAGGCCCTGCTGGCGCAACGCAGCCTCGAATTTTTCATGTTCGATCCGATGACGGTCGTGCTGTGGGGCTTTGTCCTGATCTCCCTGCTGCTGTGGGGGCGCGGCACCTTTTGCGGCTGGTTGTGCCCCTTCGGCGCGCTGCAGGAGTTCGCGGGCAAGCTTGGGGCGCGGCTCAAGTTTCCGCAGTTGTCCATCAGGACGCGCACCGATGCGCGCCTGAAGCCGATCAAGTACGTGGTTCTTGCCGCCATCGTCGCAAGCGCGCTGTTTGCGCCGGCGCTGGCCGACAAGCTGGCCGAGTTCGAGCCCTTCAAGACCGCCATCACGCTCAACTTCGTGCGCTCGTGGCCGTATGTGGCGTATGCGGCCGGCTTGCTCGCCCTCTCCATGTTCGCCTACAAATTCTTTTGCCGTTACCTGTGTCCGTTCGGCGGCGCGCTGGCGCTGCTTGGCCGCGTTCGCCTGCTCGACTGGATCCCGCGCCGCGGCCAGTGCGCGGCCCCGTGCCAGACCTGCAGGCACAGTTGCGATTACCAGGCGATCAAGCCGAACGGCGCGATCGGCTACGACGAATGCTTCCAGTGCATGGACTGTGTCGTCATTTACGAGAGCGACGAAAAATGCGCGCCGCTCATGCTCGAGAACAAGCGTGCGCGCACCATTCCCATCGTGCGCGCTGCGAGCCGATGACACTGACAGCATGATGTGGCGCCGCAGCTGTATCGCAGCATCGCTGGGCAGCACGGCCCGCGCGACCGGCGTAAGCGCTCCGGCAACCGTGCGCAACCATGCGCACCTGCACAGCGGCGGCGCGCCAGCGTTCGGGACCAGCATCAGCATCGCGGTCGTACACGAGGACGCGCACCAGGCCAGGCTGGCGATTGAAGACGCCTTGCATGCGGCGCAGCGCATTGACCGCCTGATGAGCATTTACAGTGCGGACAGCGAAGTATTCCGGCTCAACCGGGACGGCGTGCTGGCGCGGCCCGATCCGCACCTGCTGGCGGTGCTGCAACAGGCGCGTGAGCTGTCGGTGCTGACCCGGGGCGCCTTCGACATCACGGTTCAGCCGCTGTGGCGGGCGTACCGGCGCGCAGCGAAGGCGGCGTCGTTGCCGCTGCCGCACGAGCGCATCCTGGCCGGGGCGCGCGTCGACTGGCGGAACGTGGAATTCGGGCACGAGCGCGTCGTCCTGTTAAAGCCGGGCATGGCGATCACGCTCAACGGCTTGGCGCAAGGTTATGCCGCCGACCTGGCGCTGGCGGCGGTGCGCGCACGCGGCATCGCACACGCCTTGCTCGATACGGGCGAATTGATCGCAAGCGGACGCAGGGCAGCGCGGCGTCCGTGGACGCTCGGCATCGAGCACCCGCGCGCGCGCGCCACGCTCGCCGCCACCGTGCGTATCGACGGGCGCAGCGTGGCCACCTCGGGCGACTACCAGAGCGCGTTCACCGCCGATTTTGTGCACCATCACATTCTCGATCCGGCCACTGGTGCTTCGCCGCAGGAGCTTGCCAGCGTCACGGTTCTTGCGCCAAGCGCGATGCAGGCCGACGGGCTCTCGACCGCCTTCATGGTGATGGGCGCGCGCAAGGCGCACGCCCTGGCGGCGCAGTTGCCGCAAGTGGACCTGATGTCGATAAACAAGCGCGGCGTCGTGTGGAAGTCGCCCGGCTTTCCCAGTGCAGCGTGATGCCTTTACCTCAGGTGCGGAACCTTGCGGTAAATGGTGTTGCGCGACACCCCGAGCGCGCGTGCGGTGGCCGACACGTTGCCGCCGTGCGCCTCGAGTGACTTCAGGATCACGTTGTGCTCCATCTCCTCGAGGTTGGCGCCGGTTGCGATCATCCGGTCGGTGTTCAGGGCCGGTTGCGTGACGTGCTCGGTGTCGATATCGTCGAGGAAATCGTCCGGCATGTGGCGCAAGCCGATTTCGGGTTCGTCGCCTGCCATGATGATCGCGGTGCGCAGCAAATTGGTGAGCTGGCGGAAGTTCCCCGGCCACTTGTGCCGCATGAACAGCTGCAGCACCTCGGACGACACCGCATAGCGTCCCCCATTCGATTCTGTCGCGAGGATTTTCTTGACGACGGTCTCGAGGTCGGTGCGTTCCCGCAGCGGCGGCAGTTTGACGACCAGCCCGTTCAGGCGGTAATACAAGTCCTCGCGGAACAGGCCCTGGGCGATACGCTCGCGCAGGTTGTGGTTGGTCGCACAGATGAGCTCGACGTTGACCGTGATCGACTTGCCGCTGCCGAGCGGCGTGACCATGCGCTCCTGCAGCACCCGCAGCAGGCGCGCCTGCAGGCCGACGGGCATGTCGCCGATTTCATCGAGGAACAAGGTGCCGCCGTTCGCTTGCAGTATTTTCCCGATCGCGCCTTTCTTGCGTGCACCCGTAAATGCGCCATCCTCGTATCCGAACAGCTCCGATTCGATCAGCGTCTCAGGTATCGAGGCGCAGTTGACCGCGACAAACGGGCCCATCGCCCGCGGCGAATCGTTGTGGATTGCCTGGGCCAGCAATTCCTTGCCGGTGCCTGTTTCTCCCATGATGAGGATGGGAATGTCGCGCCCCAGCACTTTGTTGACTTTGTCGATCACGAGCTGGAGCTGCGCGTCCCCTGTATTAAGGTAGCGCAACCCGGACAGGCGGCGCGCGGCCAGGGCCTGGCTGGCCTGCGGGGCGCTCGGTGCGCGCATCGGTTCCTCGGGGTTGGTCAGTGCGTGCACGCCATGCGTCAGGCGCATCTGGGCCCGCCCGTAGACCCGCACTCCGCTATGCATGCACAGGCTCAACAGGCCAGGCGCCGCGGTGCGGTAATGGTCGTACAGGGCCGATACCGGCAAGCCGAACAGGGAACTGAAGGTGTGCGACTGGAGCGCCGGGAACGACAGGCCGAGCTGGAACAAGCCGTTCCGGTTGGCTGACAGGAAGCGCCCGCCCGGGCTGAACGAGGCGATGCCTTCCATCAAGGTGCCGATGAACTCCGGGCGCACATGAAAATGCAGCGTGATGGCGTCCTCGAAGGTGGCCGAGAACATCTGGTTTTCGATCATCAGCGCCGACATGCGCACCAGGGCCATGGTGTGCTTGTGGAAGCTGCGCTGGTCGCCCGAGACATCGAGCACCCCGACCACATTGCCCTGATAGTCAGTGATGGGCGCGGCCGAACAGGTGAGAAAGTGATTGGCGGTCAAGTAATGCTGGTTTGCATGCACCAGCGTTGGCTCCTTATCCGCGATTGCCGTGCCGATCGCATTGGTGCCCTTGCTTTGTTCGGACCAAGCGACCCCCGGCTTGAGCGCGACCCGGTCGGCTTTTTCGAGGAAGTCGGCGTCGCCCAGCGAGTGCACGATGATGCCGTTTGCATCGGTCAGCAGCACCATGTTGTGGGTATTGATGATCTGCTGGTACAGCGTTTCCATGGCCGGCACCGCATGCGCGTGCAGCATGCGGTTCTGCTCGATGAGCAGCGACAGGTCGGTGCGCGGCAAGGGGCTGAAATCAGGCCGCGCGCCCGGGCACAGCCCGTAGGCGAGCGAGCGCTGGTGCGATGTTTCTATGCTTGGGGGCAGGTGATCGCCAGAGCCAGGCACAACGGCCTGGAGCGGCGGGCTGGAAGTGCTCCCATCTGGAGCAGGCTGATGGTACATGATGCTGTTTCC
Source organism: Telluria sp. (assembly GCA_049301315.1). Classification (GTDB taxonomy): domain Bacteria; phylum Pseudomonadota; class Gammaproteobacteria; order Burkholderiales; family Burkholderiaceae_D; genus JBAQKU01. The sequence goes on from JBAQKU010000472.1 coordinate 10,581, forward strand.
TCCAATGGGCTCCCTTGGTGAGAGCCTCTCGTTGCAGCGCTGATGCTGCTCCATAATGTAGCACCTGTGCCATACCGCAACACAAGGTCTACGTCTCCAACATCAAAAGCCGTGATGCAGGTTATGTAAGCAAGCATGGTGCCACCCGCGGAAAGCCGACCGGCCGGCGAAGTCGGAAGGGCGCCGCGAAGTGCTGAGTGAAAATGCTTGCAAGTTCCATCCCAGCTTTGCTATAGTACGCCTCCCCGCTGAAAACGTTAACGAAATCAAGTAGTTGAGGCTGCAACGGGGAGCGCCGGAAAAAGCGCTGCAACAAAAAGAGTTTGACGAAAAACGCGAAACACTGCATAATCTCATCTCTTCGCTGCTGACAAACACAACGCTTTGTCGACGAGCAGCAAGCAGGTCCGAACAAGTTCTTTAACAATTAACAGTCGATAAGTGTGGGCGTTTGATGAAGGTGCCAGTGAGCTTCGGTTCGCTGAATACTTAAATTATCAAATGTTCACAAAGAAGAAAC
>JBAQKU010000473.1:0-11258 GCA_049301315.1 Telluria sp.
GACCTGGAGAAGCACTGACATGCCCCACCCGAACAAGCGCATCACCGCCCTGATCGTGGACGACGAAACCCCGATGCGCGATCAGCTGCGTGCGCGACTGGGCCAGGTGTGGCCCGAGCTGATGCTGTTGGGCGAGGCCGGCAACGGGATCGATGCCGTGGCGATGGCGAACGAACTGCAGCCGGACATCGTGTTTCTCGATATCCGCATGCCGGGCCAGAGCGGCATCGAGGCCGCGCGCCTGCTGTACCAGCGCTGCCATATCGTTTTCGTGACCGCCTACGACCAGTACGCGATCGATGCCTTCGAACAGGGAGCGATGGACTACCTGCTCAAGCCGGTCAGCGCGGAGCGCCTGCGCACCACCTGCGAGCGCCTGCGCGTGCGGCTGCGCAAGAGCCCCGAGGACATCGGCGGCCAACTGGCGCAACTGACCCGGATCCTGGAGCAAGGCGCCGGCAAGAAGCATGACTACCTGCGCTGGATCCAGGCCCAGGTGGGCGCCAACCTGCGCATGATCAGTACGCGCGAAGTGCTGTTCTTCCAGTCCGAAGACAAATACACGCGGGTGCAGACCGCGCAGGCCGAACTGCTGATCCGCAAGACACTCAAGGAACTGGCGGACGAACTCGACCCCGGCGAATTCTGGCGCATCCACCGTTCGACCCTGGTGCGGGTGGACGCGATCGCCGAGGTGACGCGCGACCTGCGCGGGCGCCAGATGCTCAAGCTGCGCAATTACAGCGCGATGCTGGAAGTGAGCCGCAACCACGCCCACCTGTTCCAGCAGATGTGACGGCGGCAAGCTAAGCCGCGCGCTACGGTTTCCGGCATTTTGCTAACATTGGGCTTTGGCCTTGCCAAACTGGAAATGATCCTTTTCTTTGCACAGAGGAGCCCACCATGCCACGTGCCGTTCACTTCGAAATCCAGGCATCGGACCCGCAGGCGCTGATCGACTACTATACGGGCCTGTTCGGCTGGTCGTTTAATAAATGGGAAGGCGGCCAGTACTGGATGATCCACACCGGGCCGGACGAGGAACCCGGCATCAACGGCGGCCTGCTGCCGCGCAGCGGTCCGTCGCCCGTGCCCGCGGCCGCGGTCAACGCGTTCGTGATCACGGTGGACGTCGAGGACATCGAGACGGTACTCGAGAAGGCCGAATCCGGCGGCGTTGTCGCGGTACCGAAAATGGCGGTGCCGGGGATCGGCTGGCTGGCCTATGTAAGGGACCCGGACGGGAATGTCTTTGGGGTGATGCAGGCCGATACCAGCGCCGCGTGAGCGGCGCCCAGCGAGGAAAACCATGAACCCGGACGAACAGGCGATACGCCAGCTGATGGCCGAATGGCTCAGCGCAACGCGCGACGGCGACGTCGACGTCGACAAGGTACTGTCGCTGATGTCCCCCGACGTGGTGTTCCTGGTGCCCGGGCAAGCGCCGATGCAAGGACGCGACGCGTTCGGGCAGGTGTTGCGCGCAGTGCTGGCGACCCACGCCATCGAATCGACGAGCGAGATCGACGAGGTGGAGATAGCCGGCGACATGGCGTACTGCCGCACGCGCCTGACAGTCACCACCACCTCAAAACACAGTCACACCCCGACCGAACGCAAAGGGCACACCCTGTCGATCCTGCGCAAGGGCAGCGACGGACGCTGGCTGCTCACGCGCGACGCCAATTTGCTCGCTCCCGCAGCCTAGCCCTCGAATAAAACCGTTGACATTTACACGTCGTTCCCGCGAAAGCGGGAACCCCATTTTGTGTGCATGCCATCGCTGCCGGCTACATTGGTGTGCTGCGAAATGGGGTTCCCGCCTGCGCGGGAACGACGTTGAAATTTACCTCTCAAGTTCGGAGTGAGCGATTTCTTCCTGCCCGGAAAGTTCGCGGCAGCCTCTTTACGCCGTGTCCTGCGCGAGCGCCGCGATCAGCGCCTGGTCGGCTACCTGCACCGGCCGCACGCCTATCATGTCGCGGTACAGTGGCGGCAGGTTCGCGCATAGTTCATCGAGTTCGTTGGCCGGTAGTACCCCACGCACGTACTGAAACTGGGCCGGATTACCGAGCGGTACCGGCCCCTCCATCGTGGACCCGTACGCGCCCAGGTCCATGAAACTGCACGCGCCCGAATCGGGTCCCCGCGCGAACACGAAGGTGCCCTCTTTCGGATGCGCCAGGTACTGGCGCACTTCGTCTTGCGCGGCCGCCGTTGCTGCGTGCATCAACTGGTAGCGCAGCTGTGCGTACTGGCGCGTGCATTCCATGAACGCCGTGCCGATGACCGACCGGGCGCGCCGACCCGGCACGCACAGCAGCAGGTTGCCGAAACCGTCGAGCAATGCGACCGCGTCGCCCACGCCCCCCTGCCGCCTGTCCTTTTCCATCGCGCTGCGCAGGAACGGCGCCAGCCCGGCATCGGGCGCGTGCGGCGCGCAGCGGTACGCCAGCGCGTCCGGATACAGGCTTTTGAGCTTGCGCAGCAGGCGGTGGTTCGGCGCCAGCGTCGCGGGATCTTTCAACTGATCCAGCGGAAGATCGGAATTGAGCAGCGCCTGCACCTTGTCGGAAGTCGCATCGAACACCAGTGCGCACAAGGCCTGGGTCGGCTCGGCGATGGTCTTGCCGATGAAAAAAGACTTCGGTGCAGCTCCCGATCCGGGCCGTGCAAAACACGAGGCGCCCAATACCGCGGGGTAGAAAAATCGTTCGGCGGCGAGTTCGCGCAGCGCGGGCGGCAGCGCCGGGAACGACGCGCTCGCATCGTGGTTGATGCCCGCCTTCGGGTCGTTGGCCGCCACCACGACATTGAAACCGGCAGCCAGGATCGCGCCGCTGCACATCGCGCACGGATCGAGCGAGGTCACGAGGGTGATTTCTTCCGGCGGCGGCAGCGAGCGGCCCTTGGCGCGCTCGGCGAAATACCAGTCGACCAGCTGGCGCTCGCCATGCGCGGTCGGGTCGAAGATCAGGCCATCGCGCACCACGTTGTTCTGCAGCGACTTGAGCACATTGCCATGCTGGTCCAGCAGCAGGCCGCCCACCCCGAACGTGCCCTGGGTCCTGGCGGCGATTGCCTCGCTGGCCGCGATCGATACTGCGGCCTGGATATCGATGGTTTTTTTCAAAGCTTACTTCTTCAGGTCCCAGCCGCCGAACGCGTTTGGCAGTTGCCCGGCCGCGGTGGTCTCGAACAGGTCGCCGTTCAGGTTGGCCAGCACCACCGGCAAGTCGTTGCCGCCGAGTTCCAGGATAACCTGGCGACAGGCGCCGCAAGGAGCGATCGGGCCGTCGGTAGCGCCGATCACGGCCAGCGCGGCGAAGTCGCCCGGTTTGTAGCCATGCGCGATGGCGCTGAAAAACGCGGTGCGTTCGGCGCAGTTGCACAGGCCGTAAGAGGCGTTTTCCACGTTACAGCCGCGAAACACGCGGCCATCCTTGCATTCGAGCGCGGCGCCCACCTGGAAGTTGGAGTAAGGCGTGTAGGCCAGTTCGCGCGCCGCGCGCGCCTCGTCGATCAGTTTTTGGTATTTCATCGTGGCTCCTGTCAGGGACGGATGGTGCGGTAGATGACCGGGTTGGCAGCGGCCTTGTCGGCGCCGATCAGGTAGGCGGCCTGCACTTCGCGCACAGCCTGCTGCGCCGCCGCTTGCGTGCGCGCGTGGACCATCGCAAGCGGCTCGCCTTGCGCGACGGCGGCGCCAAGCTCCACCAGGCCGGTCAGTCCGACCGCGAAGTCGATCGGGTCCTGGGGACGACGCCGGCCGCCTCCCAGGCCAACGACGGCCAGGCCCAGGCTGCGGCAATCGGTGGCGCGCGCGAAACCGGCCTGCGGGGCCGGCACCGGCACCACGACAGGCGCCGACTCGAGGTAGGCGTCGGGACGCTCGAGCAGGTCGGCGGGGCCACCCAATGCCGCGACCATGCGCGCGAAGCGATCGGCCGCTTCGCCCGAGTCGAGTGCCGCCTGCAGGCGGGTGCGCGCTTGCGCCTCGCTTGCGGCAAGCCCGGACAAGACCAGCATCTCGGCGCACAGCGCCATCGTCACCTGGTGCAGGCGCGCCGGGCGCGTGCGCCCGCTCAGGTAGTCCATCGCCAGGCGCATTTCGAGCGCATTGCCGGCTACCGGGCAAAGCGACTCGTTCATGTCGGTCAGGATGGCCGAGGTACGGGTGCCGGCGCCGTTGCCGACGCTGACGATGCTCTCGGCCAGCTCCACCGACTTTTCCCGGGTCGGCATGAACGCGCCGGAGCCAACCTTCACGTCCATCACCAGCGCATCGAGCCCCGCCGCCAGTTTCTTGGACAGGATCGATCCGGTGATCATCGCCACCGATTCGACCGTGGCGGTGGTGTCGCGGATGCTGTAGAAGCGCTTGTCGGCCGGCGCCAGCTGCGCGGTCTGGCCGATGATCGCGACGCCAACTTCCTTGACGACCTTGCGGAACAGGCCGGCGTCGGGCACGGTGCAGTAGCCGGGAATCGAATCGAATTTGTCGAGCGTGCCGCCGGTGTGTCCAAGGCCGCGGCCCGAGATCATCGGAACGAAACCGCCGCATGCGGCGATCATCGGCCCGAGCATGAGCGAAACCACGTCGCCCACGCCGCCGGTGGAGTGCTTGTCGAGCACCGGCCCGGGCAGATCGAGCGAGCGCCATTCCAGCACCTGGCCCGAATCGCGCATCGCCAGCGTGAAGGCGACCCGTTCGTCCATGTTCATGCCGTTGAAGAAAACGGCCATCGCGAGCGCGGCGATCTGGCCTTCGGTGGCGCTGCCGTCGGTAATGCCGCGCACGAAAAATTCGATCTCGTCCGCGCTCAATGCAGCGCCATCGCGCTTCTTGCGGATGATCTCCTGATTCAAAAACATGCAAACCCCACTTTTTTCAACTTACACTCCGTACGGAATCCACACGTTCTTGACCTGGCTCGCGTGCGCCAGCACCGCACGGCCGCCGGACTGCCGGGTGCTGAACCAGTCGCGTCCCTTGCCGCCGCCGACCCAGGTGCGCTTGAGCGACTCGGCCGACAGGCGCTCGACTTCCGCGCAGCCCTCGGCCGAGCCGTCGTGGCGCCAGATCGCATCGACATCCGAGTGCGATGCCAGGGTGCGCGCCAGTTCGTCCGCGCTGCCGGTCACAATATTGAGCGCGCCGCCGGGCAGGTCCGAGGTGTCGAGCACCTGGTACAGGTCGGTTGCCGCGAGCGGATGCGCTTCCGATGGAACCGCGATCACGCGGTTGCCCAGCGCCAGTGCGGGAGCGACCAGCGAGATGAAGCCGAGCAGCGGCGCCTCGTTCGGGCAGATGATGCCGATCACGCCGACCGGCTCATTGAGCGCAACGGTGATGCCGTGCATCGGCGGCTGGTGCGCCAGGCCGTCGTACTTGTCGGCCCATGCGGCGTAGTAGAACAGGCGCTCGATCGAGGCCTCGACTTCCTTTTCGGGGTTCTTCGAGCCCGTCATGGCCGCCAGGCGCGCCGCGAATTCCTCTGCGCGCACCGCCAGGTTTTCCGCGATGTAGTACAGCACCTGTGCACGGTTGTGCGCGGTCGCCCTGGCCCAGCCCGACGCCTTGTGGGCCGCTTCGACCGCATTGCGGATGTCCTTGCGGTTGCCTTCGCCGACGTCACCGAGGAAGACGCCGTTCGCGCCCGCGATGGCGCGGCTGTATGCGCCGTCGGGGCGCGCCTGCTTGCCGCCGATGTACAGCTTGGCGGTGCGGTCGATCGCGAACGGGTTGCCGCTTGCGGCCTCCTTGACCTTGCCCGTCGCCTCCACCACCGGCGCCGCCGGACGTGCATCTTCCGACAGCGCCACCATGTATTCGTACATGCCTTCGCGTCCGCCTTCGCGCCCGAAACCGGATTCGCGGTAACCGCCGAAGCCGCAGGCTGCGTCGAACTGGTTCGCGGTGTTGATCCACACCACGCCGGCCTTGATCTGCGGCGCGACGTCGAGCGCGAGACTGATCGATTCGGACCAGATGCAGGCCGCCAGCCCGTACACGGTATTGTTAGCCAGCTGCACCGCTTCGGCGGGGGTACGGAAACTCATTGCGACCAGCACCGGCCCGAAGATCTCGGCCTGTGCCACCGCGGCCGAGGTCGAGGCGCCGGTGATGAGCGTCGGCAGGAACCATGAGCCGGTGGCCGGCAGTTCGCAGCTTGGCTGCCAGATCGTGCAGCCCTCGGCGCGCGCCGATTCCACCAGGGCGTGGATGCGCTGCTGCTGCACCGGATCGACCAGCGCGCCGACGTCCATCGACTTGTCCAGGGGCGAACCGAGCCGCAGGTTTTCCATGCGCGCACGCACCTTGGCAAGGAAGCGCTCTTCCACCGACTCCTGCACCAGCAGGCGCGAACCGGCGCAGCAGACCTGTCCCTGGTTGAACCAGATCGAATCGACCAGCCCTTCGACGGCGGCATCGAGGTCCGCGTCGTCGAACACGATGAACGGCGACTTGCCGCCCAGTTCGAGCGACAGCTTCTTGCCGCTGCCCGCGGTGGCCTTGCGGATCAGGCGACCCACTTCGGTGGAACCGGTGAAGGCGAGCTTGTCGATGCCCGGGTGGTTGACGATCGCCTCGCCCACGCGGCCGTCGCCGGTCACGATGTTGACAACGCCGGCCGGCACGCCGGCCTGCTGGCAGACCTGCGCGAACAGCAGCGCGCTCAGCGAGGTGAATTCGGCCGGCTTGAAAACGACGGTGTTGCCGGCGGCGAGAGCGGGCGCGATTTTCCACGCCAGCATCAGCAGCGGGAAGTTCCACGGCACGATCTGGCCGACCACGCCCACCGCGCGGTAATCGGCGAATTCCTCGGACTGCAGCTGGGCCCAGCCGGCGTGATAGTAGAAGTGGCGCGCCGCCAGCGGCAGGTCGGCGTCGCGCGTTTCGCGGATGGTCTTGCCGTTGTCGAGCGTCTCGAGCACGGCGAACAGGCGCGAATGCTTTTGCAGCAGGCGCGCCAGCGCATACATCACGCGCGCGCGTCCGTGGCCGCCAAGCGCAACCCAGCCCGGCTGCGCACGGCGCGCCGCCTCGACCGCGCGTTCGACATCTTGCGCGCTCGCCTGCGTGAGCTGCGCGAGTTCCTTGCCGTCGGCCGGATTGGTGGACGCGAACGTGTCGGCCGGCGCGCTCCATGCATTGTCGATGAACAGCCCGAAGCGGCGCTGGTGCTGGTCAAGCCATGCTTGCGCTTCCTTGGTGCTCTCGGGTGCTGGGCCGTAATCCATAGTGGTGAGAATCTCGCTAATTGTTGGCATGACGAATCCGTTGCTGTTTATGGTTGCGCGTGGCGGTGGCTTGCCGAGTAATTGCCGGTGACGTAGTGTTCGAGCTGGCGTTCGATGTCGGTCAGCAGGCTCGATGCGCCGATGCGGAACAGGTGCGGCTCGAGCCAGTCGCGGCCCAGTTCTTCCTTCATCAGGGTCAGGTACTGCAGCGCGCTCTTGGCGGTGCTGACGCCGCCGGCCGGCTTGAAGCCGACCTGGAAGCCATGCTGCTCATGGTATTCGCGGATCGTGCGCACCATCGTCAGCGCCACCGGAATGGTCGCGTTCACGCCCTCCTTGCCGGTCGAGGTCTTGATGAAATCGGAACCGGCCATCATGCAGACCCACGACGCCTTGGCCACGTTCTCGAGCGTAAGCAGGTCGCCGGTCGCGAGAATGGCCTTCAGGTGCGCTTCGCCGCAGGCCGCGCGGTAAGCGAGCATCTCGTCGTACAGGGCCTGCCAGTTGCCGGTCAGGACGTGCTGGCGCGTGATCACGATATCGATTTCGGTGGCGCCCGCGGCCACCGACAGTTCGATCTCGCGCACCTTGGTTTCAAGGCTGGCAAGTCCGGCCGGGAACGCGGTCGAGACGGCGGCGATCGGCAACCGTCCGGCCAGGATTTTCGCGGCCGGCGCGATCATCTCGTGGTACACGCAGACGGCGCCGGTGCTCAGGCTGGCGAGGCCGAGCGCGGCCATCAGGTCGGCGCGCAGCGGGCGCATCGCCTTCATGCACAAGCGCTCGACGCGGCCCGGCGTATCGTCGCCGCCGAGCGTGGTCAGGTCGATGCACTCGATCGCCTTGACCAGCCACGCGGCCTGGTATTCCTTTTTCACGGTACGGCGGTTGGCCAGGCTGGCGGCGCGGCGGTCCGACGCGTTGCGGTTGACCTTGATCTGGTTGATCCAGCCGAGGTCGAGGCCAACCGCCTCGTTGCGCTTGAATGCGGGATGTTGGGTCATAGCAGGACGGTTCCGTTGGAGAGTGGTTTGACGCCAAGGTGCTTGGCCAGTGTAGCGCCGATGTCGGAGAAGGTTTCGGAAATCGGCAGTGGGCGCGCTTGCACGCCAGGCCCGAAGAAGATCATCGGAATATGTTCGCGCGTGTGGTCCGAACCCGGCCAGCTTGGGTCGCACCCATGGTCGGCGGTGACGACCGCCAGGTCGCCCTCCCTGAGCTTGGCCATGAACTGCGGCAGGCGCGCATCGAGTTCATGCAGCGCGTTCGAATAGCCGGCCAGGTCGCGCCGATGGCCGAACATCTGGTCGAAATCGACGAAATTGACGAACGTCAGGGACTTGTCGCCCGCCTCGTCGGCCACCTTCAGCAGCGCGTCGAACAGCGCCATGTTGTCGACGCCCTTGACCATGCGCGAGATGCCCTGCGCCGCGAAAATATCGCTGATCTTGCCCAGGCCGATCACTTCGCCGCCCTCGTTCTTGACGTGGTCGAGCAGCGTCGGGGCCGGCGGTGCGACCGCATAGTCATGGCGGTTGCTGGTGCGGCGGTAGTTGCCGTTCGCGCCCAGGAAGGGGCGCGCGATCACGCGCCCGATGTTGTACGGCTTGACCAGTTCGAACGCCGCCTCGCACACCGCATACAGGCGCTCAAGGCCGAAATGCTCCTCGTGCGCGGCGATCTGCATGACCGAATCGGCCGAGGTGTACACGATGACCTTGCCGCTGGCGACATGCTCGTCGCCGAGCAGGTTGATGATTTCCGTGCCCGAGGCGTGGCAGTTGCCAAGAAAGCCGGCCACGCCGGTCAGTTCCTGCAGCCTGCCGGTCAGTTCCTCGGGAAACGTGGGCACGCTGCGCGGAAAGTAGCCCCAGTCGAATTCGACCGGAACGCCGGCGATTTCCCAATGGCCGCTCTGGGTGTCCTTGCCGGTGGAGCGCTCGCGCGCAGCGCCGTAGGCACCGGTAAAGCCTTCGCGCAGGGCGAAGCCGGCGGCCCATGCGCCACTGGCCTGGTGCGCGGCTGCCGCCAGGCCGAGGCGCTCCAGGTTGGGCAGCTGCATCGGCGTGCCCTTGGCGGCCGCCCACTCGGCGATATGGCCGAAGGTGTTGGCGCCGGTGTCGCCGTATTTTCCGGCGTCCGGCGTGGCCCCGAGGCCGAATGAATCAAGCAGGAGAATGAATGCGCGTGCCATGGAATCGTTCCGTAGGAGGGATGGTTGCAGTGTAGGCCACTCAGGACGCCGCGGGCGGTTGTTGCGCAAGGCGCTCGAGGAACGCGAGTATCAGGGCGATCAGGTCGGTGGCGCCGATCGCGGCATACTTCAAGGTCTGTTCGTGCGACAGCGGGAACGGCGACATCCCTTCGGCCAGGTTGGTGATGACGGATACGCACGCCACCTTCAGCCCGCAGTGGCGCGCCGACACCACTTCCGGCACCACCGACATGCCGACCACGTCGGCTCCCAGCCTGGCCATCATGCGAATTTCCGCAGCGGTTTCGAAGTTCGGGCCGGAGTAAGCGATATACACGCCCTCGTGCAGCGGGATGTCCATGGCGGCCGCGCTGGCCTTGACCAGATCGCGGATAGCACTGTCGTAAGCGTTGGCCATGCTGAAAAAGCGCGGCCCGAAACGCTCGTCGTTGGGGCCGATCATCGGCGTGCCCGGCATCCAGTTGATATGGTCGGTCAGCACGACCAGGCTGCCGGCATCGACCTCCGGACGCAGCGAGCCGGCCGCGTTGGTCACGAACAGCATCTCGCACCCGAGCAGCTTGAGGGTGCGCACCGCGCTCGTCATCACGCCCATGCCGTAGCCTTCATACACATGTCCGCGGCCCTTCATGCACACCACCTGCACGCCAGCCAGGGTGCCCAGCACCAGTTCGCCCGCGTGGCCATGCACGGTGCTGATCGGGAAACCGGGCAGCTCGTCGAAGCCGATCGAGACCGCATCGGTCATCTGCTCGGCCAGCACGCCGAGGCCGGAACCGAGGATCATCGCCACGCGCGGCGTGAAACCGCTCTTGCGGGCGCGGATGAGATCGGCGGCTTCGAAAGGGGCGTTGTTCGACATGGTCTTTTCCTGGTTAATGCGGCTGTTTGGCGAAGTGCGACTGTTGCTTCAAGCGCTGCGTGGACGCTGCATCGGTACGGGCGGATACACCGCCGGGCTGCCGCGGCGGGCAACGCGTTATTGATGTGCTTGTCAAGTATTATAACTATGCATGAACTCGAATATGTATGGCAAATACCGTTTTTCTTAGGTATTTATATAAGAAACAAATAAATCGGGATATGATCGACAGGGCCCAGCACCAATGCGAGGTATCATGTTCGATTGACGTCATTAAAACATTTGTTTATTATGACAGACAATTGTTTAACTCCCTGACCAGCGTGACTGAACTTTCAAAAAAAGACCAGTTGTACGAGCTCGTTCGTGCCAACCCCTTCATTTCGCAACAGGACCTTGCGGACCAGTTGCGCCTGTCGCGTTCTGCCGTTGCCGGCCACATCGCGGGCCTGATCCGCGAGCGCCGCCTGCTCGGCCGCGCCTACGTGCTGCCCGAGCGGCGCCCCATCGTCTGCCTCGGCGCGGCCAACCTGGACCGCAAGCTGCGTTCGCTCGCCGCGCTCCGGATGGGAACCTCGAATCCGGCGCGCCAGGACGAATCGTTCGGCGGCGTGGCACGTAACATCGCGGAAAACCTGGCCCGCCTTGGCGCCCCGGTTGCCCTGATCACGGCAGTGGGCGACGACGCGTCCGGGGCGGCGCTGCTGGCGCACGCCGAAGGCGCCGGCATCGACACGCGCGCCGCGCTGCACCTTGCCGGCGTATGCAGCGGCACCTACACCGCGGTGCTGGACGAGCACGGCGAAATGATGCTCGCGCTGGCCGACATGGCCCTGTACGACGCACTCACCCCCGAATTCATCGCCACGCGCCAGCCCCAGCGCGCCGGCGCGGCGCTCACCGTCGCCGACCTCAACCTGCCGCACGACACCATTC
>JBAQKU010000474.1:0-17592 GCA_049301315.1 Telluria sp.
TTGCAGTAGTTCCAAACGAAGTTGACGGCCCGAGCTTGCTTGTTGAGCAGCCCGTTCAGCGACTTGACGCGGTATCGGTAAACCAGTTTCATTCAAGTTCGACACCAATTGTCGACGCTGGTTCCACCCTTAATCCTAAGGCATCGACTGCTTCGCAGTCGGCCCTTTCACTCCTCGCCCTAAAGGACGAGGTTTCTCGGAGCAAATCTGATGAAATCAGTTTTTAACATCGCTGCCGGCCGCAGCATGGCTTGCATACTGGGAGCTGTCCTGTGGCTGGTCTCGGCAACGGCGCTTGCGCACGGCGTTTCGGAGTCGGACAAGGGCTTCCTGGAAGGAAGCACGGGTGTGCAATTCCTGCCCTTCCTCTACCTCGGCGCGAAGCATATGGTGACCGGCTACGATCACTTGCTGTTCCTCTGCGGCGTCATCTTTTTCCTTTACCGTATGAAGGACATCGGGCTGTACGTTACGCTGTTCGCGGTCGGGCACAGCACCACCTTGCTGCTGGGCGTACTGAACGGCTGGCATATCAATGCCTATCTGGTCGACGCCATCATCGGCCTGTCGATCGTGTATCGCGCTTTTGATAATCTTGGGGGCTTTCGCACCATGTTCGGCTTCCAGCCTGACAAGAAGGCGGCGGTTCTAATTTTCGGCTTCTTCCATGGCCTTGGTCTGGCGACAAAGCTTCAGGAGTTTTCGCTCTCGGCGGACGGACTCGTCCCGAACATGATCGCCTTCAACTTGGGCGTGGAAGCGGGCCAGCTACTGGCGCTCGGCATGATCCTGATCGCCATGCGTTACTGGCGCTCGACGGCCAGTTTCGCGCGCCACGCATTCACCGGCAATTTCGCCCTCATGACCGCCGGCTTCGTGCTGGCCGGTTTCCAGTTCACCGGTTTTATCAGCAAATAGGAGTTCTGATGTCATATCAACCATCGATCGGGGTTGCACCTGCGCCCAAAAAAGACCTGTTGCGGGGCACCGTCATCGCCGCAGTTGTTGCCGGCTTCATCCTGGCCGTGGCAGTGCTGCCCGCCGAGTATGGCATCGATCCGACCGGTGCCGGCAAGGCGCTCGGCCTGACCGCCCTGCATGCACCGGCCCCGGCAGGCGCTGTAGCCGCGCCCGTGGCAGCGTCGCCGAACGGCTCGACGGTGTCCGCCGTGGGTGAAGAGCGGGCCCTGACGATCGCCTCGAAGCCGGCGCTGGCCTACCGCTCCGATGTCCAGGAAGTCACCCTTCCGCCAGGCAAAGGATTGGAGGTTAAAACCCATCTCGCCAAAGGCGCCACCTTGATTTTCGCCTGGAAGACGAAAAACGGTGAACAGGTCAACCACGACTTCCACGGTGAACCTGTCAACGCAAAGAACGATGAATTCGAAAGTTTCATCGATGAGAAAGGCGTGAGCGAATCTCGCGGCTCACTGATCGCGCCGTTCACGGGGCTGCACGGGTGGTACTGGAAGAACAAAACCAACGCGCCCGTTACCGTGGTCTTGCATGCGAGTGGGTTCTACTCCGATATCTATAAGAAGTGATCAGAACACCGGGCGACCGCGGCGGGCCTGAACCAATCGCCGTATTCAAGGAGAATGAAATGAAAAAAGTTACCGCCCTGCTCGCACTGTTAATCTCGATTTCGGCCCCTCCAGCGGCATTCGCCCATGTCGATCATGACGATGAGCAGCCACAGAACATGACGCTCTCAGTGGCGAGCAAGAAAGATGGCGCACGCGTGACCGTCACCAAGGGCGGCGTGAAAGTGCCGACGGCCGGCGCCACCGGCAAAATCACTTACACTAGTGGCAAGGTCAAGAAAGAAATTGCGCTACAGCCAAGCGGCGACAACGTAATGGAAACCGCGAAAACGACCGGGATTGCTGCCGGAACCAAAGCGCACGCGTCCGTGACCCTGGCAGACAAGAGTGTCGTGACGACCGAGTTCGTGGCCAAGTAAGTCCATCCCGTCAACGCGCACCGCCTACCGTCCGCGCCGTTTACCAAAATTCGTCCGCCTCATCGCGAGCAGGGCCGGCGCCGGCAAACGGGTGGCAAGGCCGAGCGCCTGGTGCACGGCGAGGCGCTCGGCCCGGCCGTCAATGCCACACCTGCCGTTCCTTACCCGGCGCAGCAGGAAAGCTGTTTCAGGTCCTTGTTGAACGTCTGCGCCGCCAGCTTCAACCCCTCGACCATCGTCAGGTAGGGAAACAGCTGGTCGGCCAGTTCCTTCGCTGTCATCCGTGCCCGGATGGCGAGCGCCGCTGTCTGGATCAGTTCGCCCGCCTCCGGGGCCACTGCCTGCACGCCGATCAGCCGCCCGCTGCCTTCTTCAACGACCAGTTTGATGAAGCCGCGCGTATCGAAGTTGACGAGCGCTCGCGGCACGTTCTCGAGCGTCAGCGTGCGGCTGTCGGTCTCGATGCCATCGCGCCGCGCCTCCGCCTCGCTGTAGCCCACGGTCGCAACTTGCGGATCGGTGAACACCACGGCCGGCATCGCAGTCAGGTCCAGGGCGGCACTACCGCCCGTCATGTTGATGGCTGCACGGGTGCCGGCCGCCGCCGCCACATAAACGAATTGCGGCTGGTCGGTACAGTCGCCGGCGGCGTAAATGTTCGGGTTACTGGTGCGCATGCCCTGGTCGATGACGATGGCCCCTTGCGCATTGACTGTCACGCCCGCCGCTTCCAGTGCCAGGTTGCCCGTATTGGGTGCGCGGCCGGTGGCGACGAGCAACTTGTCGGCATGTACTTCACCATGTCCAGTGGTCAACACAAATGTGCCGCTTTCACAGGCGACATTGCTCGCCTGCGTGCGTTCCAGCACCTCGATGCCCTCGCCGCGCAACGCCGCCGTGATCGCTTCGCCGATGGCCGGGTCTTCCCGGAAGAGCAGCGTGTTGCGCGCCAGGATCGTCACCTTGCTGCCGAGCCGGGCGAACGCTTGCGCCAGTTCCAGTGCGACCACCGACGAGCCGAGCACGGCCAGCCGCTCAGGAATGGTGTCGCTGACCAGCGCCTCGGTGGAGCTCCAGTAAGGCGTGTCCTTCAAGCCGGCAATGGGCGGAATCGCCGGGCTGGCACCGGTGGCGACCAGGCAGCGGTCAAATGCCACTTCACGCTCGCCGCCAGCGGCCAGGCGCACCGTCAGGGCGTGCCGGTCCTTGAAACGCGCCTCGCCGCGCACGACGGTGATGGCTGGGTTGTCGTCAAGGATGCCCTCGTACTTGGCGTGTCGCAGTTCCTCGACGCGGGCCTGCTGCTGGGCCAGCAGCGGCGCGCGCCGGATCGCCGGGGCAGCGGCCTCGATGCCGCCGTCGAACGGGCTTTGCCGGCGCAGATGGGCGATGTGGGCGGCCCGAATCATGATCTTGGACGGCACGCAGCCGATGTTGACGCAGGTGCCGCCGATGATGCCGCGCTCGATCAGCGTGACCGTCGCGCCTTGCTCGACGGCCTTCAGCGCCGCCGCCATCGCCGCCCCGCCGCTGCCGATAATGGCGATGTGCATGCCGTTCATGGTGATTTCGCTCATTTCTCCACTCCCTCAAATTTCGAAGTGCGGCAGCCATCGGCTTGGCGTTTTCTCCGGATGGCGTAGATCGTCAAGCCGACGAAGATCGCCAGCGCAGGCAGCAGCACATAGTCCAGATAGCCGGTTAGCGCAGACAAACCGACCACCCCGAGCAGAATGACCAGTACCGGGGTAAAACAACATAGCGCCACGAGAACCGTGCCAATCATGCTGGCCCGCAGCAGCGCCTTTGGATCGTTCATCATTTGACCGATGATGGATAGCCCGCCTCCTCGGTCGCCTTGGTCAGCTTCTGCACGCTGGTCTTGGCGTCGTCAAAGGTGACGACCGCTTCACGTTTCTCGAACGTCACATCCACTTTGCTGACACCTTCGACCCTGGATATCGCCTTTTTGACGGTGATCGGGCAGGCGGCGCAGGTCATGCCAGGAACGGCCAGCGTGACAGTGTGGGTGGAGGCCCACGCCGGGACGACGATGGCAGCGAGGGCGAGGGAGGAAAATAATTTTCTCATGATGCACTCCTGTGGTTAATAGAAAAATGGCATAACGTAGGGGAATCCGAACGCGACCAGAACCAGCATGGCCACGACCCAGAAAATGAGCTTGTAGGTGGCGCGCACTTGGGGCATTGCACAGGCATCGCCCGGTTTGCAGGCGGCTGCCTGGCGGTAGATGCGGCGCCAGGCGAAGTACATCGCCACCAATGCCGCGCCGATGAAGATCGGTCGAAACGGTTCGAGCGCGGTCAAGTTGCCGATCCAGGCACCGCTGAAGCCCAGCGCGACGAGCACCAGCGGTCCCAGGCAGCAGGTGGAGGCGAGGATGGCGGCCAGAGCGCCGGCGAAGAGCGCGCCACGCCCGTTTGGTGATTCCGACATGCACTTTTCCTTTCGAATCGATAGCGGATGGCGTAAGCTTACTTCCGTAGTCATGTACGGAGTCAAGCGACATGGAAGATATTTCGGAGAACCTGACCATTGGCGCTTTTGCCAATGCGGCCGGGGTCAATGTGGAGACGATCCGGTTCTATCAGCGCAAGCGGCTGCTGCCCGAGCCGGACAAGCCTCACGGCAGCATCCGCCGCTACGGCCAGGCGGATGTAAAGCGGGTGCGATTCGTGAAATCGGCCCAGCGGCTGGGCTTCAGTCTGGACGAGATTGCCGGACTGCTGCGGCTCGCTGACGGAACCCATTGCGAGGAAGCGAGCGGCCTGGCCGAGCACAAGCTTTTGGACGTGCGCGCGAAGATGGCCGACCTGGCGCGCCTGGAAAGTGTGCTATCGGAGCTTGTGGGTGCCTGCCGCGCGCGGCAAGGGAACGTCTCCTGCCCGCTGATTGCATCGCTGCAGGGCGAGACCGAAGCGCGCACTGCCGCGCCGGTTAGCCGAGGGTAGCTGCGCCCTGGCGATCGCTGTAATGGATGCCACCCGGCAGGCCCGGTCGACGCAAACGCTCGGTGTAAGAAAGGCACGGTGCGCGCCGTCTAATGACATTTGGCGTCATGCGACGCCGATGGAACTGCCCGGAAAGGTTTTGCTTGCAGGACTATTGCTCGCAGCATTCGCGGCGTGAAACATCGAAATGGAGTCAATGATTCTTTACCCTGTGGACGGGAGGCGCAACCATGATGGACATGATGAATTTCGGTCACGGAGCGTGGATGATGGGTGGAATGTGGCCGTTATCGACTTTGTTTTTGGCATTGATCGTCGTTGGCGTGTTGCTGTTTGTTCGATGGTTGAGCAAGCGTGACGGCCAAGGCAAAAAAAACTCGGACGAATCGCCTCTCGACATCTTAAAGAACCGCTACGCAAAAGGTGAGATCGACAGAGAAACATTCGAAAAAATTCGGCGGGACATTGATGCCACGGATCGTGAAAGATGAAGCCCAATCATGTAAAGCGCGAACCAAACAGAGCAGAGCGTTCCTGCTGCCGAGCTGAGGTTCAGGCATCGTTGCGGCAGTAACGTCGGCTTGCCCCCGCGGCCTGGTTTGCCGCCCACGGCATATGTAAGAAATCGCGCCGCGCCCCGACCAAGGTTGGACAACATCCCATCCACCGGAGGAAAGGCCATGAAACAGCTGAGGAAGATTTTCCTGGCGAGCGCACTGCTGTTTGCCACGACTGCGTGCGCGCTTGCGCAAACCAAGAGCGGCTTCGACTTGACCGGCGCACTGGTGCCGGCGGAGCAAATCGAGCCTGGCGGGCCGCCCAAGGACGGCATCCCATCGATCGACAAGCCCAAATTCGTGGCAGCGCGCGACGCGCGCTTCCTGCAAGGCGATGACCGGGTGCTCGGTGTCACGCGAAACGGTATCGCCAAGGCTTACCCGGTGCGCATCCTGAACTGGCATGAAATCGTCAACGACACGTTTGGCGCCGAACACATCGCCGTCACCTTCTGCCCCCTGTGCGGCACCGGTGTCGCCTATGTCGCGGCAGCGGGCGGCAAACCGCTCAGCTTCGGTGTATCCGGATTGCTCTACAACAGCGACGTGTTGGTCTACGACCGGCAAACGCAATCACTCTGGTCGCAGATCCTGGCCAAGGCGGTGAGCGGACCGCTCAAGGGCGCCAAGCTGACGACCATCGCGCTGGCCCATACCAGTTGGGCTGATTGGGAGAAGCGCCACCCGGACACGCTTGTATTGTCGACCGACACCGGTTTTGCCCGCGATTACGCGCGCGACCCTTACGCCGGTTATACCCAAGACCAAAGCATCATGTTTCCGGTGGCGCGCCAGAGTGCGCGCTTTCATCCAAAGGAGCCGGTGATCGGAATCGAGGTGGACGGCAAGTTCAAAGCCTATCCCTTCGTTGAACTGGCCAAAATCAAGGATGGCAAGATCACGGACAGGCTGGGCGGAAAAACGCTGACGGTGCGCTTCGATGCTCAGCACCGCACGGGGGCGGTGTTCGATGCGCAGGGACGGGAAATTCCCACCATCACCGCTTTCTGGTTCGCCTGGTATGCCTTCCATCGCGATACCGAAGTGTTTCAGGCGAAGTCGGAGTTGCCGTAATCAGATTGGCGGCAAGTCCTTGGGCATGATCCATTTGCGTCAATCATCTCCCCCTCTGGTCAGTTCATTTCTTGCAGCGCTGTAGCTGGCGACGCAGTACGGCACCAAATAATTGAGCAACAAATGAAACCAGTGGATGTGGCTCCCGGCCAGAATGGCACTTCCCTGATTAATCGCGTTCAACACGGAACCCACGACCAAAGCCACGCGCAATGCGCCTTGCGCAATCCGGGCTGAGCAGACGCACCGCAGAAAGGCTTTCATCGCCCGCTCCCAAGCGGCATGGCTGACGCCCTGACCATGTCCTCAACCGGCAATGCCTGCACGGCCGCCTGAATGGTGCGCGCGATGAGTGCGTTATCGCTCTCGGGTTCCAGGTCGGCAGCGCTCCCTTGCGCGCCGGTAGGTATTGCCGCCAGGCCGCGATCGTGCACTTCCAGTGCGAATTCGCGGCCACAATTGCGGCAGAAAAGATGATCGCCTTCTTTGGACTCGCGCCGAATCACGAGGGTGGGGCCGCACATGGGACAAGTGCGCAGCGGAATGCCGTCGTCGCTGTGACCCATGACATGATCGAGCTGCCCCGCCTCGCCCAGCGCAATGAAGACGCTGGCAAAGTGCGCATCGAACTGCAGTCCACGATATTGGCGGATGATGGCGATGGCGCGATCGCGCGGCATGCCGGCGCGATAGGGGCGATGGCTGGTCATCGCATCGAACGCGTCACAGATGCCGACGATGCGCGCCATGGTGGGGATCGCCTCGCCCGCCAGAGCGCGTGGATAACCTTGGCCATCGGGGCGCTCGTGATGCAAGAGCACGGCGTCGCCGACGAGGTGGGCCAGCGGGTGCCCCGACAACATGCGCAAACCGATATCAGGATGGGTCTTGATGACCGAATATTCTGCGTCGGTCAGGCGATCCGGCTTGCGCAGGATCGCATCGGACACCCCTACTTTTCCCAGGTCGTGCAAGAACCCGCCCAGGCTGATTCGGGCAGCTGCGGCATTGCCTAGTCCGGCGCTTTCGGAGAGCAGCCGTGCATAGCGCGATACGCGCCAGAGATGTCCGCCGGTATAGGGGTCGCGTGCTTCGACAAACCAGGCCATGTTCAGCAGACTGGCCAGCAGATGGCCGGAATGTGCCGCCGCGTTAGCGGACTCGTTGCCGGCATCTGGCCCCAGCCAGTGACTCAATTGCTTGAACATATTGATCATTTAGAGAAAGTGACGCTGCACTATCCGCGCCGCGATCGCCCGGCGCGTCGGGTCCGCGAGATCGGCCTTGCTGATATACACGAAGGTTCCCGGTTTGCGCAGCGCACCTGCGTTTTCATTTCCAGATGCCACACCAATGATCGTCGCCTGCACGCCGGCATTCCTGGCAATCCGCGCCAGGCTGCCCTGAATCGCGTCCAACTCCAGCATCGAGGCGAATAGAACCGGGACGCGAGGAAATTCCTGGTGCAACCGTGTGAAAACGTCGCCCGCGGATGTTCCGACCGATGAAGATACCGCAAGCGATATCACTGCGCCGACGCAGCCGGGTGCCTGCACTGCCAAGTCCGTCAGGCTTTCCAGTTTGGACGATGCGTATCCGCCGTGTTCAAGAAACGGCTTCATTTCAGCAACGATGAACGGATGCGGCCGTGCAAGCAATACGGTTCTGGTCATGGTCTGGCTCCGCTACGCTGATAGATGAAAGCTCAGTCGGAACGATGCGGTGATTTCTTACATGTCCGCTTGCGAAGCGTATCAATCATTGTCCCCCTTGCACGCATCCCAGCTTTCGAAGCGTGGCAATCGCGATGGCGAGGGCGACGACGATCAGAACCGCAGCGACGGCGAACGTGGTCCGCATGCCGGTTGCAACAGCCTCAGGAGGCGCTGCCATCATGTCGGCCGATGCCGATCCGAGAGCAAACACAGTGCCCATGACGGATGCGCCGGTGATGAGACCGAGATTGCGCGACAGGTTGAGTATGCCGGAGATCACGCCCCGTTGGTCAGGGTGAATATTCCTCATTACGGCAGTGTTGTTGGCCGCCTGGAACAGTGCATAGCCGGTGGTGATGACGACCAGCGGAGCGACGTAACCCGCGACGCCGAAGCTCGTCGGCACCACGGTCAAGATGGAGGCGCCGGCCGCCATTCCGATAAGTCCGGCGATGGTCATTCGGTGTGCGCCGAAGCGGTCCACCATGCGGCCGGCCGGCACGCCCGTCAGCGCGGCGGCAACCGGACCGGCCGACATGACGAATCCGACACTGGCTGCGTCGAGCGCAAATGCGCCGGAGAGGTAGAACGGCCCGACCACCAGCGTGGCCATTACCACGGTCGTGACCAGGGCGCTCATGGTGAAGCCCGCGCTCAGTACCGGATTTCGGAACGTCGCCAAGCCGATCAGGGGGGCCGCCGCTGTCGACTCGGCCAGCGCGAACAGGCCGACGCCGAAGGCCGCCGTGACCAGAAGAACCACGTTGAGCGGGCCGAAACTGCCCCGCCCCGTCGTCATGGCGAGTGCATAAGCGGCTAGCGTCACGGCAAGCAGCAAGGTCCCCAGATGGTCGAAACCGGTCCGATGCGTCTTCCTCCCCCGCCGCTCAACGGGCAGGAAGCGATGCGCTAATAGCAGGGTCAGGATGCCCAGCGGTACATTGATGAAGAAGATGGCCGGCCAACCTGAGCTGCTAATGAGTACGCCGCCGAGCGAGGGCCCGAGCGCCGTGCCGATGGCGGACATCGTGCCGAGCAGTCCCATGGCGTTACCGGTCTTTGCCTGCGCTACCGTCTCACCGACAAACGCCATGGTGAGAGCCATCATGACGGCCGCTCCAAGACCCTGCGCCGCCCGGGCTGCGATCAGCAGCCAGAGCGTGGGGGCAAGGCCGCACAGGACTGAGGCTGCCGTGTACAGGAAGATCCCGGCCAGTAGCAGCCGGCGCCGGCCGATGAGATCACCGAGTCGTCCGACGCTGACGATCAGGGTGGTGATGACCAGAAGATAAGCGAGCACGACCCACTGGACTTCCTGGAAGGAGGCGGTGAACGCCTGCGCCAGCGTTGGCAAAGCGACATTGGCGACGCTGGTGCCAAGCGAGGACAGCAGCATCGATAGCGAAAGGCTGGCGAGCGCCCAGCGGACCGAAGTACTACGTTCCGCGGTTCCAGCGACTACCGCATCTCGTTTTGCAATGACTGGCTTCAAAGTAACCTCCGTTTTGTTCGTATCGCTCGATATGGAGCTATCTGAACAATACGCTCTGGTGTCGCATGGCGGAAGGCGCAGCATTTGCACTTTATTCGTGCGTTTGACGCCATATCAAAACAAGTTGCGCTAAAATCAATGCATGTCGATTCCGGATTTGAACTTGCTCGTCACGCTTGATGCGGTGCTCGCCGAAGGCAGTGTTGCGCGCGCGGCCCAGCGGTTGCGGCTTAGTCCGTCGGCGATGAGCCGGGCGCTTGCGCGATTGCGAGAGACGACAGGCGATCCGCTGTTGGTCAGGGCCGGACGCGGTCTCGTTCCCACACCCCGGGCGCTCGAACTGCGCGAGCGGGTCGGCCAGCTCGTTCAGGATGCAAAAGCGGTTCTTCGCCCTGCCGAGAAACTCAACCTCAAACAGCTCGTCCGGACGTTCACGCTTCGTGCCCGCGATGGCTTTGTCGAGAACTTCGGATCGGATCTCATCGCCCGCGCAGGCGCGGAGGCTCCCGGAGTGCGGCTCTGCTTCGTGCAGAAACCGAACAAAGAGAGCACCTCCCTTCGCGACGGGACCGTCGATCTGGAGACTGGCGTGGTGGGGAAGACGACTGGTCCGGAGGTTCGTACACGCGCCTTGTTCATGGATCGTTTCATTGGCGTCGTGCGCATGGGGCACGCGCTGAGCCAGGGCGAGATGACCCCTTCCCGATATGCCGCGGGCCGGCACATCTGCGTCTCGCGGCGCGGTCTCGACAAGGGACCGATTGACGAAGCCTTGCAGCCGTTCGGACTGGAGCGAGAGGTCGCCACGATCGTCGCTGGCTTTTCGGCCGCACTGGCTTTGGCCAGGACCTCCGACCTGATCGCCACCGTCCCCGAAAGACAAACCGGGAACCTGCGCGCGGGAATGCATAGTTTTGCCCTTCCCGTGCCCGCGCCGGAGATCACGATTTCATTGCTCTGGCACCCGCGGCAGGATGCCGATCCGGCGCATCGCTGGTTGCGCGGCCTCATTGTCGATACCTGCGCGGCGACCCGGTGAAAGGGCGCGTCGCCCGCAGTCCACCCTCGGACTGTCTGCCTCATCCCGCCATCTTCATCGAATGGCGTTCATTTCGTCATGCTGCCCGACGAGTTCGAGCAGGCGGCCGAGGCCGACCGGCTCGGTCTTCAGCAGCGGCACAACCGCGTAGCGCCGCGCGTGCAGCCTCGCTACTGCGTCGATTTCCCGCAACTCATTGCGCGCCCGCCGGCGCAGCAAGGGCGAGCGCGGCTGGGCGGCCGCGACACTGTTATTGACGATCCAGGCCCACGGCTCGATGCCGGCGCGCCGCAGGTCCGCCTGCAGGCCGGCCGCTTCGAGCACGGGCGTTGTCTCTGCCAGCGTCACGAGCAGCACCTTGGTCTGTGTGGGATCCTGCAGCTGCATCATCGGCGTCACGTAGTGCATTGTCTTGTCGCCCATCTGGCGTGCGACTTCGCGATGGTAGGCGCCGGTCGCGTCAAGCAGCAGCAAGGTGTGCCCTGTGGGCGCGGTGTCCAGCACGACGAATTTCTTGCCGGCTTCCCGTATCACGCGTGAAAAGGCCTGGAATACGGCAATCTCTTCGGTGCACGGCGAGCGCAGATCCTCTTCCAGCAGGGCGCGCCCTTGCGCGTCGAGCTGTGCGCCTTTGGTGCGCAGCACGTGCTCCCGGTAGCGCTCGGTTTCCGCGTGCGGGTCGATCCGGCTCACCGTGAGACTGCCCGGCGAACCATCGAGGGTCTCTGCCAGGCGGCCTGCGGGGTCGGACGTGGTGAGATGCACCGGCAGGCCGCGCTGGGCCAGCGCCACCGCCAGCGCGGCGGCCATGGTGGTCTTGCCCACCCCGCCCTTTCCCATCAACATCACAAGGCCGTGCCCGTCGGCGGCAATCTGGTCGACCAGGGCGGCGAGCCCCGGCGCGGCAAATTCGAACCGGCCTGCATCCACGTCGCTCATTGGTGGCGCCGTGTCAGTGAACAAGGCATGCAGCGCATCGAGCCCGACCACGTTGAACGGCTTGAGCGGCACGCGATCGCAGGGCATGGCGTTGAGGACATCCGGTATCGCGGCCAGCGCCGCGCTCTCGCGCTCGCAGATCGCGGCGGCGAGCGGATCGTGCTCAGCTTCGGCGGCCGGCAGCACGCCGTTGATGACGAGATACTGCCGGGACAGGCCGATGGCGTCGAGTTCGGCGTGCGTGCGGGCCGCTTCGCGCAAGGTCGATGCTTGGGCGCGCGCCACCAGCACCATGCGCGTGAGCTGCGGATCGGCCAAGGCGTCCAGCGCCGCCCTGTACTGCGTGCGCTGTTTCTCCAGGCCGGCGAGCGGGCCCAGGCATGAGGCGTCGCCCTTGCCTTCCTCGAGAAAACCGCTCCACGCGCCGGGCAGTTGCAGCAGGCGTATGGTGTGGCCCGTCGGGGCCGTGTCGAATACGATGTGATCGTAGTCGGCCTCGAGGTTCTTGTCGGTGAGCAGGTCGGTGAACTCGTCGAACGCGGCAATCTCGGTCGTGCAGGCGCCGGAAAGCTGCTCCTCGATGCCCTTCACGATGGCCTCCGGCAGCAAGCCACGCACCGGGCCGACAATGCGCTCGCGGTATGCCTGCGCCGCCGCCTGCGGATCGATTTCGATCGCCGCCAGGCGCGCTACCGCCTCGATGCCGGTGATCCGGTTGCCGATCGCCACGCGAAACACCTGGCCCACATTGGAGGCGGGATCGGTGCTCACCAGCAGCACGCGCTTGCCCTCCCCTGCGAGAAACATGGCGCTGGCGCAGGCGAGCGAGGTTTTTCCGACCCCGCCTTTGCCGGTAAAGAAGAGAAAACGCGGAGGCTGTGCAAGAAATTTCATGGTGGCCTTTTTGCGTCAGCAGCAGCGCCCGCCGCTGCAGCAGTCGGCAGCCGGCGCCGCTTCGGCCGCTGGCTGGGCAAGACCTGCCCAGCGGGCCAGCTCTGCGCGGCTCGGGTACCGGCCTGCCAGGGCGACTTCACCGTCGACGAGAATGAGCGGCAGCGCTTCCTGTCCGGAGCGTTCCAGAAAACCTCTTACGGTGGCGTTCTCGGCGAAGGCCATCGGTTGCTGGGCCAGGTTGAAGCGCTCGATTCCTGCGCCATTCTGACCGGCCCATGCCACGTCGGCTGAAAAGCTGACCAGGGCCTGATCTACGTCCACACCACACACGCCGGTACTGCAGCACAGTGCCGGATCGAACACTTGGATCGTTTTCATTTTAGCTCCGTTAAATATTTAAATGTCTGGTCAAGGCAACAGCGTGCCGATGCGATCGAGTTGCTGCTTGAGGCGCGCCGGTTCGTTCTTCATCTCATCCAACGGCAACGCAAGGAAAGCTTCGATCCGGGTACGCAGTGTCCGGTAAGCGTCCATGAAGGCTGCGTCGATTTCCTCATCGGTACCGCTCGCGTGGGCGGGGTCTTCGACGCCCCAGTGGCTGCGCAGCACCTTGCCAAGGTAGGCCGGACAGGTTTCGCCAGCGGCGCTCGAGCAGACGGTGATGACCACGTCCGGTTGCAGCGGCAGGTTTTCCCACGACTTGCTGTGATAGCCCTCGGTCGCGATGCCCTCGCGCTTGAGCAGCGCCAGGGAACGTGGATGCACCTCGCCAGTCGGCTTGCTTCCCGCGCTCAGGGCTGTCCAGCCAGCGGGGGCCAGGTGATTGAATGTGGCTTCGGCCAGGATCGACCGACAGGAGTTACCAGTGCACAAAAAGAGTATGTTCATGAATGCATTCGATGAGTTGGGACGAGTAAAATCTTCGCGCCATAGCGTCGAAGACGTCAACGACACACTCATGATACAACACTTCGATAAATATTGAAATATTGAAATGTAACATTGAAAATGCTTTAATCGCTTGCAATCCTGGCGCGGAAAAACAGCATGTATCCCGACGGGCTGGCGCCATAAATGCTGTCCAGCACCGCGGGCGCCCAGTATTTGCTGACCAGCGCGCCGGCGCCAAACTTCACCTTGCCTGCGCTAAAAAAATCACGCACGAACCCGACGCTGAGCTTTCGGACCTTGAACACCTGGCCATGCAGCGGCTCGTCGTCGCGAAACAGTTCGTCATTCTCGACGCGCTCGAAGCGTCCGAACAGGCTTGTATCGCGCCGTATGTGCAGCGCCGATTCCAGCAAGTAGCCGTCGGTAGTGGCGCCCGGATCTTTGCGGTTGCGCCCCCATGCCAGCGTGGTCTGCATCGGACCCGAGGCCAGCGCATGCTGGTAGCTGGCCGAGGCCGTTGTCCGCCTGAGCGCCACATCGGGCTCGAGCAGCTCCGGGCTGTCGAGCCGGCCGCGGCTGATCTGCAGCGACCATTGCGGCGCCGGATTCCACGACAGTCGCGCGGACGCGGAATCGAGCTTGCGCGTTTCGATGTTCCACCGATGCTCGTCGGGCTCGCGGCCGTTGAAGGCGGATGCTTCCAGTTTGAATTTGCGCCACGCATATCCGGCGGTCAGCACGCCGAAGGTGATATGGGTCGAATCGAGCCAGTGGTGCGTGAGCGGAGCCTCCGGATTATCCATGCCCGAGAAACGGTGCATGAACGCGGTCGGGCCCAGCGCGGGCTCGCCGGGCAGGCCGGCATATCCGAAAACGGCGGCGCCGGGTCCCACTTCATGGCTGTAGCTCGCAGCCAGTTCCATCAGCAAGTCATGCGGGTGCTGGCGGTCGATCAGCGGCGCGCTTCCGTCGGCTGTTTCCCCGGTTTGAAACAGCAGTGGATACCCTCTTTTGCCAATCGTCGGATCGAGCGAGGCCATCGCCCGCAGGCCTAAGGTGCCGCCCCCCATCGGTCGTTGCGCCGTTGCCATCAGCATGCTCTCGGCGAACGACTGGCTGTCGCCACGCGCGCCGCTTTGGTGGTCGTACACGAGGTTGACGTAGCCATGAATCATGGTTGTCCACGGGCCATTCATGCCGTGGACGCCTTCCATTGGGGTGCCATCGGGCTGCCAGCTCGTTCCCGACGCCTCCCGCGTCATGGCGTAAGGACCGAACATGCCTTTTTGATGGGCGCCGGCAGCGCTGGCGCCGCCGGTGTGCATTGGCATCTGCTCATGCGTCATGTGCGTTTGTGCAGGAGCCTGCTGGACAACGAAGGCAAGTGCGAACGCAAGCGGTGTCGTTTTCATGCTCACCCCCTTGTTTGGACAGACTTCGAGCTTAGTGCCGGTGCTCCGCACGCAACTGCGCATTCGCAGGAAGTGTCGTCATTGACGCGAATATCCAACGCCATGGCCGCGAGGGATGCGCGCAAGGTCCAAAATAGGAAGCGCCCTACAGCGCCGCGCCGGCACCACGCGTGCGCATTTGTGCACACTCAAGCCCGTGCAAGCGATGCGGTCTAGTATGAGAAATGTCCACCTTCGTGCGGTTGCCACCATGTTTTCCATTCGATTTCCGCAGGTACAGTCGCTCCCGACAACCAACTTGAGGCAGGGTTTTCATCACTCAATCCTGATCTCCATATTGCGCGGTCTTGCGGCCATCGAAGTCGTGGCGGCCCACCTGCGGGCGCAGCTCTACCCTAGCCTGAAGACACTGCCGGACCCCACCATCTGGTACCAGGCCCTGGCGTTCTTCACCGGCTTTGCGCACCAGGCTGTCGTGATATTCTTTGTGCTGAGCGGCTGGCTGGTCGGCGGCAGCCTCCTGAACAAGTTGCACGAACCCAAGGCGGTGGCGTCGTACGCGATCGACCGCGTCACCCGGCTCTGGATCGTGCTCATTCCCGCGTTCGCGCTCACGCTGCTGTTCGCCATCGTGAACGAATCGGTCGATCCCAACCACGTCAGTTATGCGCGTGAAAACCAGTACTCCGCCACCTCCTTCATCGGCAATCTGTTCGGGCTGCAAGGCATGGCGGTGCCGCGCTTTGGCGGCAATTTCGCGCTGTGGAGCCTGGCAAACGAAACCTGGTACTACGTGCTGTTTCCCCTGGTATTACTGGCCGGCCTGGCGAAATCCATGCTGGCGCGCGGGGCTGCCGTGGCCACCGTGGTCCTGATCCTGTACTGCCTCAATTTCGCGATCGTTCTCTACTTTTCGATCTGGCTGCTGGGCGTGGCGTTCTCGCGCATCAAGATCGACGCGTCCCTGGGTGTGCGGTTCTTCATCACCGCATTGCTTGCCTGCATCTCCGTCTTTTTCCGCCTTACCGGAAGCAACGACATCCTGGTGGAGGACTCCTTCGTCCAGGATCTGGTGTTCAGCGTTGTGTTCCTGCTGCTGCTATGCAGCCTGCAATTTCCGGCCAACCCCGCAAACCGCTTCATGAGCCTTGCCGACAAGGCCGGCCGTTACTTCGCCGGGTTCTCGTTTACGCTCTACGTGATCCATGTCCCGCTGCTTCAGATGCTGCGCAACACCTACATTCCGCTCGCCGGCGGCGCACGCCTGTCGCCACACGAAGCAGGCGACTTCGTCGTGTATGTGTTCATGCTCCTGTCGATCATTTTCATTGCCTACCTGTTTCACCTGCCGTTCGAGGCGCAAACCTACCGCCTGCGCCGGGTGATCAGGAAGATGGTGTTCAGGAGCGGGGTGAAACGCGCCGAGGTCGCCAATCCGACCGGCCTGACGCCGTAGGCGCCAGCTCAGAACATGGCGTAGACGTAGGGTGAAAGCTCGGCGGCGTCGGCGCCGCGCTCCGCCTGGGATGCCCTTGCAGCAGTGGCCGCACGGCCTGCCAGCGCAACCTTCGCAGCCAGTTCGTGCCGGCCCAGCGCCTGCCAGTGCTGCGCCAGCTTTTGCTCGAACTCGGCAATGTCCGAGCATGACGATGAAATGAAATCGGCGCTCGTCATCTGGCTGTGCTTGCGCCGCACGTAGTAGCTAAGCCAGCTCACGTCGGGCTCCATCGGAAAGGCAAGCACGTTTTGCGCACGCATGCGTTGCGCGATCGGCAGCAGCATTTCGTCGAACAGCGCCGCCAGCGGCGCGGCCACCTTATCTTCGTCAATCGAGTTCATAAGTGGTTTTCCAGTCTTCCTTGTCTTCAGTTGGCGGCTGCTCGTGGCGCCACAGGATCACGTCCTCAAGCACCAGCAGGTCCATTTCGGTCCGCATGAAGCAGCGGTAGGCATCTTGCGGCGTGCACACGATCGGCTCGCCGCGCACGTTGAAGGAGGTGTTGACCAGCATCGGACAGCCGGTCAGCGCCTCGAATGCGGTGATCAGGGCGTGATATTCGGGATGGGTGTCGGCATCGACGCTCTGGATGCGCGCGCTGTAATCGACGTGGGTAATCGCTGGCACGTCGCTGCGCGGCTGGTTGATCAGGCCGCGCATGTCGTCGTCGCCCTCGTCGAAACGCGACAGGTCC
The DNA here is from genome assembly GCA_049301315.1 of Telluria sp. Lineage (GTDB taxonomy): Bacteria > Pseudomonadota > Gammaproteobacteria > Burkholderiales > Burkholderiaceae_D > JBAQKU01. The sequence goes on from JBAQKU010000474.1 coordinate 17,141, forward strand.
ATCGGCAGCCTGCGCTCCTTGCGAACCGGGGCGACCAGCAGCATGTAAGGGCTGTCGCAGTCGAGCTCGAAGTAGTCGCTCATGCGCTCGCGCAGGATACTCGGCGCGAACGGGCGGAACGACTCGCGGTACTTGATCTTCAGGTTCATCGTCGCTTGCGTGGTCGTGCTGCGCGGATCGCCGAGAATCGAGCGCGCGCCGAGCGAGCGCGGTCCGAATTCCATGCGCCCGCAGAACCAGCCGACGATCTTGCCTTCCGCCAGCGCGCGCGCCACCAGTTGCAGGCGCTCGGCCTGGTCTGCAATGCGCCGGTGCGGATAGCTGTGGCGGTCCAGGAAAGCGCGCACTTCCGTGCTGGAATAACGCGGCCCGAGGTAACTGCCCTGCTGCAGGTCGCGCCCGCCCGCCGGCGTGCTGCGCGCAAGGTCGAAATACATGTGGTGGGCCAGCAG
>JBAQKU010000475.1:0-4724 GCA_049301315.1 Telluria sp.
GTATATGAGTGCGGTTCGGCTGGCGCTCGGCGTGCCACTCGAGTACCTCGAGCAGGGTTTGGGCGCGCTCGGGAATGCCGACCGTGGCAGTCTTGCCCAATGCGCTGTGCCGCCGCACTGCGTGGTCTTCGGGTACCTTTCCCAGCAGGCGCAATAGATCGCGCGGTGTGTCGGCCTCCGCCAGTGCGTTGGCCGGCAGTTCCACGCGAAATGTTTTCCCGACGCGCAGTATCAACTCGACCCGTGCCAGGCTGTCGAGGGCAAGGTCTTTCTCGAACGAGGTCTCGAGGGTGACGGTGTGGGAGCGCCCGGGATGGGTGTCGTTCGCCAACTGTTGCACGAGCGCCAGCAAGCGCTCGGCAGTCGGTGCGGCGGCAGCGGGGGCAAGCGAGGCAGTCACGGCAGAGGTTCTGGAAATCAGCCCGGGCCGTTCAGCGTAGTGCGAATACCGCGCGCGGATTTGAGCACTCGCAAGGAGCGCGAGTGGCCCGGCGTGCGCACACGTGAATTGCGGGTCTAACCATGACTTCCGACCTTGAGCCTGCCTGATATGCCAAGCACATCCGATCGCGCCGCAACACGCGTCCTGGCGCCCGGCGTCAGGACGCGCGAGGCGTGGGCATGGGCGATGTACGATTTCGCCAATTCCAGTTATACCACGGTCGTCATCACGGCAATCTTCAACGCCTATTTCGTTGCCGTGGTGGCCGCAAACCAAGCCTGGGCAAGCCTTGCCTGGACTGGCGCCCTGGCCGTTTCACATGTCCTGCTGATGATCGCCGGCCCGCTGGTGGGCGCCTATGCCGACCTGCGTGCCAACAAGAAGCGGCTGCTGCTCATCTCGACAGTGGGCTGCGTGGCCAGCACGGCAGGGTTGGCGCTGGCCGGTCCCGATACGCTGGTGTACACCATGTTGTTGCTTGTGTTCTCCAGTTTTTTCTTCGGCATCGGCGAAAACCTGATTGCCGCTTTCCTGCCCGAACTCGCTACCAGCGACAGCCAGGGCAAGCTTTCCGGCCTGGGATGGAGCCTTGGCTACGTGGGCGGATTGCTCACCCTGGGGTTATGCTTTCTTTACATTGACTGGGCGAGTGCGCAAGGGCAAGGGGCGCAGCAATTCGTGCCGGTCACGATGGGGATTACCGCAGCCATGTTCGGAATTGCCAGCGTGCCCACCTTGTTGCTGCTGCGCGAACGTGCGCAACCGCAATCGCAGGGCCTTGACGCCGGCGTCGTGCGGCATGTGGCGCAGCGCCTGCTGCACACGCTGAGCGCAGCGCGCCTCTACACCGACCTGCGCCGCTTCCTGGTATGCATGGCGGTGTATCAGGCCGGCATCCAGGCCGTGATTGCCCTTGCCGCCATTTATGCGCAGCAGGTGATGGCGTTTTCAACCCAAGACACCGTGCTGCTCATTGTCGTCGTCAATCTTAGCGCTGCCGTTGGCGCGTTCGGCTTCGCCTGCGTCGAGGACCGCATCGGCCATGTCGCCACCATCGCGCTGACCTTGGCGGGATGGATCGTGATGATCGTGCTGGTGTGGGCCGCGCAGGGCGTTTTGGCGTTCTGGATTGCCGCAAACATCGCCGGCGTTTGCCTTGGCGCCAGTCAGTCGGCGGCGCGCGCCTTCGTCGGCGTGCTCAGCCCGCCGGGACGGCGCGGCGAGTTCTTCGGCCTGTGGGGGCTTGCGGGGCGCCTGGCCGCGATCGTCGGGCCGCTGACCTATGGCGTGGCGAGCTGGCTCTCGCATGGCGACCATCGCCTGGCAATGCTGATCACCGGCAGCTATTTCGTGGCCGGCCTGTTGCTGCTGGGCGGAATCGATACCGCGCGCGGCAAGCGCGCGGCATCGGGCCGCTACTGAACGACGGGGGCCAGCTCGCCGCTGGCGTAGCGCTGCGCCATTTTTTCCAGCGCCACGACCTTGATCCGGGCCGCCTGCCCGGCCGAACCGAAGGCCTCGAAACGCTGCCGGCAGATCGCGCGCGCCGCGCCGGTGGCGTCCTTGAAGAACTTGCGCGGGTCGAACTCGGCCGGTTCGGTGGCCATCGTGCGCCGCATCGCGCCCGTCATCGCCAGCCGGATGTCGGTGTCGATGTTGACCTTGCGCACGCCATGCTTGATGCCTTCCAGGATCTCTTCGAGCGGTACGCCGTAGGTCTCCTTCATCTGGCCGCCGTGTGCCCGAATGATGTCGAGCCACTCCTGCGGCACCGAGGAGGAGCCGTGCATCACCAGGTGGGTGTTGGGGATGCGCGCGTGGATTGCCTTGATGCGCCCGATCGCCAGGATGTCGCCGGTCGGCTTGCGGCTGAACTTGTAGGCGCCGTGGCTGGTGCCGATCGCGATGGCGAGCGCGTCGACCCCGGTCTGCCTGACGAAATCGGCGGCCTGGTCCGGATCGGTCAGCATCTGCTCGTGCGACAGCACCCCGGCCGCGCCGGAGCCGTCCTCTTCGCCGGCCTGGCCCGATTCGAGCGAGCCGAGGCAACCGAGCTCGCCTTCGACCGAGACCCCGATGTCGTGCGCGAACCCGACCACGCGGCGCGTCACGTCCACGTTGTAGTCGTAGGACGAGGGCGTTTTCATGTCGGCCGCGAGCGAGCCGTCCATCATCACGCTGGAAAAGCCGGAGCGGATCGAGGCCTGGCACACGGCCGGGCTGGCGCCGTGGTCCTGGTGCATGCACAGCGGGACGTGGGGCCAGGTTTCCACTGCCGCTTCCACCATCTTGCGCAGGAAGGCTTCGCCGGCGTACTTGCGCGCGCCGGCCGACGCCTGCAGGATCACCGGACTGCCGCAGGCGTCGGCCGCCTGCATGATGGCCAGGATCTGCTCCATGTTGTTGACGTTGAAGGCCGGCAGGGCGTACTGGTGTTCTGCCGCATGGTCGAGCAGTTGGCGCAATGAAACGAGGGACATGGGTATCTCCTTGGATGGATGGTCGGGTCAGCCGCGCGCGTTGTGCGAGCACGGCGGCGGCGGGCAGTTCTTAGCTGTCTCGCTCATTCAGGTAGAGGCGTGCGTTATCCTGCTGTGCAGCAGCGCCGGCAGCTCTTCGAAGGAATCGATGAAGCCGTCGCAGTCGAGCGCGGCCAGTCCGCCCGGGCCCGGATAGCCGTAGCGCACGATGAAAACAGGCATGCCTGCGGCGCGCGCGGCGGCCGCGTCGACCGCCGAGTCGCCCACCATGACCGCGTGCGCAGGACTCACGCCCAGGGCGGCGCAGGCGTGCAGCAGCGGCTCCGGCGCCGGCTTCATGCTGGCCAGGGTGTCGCCGCCGACGACGCTGTCGAAGTAGCCTTCGAGCCCGGCAAGCTGCAGCAGCGGCCGAGTAAATTCGGTCGGCTTGTTGGTCACGCAGGCGAGCCGGTAGCCGGCCCGCCGCAGCGCGCTCAAGCCGCTGCGCACGCCCGGGAACACGCGGCCGAACTGGCCGTTCGTATGCCGGTAGTGCTGGTAGAACAAGGCTTCGGCGGCGTCCGCGTCGGCCTCGTCGAGCCGGCTGGCGGCCAGCGCGCGCCGCACCAGCCGGCTCACGCCATGGCCGATGAAGCTGACAATGGTGGGGGGCGGCAGCGCCCGGGCGCCAAGGTCGTCGAGCATGCGATTGGCGGCTGCCGCGATGTCGGGCGCGGTGTCGACCAGCGTGCCGTCGAGGTCGATCAGGAGCGCGCGCCCGCTGGTGTCGAGCTGGTCCATCAGCGCTCCTTCGCCAGTGCCAGGACACGCTCGGCCACGTGGGCCGGGGTGAGCCTGAAGTGCTCGTACAACTGGCCGGCGGGAGCCGATTCGCCAAAGCTGTCGATGCCGAGCGCGAGCCCATGCTCGCCCACCAGGGCGCGCCAGTACCACGTCACGCCGGCCTCGATGCTCACGCGCGCCAGGCCGGGCGCGAGCACCTGCTCGCGGTAGGCTGCATCCTGGGCCATGAACAGTTCGACGCAGGGCATCGAGACCACCCTGGCCGCGATTCCCATATCGGCCAGCAGGACCGCTGCGGCAGCCGCGATCTCGACCTCGGAGCCGGTGGCGATCAGCACCACCTGCGCGTCGGCGCAGTCCCGCAGCACGTAGCCGCCGCGCGCCGCGTCTTCGATCTGGGCGGCGCTGCGCGTGAACGGGGCGAGCGCCTGGCGCGACAGCACCAGGCAGGTCGGGCCGTCGGTGCGCCCGATCGCCGCTTGCCAGGCGAGCGCGGTTTCGACCCCGTCGCAGGGGCGCCACAGGCGGTTGTTGGGAATCAGGCGCAGGCTGGCCGCATGCTCGACCGGCTGGTGGGTTGGGCCATCCTCGCCCAGGCCGATCGAATCGTGGGTCAGTACGTGGATCACGCGCTGGCGCATCAGGGCCGCCATCCGGATCGCGTTGCGCGAGTAGTCGGAGAAGGTCATGAAGGTGCCGCCGTAAGGCACGAAGCCGCGGTACAGCGCCATGCCGTTCATCATGGCCGCCATTGCGAATTCGCGCACGCCGTAGCTCAGGTAGTTGCCGCTGCCGTGGTGATTGACCCAGACCGAGGCCTTCACGTCGGTCAGGTTGGAGCCGGTCAGGTCGGCCGATCCGCCGAACAGCTCGGGCAGGCCGGCGCTGATCGCCTCGAGCACCAGTTGCGAGGCCCTGCGGGTGGCGATTTTCCGGTGCAGCGCGCCGCTCGTGCCGATCAGCGCCGCAAACACCGCCGGCAGATCGGGCGGCGGCTGCTGGGCGAGGCGCCGTTCCAG
>JBAQKU010000476.1:0-4704 GCA_049301315.1 Telluria sp.
GATCACGCCAGTACCGCAGATCGACTGGGACGGCAACTGGCCGGCGCTGGCCGCGGCGCTGCCGTTGCGCGGAGTGGCTCAGCAACTGGCGCTGCAGACCGAACTGGTCGAGTGCCAGCACGACGGCCACGTCGCCACGTTCCGCCTGCGCGTGCCGATCGACACCTTGCGCGCGGGCGGCAATTCCGAGAAGCTGGCGGCCGCGCTGCAGGAGCGCTTCAGCGGGGCCAAGGTCAGTGTCCAGATCGACCTGGGGCCGGTCTGGTACACCGCCGGCGCCGAAGCCCAGTCCTGGCGCGAGGAGTGCCAGCGCAAGGCCGAAGAGACGGTCGCCAACGATCCCTTCGTCAGGGATGTGATGCGCGACCTGGGCGCCTTCGTCGTGCCCGGCTCGATCCGTCCGCCTTCGGCCGCTTCGGCCTGAACACTGAATTTATCGTCCCAAACATTGTCTACTTTTTAGATTTCGGAGAACACCATCATGATGAAGAACCAGCTCGCCGGCTTGATGAAACAGGCGCAAGCCATGCAGGACAACATGAAGAAGGCCCAGGAACAGCTGGCCCAGATCGAGGTCGAAGGCCAGTCCGGCGCCGGTCTCGTCAAGATCGTCATGACGTGCAAGAACGACGTCAAGCGCGTCTCGATCGACCCGTCGCTGCTGGCCGACGACAAGGACATGCTGGAAGACCTGGTCGCCGCCGCCTTCAACGACGCGGTGCGCAAGGCGGAGGCGATGTCGGCCGAAAAAATGGGCGGCCTGAGCGCCGGCATGTCGCTGCCGCCCGGCTTCAAGATGCCGTTCTGAGATGTTCGTCATTTCGGTTACCTACCTGACCTCGCTGGACCAGCTCGAGCCGCACGTGCTCGCCCATCGCGCCTTCCTGCGTGAGCAGTACGGGCGCGGGGTGCTGCTCATGTCGGGCCGCAAGGTGCCGCCCGAGGGCGGCATCATCATCGCCAACGCCGAAACGCGCGCCGAAGTCGAGGAGATCGTCAGGCAGGACCCGTTTCATATCGCCGGCGTCGCGCGCTACGAGATCACCGAGTTCGTGCCAAGCATGACGGCCGACGCCTTGGCCGCCTTCCGCGAAGGCTGAGCATGTCGAAGTCGCTCGATTTCCTGACCGAGGCATTGCGCCGCCTGCCGGGCGTCGGGCCGAAGTCGGCCCAGCGCATGGCTTTCCACCTGCTGCAGCACGACCGCGAGGGGGCTGCCATGCTGTCGCGCGCGCTGTACCAGGCGGTCGATGCGGTGCACCACTGCGCGCTGTGCAATACCTTCGCCGAAACCGAGGTGTGCGACACCTGCCAGGACGAACAGCGCGACACGACCCTGCTGTGCGTGGTCGAGACGCCGGCCGACCAGCTCATGATCGAGCAGACCCTGACCTACAAGGGCCTGTATTTCGTGCTGATGGGCCGCCTGTCGCCGCTCGACGGCATCGGCCCGAAGGACATCCACCTCGAAAAACTGATCGGACGCGCGGCCAACGGGGTCGTCTCCGAGGTGGTCCTGGCCACCAATTTCACCAACGAGGGCGAGGCGACCGCGCACTACATCAGCGAAATGCTCAAGGCGCGCGGGCTGGCGGTCAGCCGCCTCGCGCGCGGTGTGCCGGTGGGCGGCGAACTCGAATACGTGGACGCGGGCACCATCGCGCGCGCCATGCTGGACCGAAGGGCCACCTGATGGACAACACCACGCCAAAGCCGGCCGGCGGGCCGCTGGCCGGCATCAAGGTGCTCGAACTGGGCACGCTCATCGCAGGCCCGTTTTGCGCGCGCATGCTGGCCGAATTCGGCGCCGACGTGATCAAGGTCGAGGCGCCCGACGGCGGCGACCCGCTGCGCCAGTGGCGCGTGCTCAAGGACGGCACCTCGCTGTGGTGGTCGGTCCAGGCGCGCAACAAGCAAAGCATCACGCTCAACATGAAGGATGCGCGCGGGCGCGCCGTCGCCAGGCAGCTGGCGCTGGAGGCGGACATCATCATCGAAAACTACCGCCCCGGGGTGCTCGAAAAATGGGGCATCGGCTACGAGCAGCTCAAGCTCGAGAATCCGGCGACGATCATGGTGCGCCTGTCCGGCTTCGGACAGAGCGGGCCGATGAAGGACCAGCCGGGCTTCGGCGCGATCGGCGAATCGATGGGCGGGCTGCGCTATGTGTCGGGCCATGCGGACCGCCCGCCGGTGCGGGTGGGCGTGTCGATCGGCGATTCGGTGGCCGCGCTGCACGGCGTGATCGGCGCCATGATGGCGCTGCGCCACCGCGACGCGAGCGGCGGAAGGGTAGCCGGACAGGGCCAGATGGTCGACGTGGCCTTGTACGAATCCGTGTTCAACCTGATGGAGTCGCTGGTGCCCGAATACGACGTGGCCGGCGTGGTGCGCGAGCGCACCGGCGGCGCGCTGCCGGGCATCGTCCCCTCCAATACCTACACCACGGGCGACGGCGAGCATATCGTCATCGCCGGCAACGGCGACGCGATCTTCAAGCGCCTGATGCTGGCCATCGGGCGCATCGACATGGCGGGCGATGCGCAACTGGCGCGCAACGACGGCCGGGTGCCGCGCACCGCCGAGATCGACGAGGCCATCCAGACCTGGTGCGCCACCCAGGACATCGACGCCGCGCTGGCGACCCTGAAGGCGGCCGACGTCCCGGCAGGGAAGATCTATTCGGTGCGCGACATGATGAGCGACCCGCAGTTCCTCGCGCGCGGCATGTTCGAGCAGCACCAGTTTGCCGACGGCACGCCGGTCAAGCTGCCCGCGGTGTCGCCGAAGCTGTCGGCCACGCCGGGCGGCACCAAATGGCTGGGCCCCGCGCTGGGCCAGCACACCGACCGGATACTGCATGAGCTCGGTTACAGCGAGAGCGAGATCGCCGAGCTGCGGCGCGAGGGCGTACTCTAAAGCCGCTTCTGCGGGTTTGAGTGTGCTCAAGCCGCACCGCGTGCGCGCTGTTATTGTGGATGACTCAAAGCGAGCCATCCAGCATGCATCTCGTCGACATCACCATGTTTTATGCTGCCGAAGGCGGCGGCGTGAGCACCTACCTGAACGCGAAGGCGCGCTGGCTGGCGCAGCGCAGCCGGATCCGGCACAGTATCTGCAGCCCTAACGTGCATAGCGCCGGGAGCGCGCCGGCGCTGGTCGAGATCCCCAGCTTTGCGCTGCCCGGCATCAACGGCTACCGCATGCCGCGTTCGGTCGGCGCGCCCGCGCGCATCCTGCGCAGCCTGCAGCCGGACCTGATCGAGGTGGGCGACGCGGGCCATTGCGCCTGGGCCGCGTTGCGCATCAAGCGGCGCAGCGCGGTGCCGCTGGTGGCGTTCTACCACTCCGACCTGCCGCGCCTGGTGGGCAGCCGCTTCGGCGACTTCGCCGCCGGCGCCACCGAAAAATACCTGATGCAGCTGTACCGCCAGTTCGACATGGTGCTCGCGCCCAGCCGGCTGATGGTGCAGCAGCTCGACAGCATGGGCGTGGGCGGCGCGCTGCACCAGCCGCTCGGGATCGACGTGGCCACCTTTTCCCCGCAGCGGCGCGTGAACTCCCTGCGCGAACACCTGCACCTGCCGTCCAACGCACGCCTGCTGGTGTACGCCGGGCGCTTCACGGCCGAAAAAAAGCTGACCTTGCTGATCGATGCGGTACGCAAGCTGGGCCGGCCCTATCACCTGGTGCTGATCGGCGGCGGGGCCGCGCTGCCGCGCTACCCGCAAATCAGCTTCATCCCGTTCAAGCGCGACCAGCGCGCGCTGGCGCGGCTGCTGGCCAGCTGCGATGTGCTGGTCCACCCGGGCGACTGCGAAACCTTCGGCCTGATCGTGCTCGAGGCGATGGCATGCGGCCTGCCTGTGGTGGCAAGCAACGGCGGCGGGGTGGCCGAACTGGTCGACGCGAACACCGGCATCCTGGTGCCGCCCAACAGCGTGGCAAGCCTGTGCGAAGGGATCGAGGCGATTTTCCGGCAAGACCGTGTGCTGCTGGGCGCGAATGCCTGGCGCAAGGCGCGCGAGCACTACGACTGGAACCGCGTCATGCCGCAGCTGCTGAACCGCTATGCGGGCCTGCTGGCGACGCGCCCGCGGGCCGAACTGGAAGCGGAGGGCATCTGTGCCACCAAGTGAGCAGCGCGCGCTGTGCGTCTCTATCCACGACGTGGCGCCGGACACCTGGCGCGACTGCGAACTTCTGCTGCGCGCGCTGCGCGCCGTGGCCGAGATTCCGCTGACCTGGCTGGTGGTGCCGCGCTACCACGGCAGCACGGCCGCCTGGCAGGGCTGCGAGGACGCGCTGGGCGCGCTGCTTGCACAGGGGCACGAACTGGCGCTGCACGGCTACACGCACCTCGATACGGCGCCGGCAAGCGCCTCGTTGCGCCTGCGCCTGCTGCGCACCGTCTACACCGAACATGAAGGGGAGTTTGCCGCCGTCGGGGCAGACGAAGCGCGCCGCCTCATCGAGCTCGGCCTTGCCTGGTTCGGCCAGCGTGGCTGGCCCGTCAGCGGCTTTGTCGCGCCCGCCTGGCTGCTGGGCGGGCAGGCGTGGAGCGTGCTGCCCGAATTCGCCTTCGATTACACCACCACCATGAGTCATTTCCACCTGTTGCGGCCGCGCCGCGCGCTGTTCTCGCCAACGCTGGTGTACGCGGCGCGCAACGGCGCCGGCAGGCGCTTGTCGCCGCACCTGGCC
>JBAQKU010000477.1:0-8806 GCA_049301315.1 Telluria sp.
CCATAGTCGAGCGCGGTCCAGCGGTTGTTGTCGAGGCGCTGCAGCGAGCCGCCCATCCCGACCGAGTAGATCGCACCGCCCTGGCGCGCCAGGCCGAACTGCGGCAGCGCGCCGGGGTTCTCCAGCGCGCTCCAGCTCTTTGCGCCATCGACGGTGCGCAACATGGCGCCGGCCAGCCCCGACACATAGCCTTCGAGCGGGCTGACGAACAAGGCCGCATACGGATAGAAGTCGTTCGGGATCTTGGGGGCGGCGTTCCAGTTGGCGCCGCCGTCGGTGCTGCGGTACACCACGCCGAACTCGCCGGTAATGAAGCCGTTGTCTGCGTCAACGAACTGGATCGAATTGAACATCGCGTCTTCCTTGAAGTCGCGCTGCTCCCAGCTGCCGCCGCGGTCGGCGCTGGAGGCGATGGTGGTGCCGCTGCCCACTACCCAGATCTTGTTGTGGCTGTCGCAGGTAAGCGCCAGCGGGCGCCAGTTGCCATCGATCGAACGGGAGGTCCAATGGGCTGCGCTGTCGTCGGAAAACCACACCTTGCGGTAGAAATCGAGCGCGGCGAAGCTGCCATCGGCGCAGCTGGCCACGTCGATCAATGCCGGCGTGCCCGGCAGCGTGACGCGCACGCTGCGCGCGCCGTCGACTTCGCTGACCACCGCCACGCGCCCGCCCACGGCCACCGCCAGCTTGCCGTTGCTGGCAGCGGCCTGGAACCGGTCGATGCGCAGCACGGCCTGCTGGCTGGCCAACGCCAGCGCGGCATCGCCGCCTTTGTGGCCGCAGCCGGCCAACACGGCCAGCGCGCCGCATGCGGCCAGCGACAAGGCGCGCCTGCCCTGGTTAAGCTGAAATTGTCGAATCACTGCTGTCTCCTTGATCTTGTCCGCAAATCTGGTCGCGGACTTGTTATTTATTGTTCAATGATATGGACCAGAATTTAATACCGTCCAATACCTTTCTTTGCGCGATTAATGCGCTTAGGGTATAAATGGAGGGGACCGCCGGCGGCCCCATGCCGGTTCTTTCGCACACTTCTCAACTTTGGAATTCGAACCATGGATTTACGCCAGATCCGCTACTTCCTCACTTTGGCCGACGAACTCAATTTCACGCGCGCCGCGGGGCGGCTGCATATATCGCAGCCGCCCCTGACGCGCCAGATCCAGCAGCTCGAGGAGAGCATGGGCGTGGTGCTGTTCGAACGCACCACCCGCGGCGTCGCCCTGACACAGGCCGGCCTGGTGTTCCTGGAGGAAGCGCGCAAGATCATCGCGCTGACCGACCAGGCGGCCAACAAGACCAAGCTGGTGCACGACGGGCAGCTTGGCCGGCTCGATATCGGCATATTCGGATCGGCGATCCTGAACGTCATCCCGACCTTGTTGATCGAATTGCGCAAGACCCATCCCGACATCGCCATCTCGCTCCAGAACACGACCAAGATCGAGCAGATCGAAGCGGTGCGCGGCAAGCGGCTCGACATCGGCTTCAACCGGGTCTTTCCCGAGGTGCCGGACCTGACCGTCGAGACGGTGTTCTTCGAGCGCCTGTTCGTCGCCATGCCCAAGGACCACCGACTGGCGCGGCGCCGGGTGCTCGAGGTGAAGGATCTGGTCAACATGCCGCTGATCCTGTTCCCCAACAACGTGCGCCCTACGTTCGCCGACAACGTCGTCGCGCTGTGCCGTGACGAAGGGTTCGCGCCGAACGTGGCGCACGAAGTGCAGGACGTGATGACCTGCGTCGCGCTGGTCTCGGCCGGGCTAGGCCTGGCGGTGGTTCCTGAATCGGCGGTGAACCTCCAGCTGCCGGGCGTGCGCTATCACCTGCTGCGCTCGTCCGCGGCCAAGGTCGACCTGAGCTGCGTGTACCGCGCCGACAATACTTCGCCGGCGCTGGCAGTGTTCCTCGATATCGTGCGCAAGCTGCGCAGCCGCAAGATCAAGCTGGTGACCGATTAGGCTTCAGGTGTAGACAGTCGTGAAGCTTTCGGCCAGCACGCCGGTATGGTAGAAGATGCCGCGGCCGGCCTGGTCTTCGGTCCAGGTCACCACCGGCTTGTCGCGCTGCGCCTGGTAGCCGAGGCCTGCGAAAGTCTCGTTGCGATTGCCCGAAGGGTCGAAGAAGTAGATCGTCTCGCCGCGCGTGATGCCGTGGCGGGTTGGCGCGACGTCGATGCGCACCCGATTCTTGGCCATCACGTCGCCCGCCTTCAGGATGTCGTGCCAGGAATCGAGGAAGAACGACAGGTGATGCAGGCCAGGGCGCTCGCCGCCGACGAAGGCGATGTCGTGCGGCTTGCTCGAACGGGACAGGAAAGAGGCAAGCTGGAAGGCGCCGCCAGGGCCGACCGTGAGCTGCTCGGTCTGGAAGAAATCGAGCGCCTCGATGAAGAAGCGGGTATTTTCGGCGACCTTGTTCACGCCCTTTGCCGGATCGAACTCGCACATCAGCAGGCAGTGGTCCAGCCAGTGCGCACCGGCGCCGCGGATGCTGTCCGGCCAAGGATCCGGATTGGTCGAGCCGACATCGGTGCCGAGGCATTGCTTGTCGGCGTACAAGCGCATTTCATGGCTGCTCGGCAGCGTGAAACGAAGCATCCGGCCACAGTCGGGCAGGGCGCCGGCAGGCAGCATCTCGACCGCGATGCCGTAGTCGCGAATCGACTGGGCCAGCGCGTCAAGGTCTTCATCCCTGGTGACCTTGTAGGCGACGTGGTTGAATCCGGCCCGGTCCGAGGGCGTCAGGATGACCGAGTACTTGTCCCACTCATCCCAGCATTTGAGGTAGACATTGCCTTGTTCGTCGGTGTGCGTGACGCGCATTCCGATCACGTTTTCGTAGTGTTTTACCGCCGCCTGCATGTCCATCACCTTGATGCTGATGTGGCCAATTCGCATGATGCCCATACTTGTCTCCTTTGGTTTAATTGATTTGATTACCTGCGTTCAGGCGCCGATGAATGCCTTGCGCATCTTGCCGATTACTTCGATTTCGAGCGGGCCGCAGGGCGACACGCGGCATGCCAGTACCACCCCTTGCGCTTCGTCCTGCTCTGAAACATGGGCGCGGCTCATCGCCCCGCACTTGCGCACCGCGCCGGCGCGGATCGCCACCTTGCATACGCCGCATCCGCCGTTGAGGCAACCGGCGGGAATGCATTTCCTTCCGATCCGCGCCATCGCCTGCAACAGGCTTTCGCTTTCCCCGCACTGGTAGCTTTCCCCGCTTTGCTGCACGCGGATCGTGTGTGTGGCGCCCATCTCAGATCGCCTTGAACAAGGGGCTGCGGCGCGTCGTCGAGGCCGTGTCCGCCGCCGAGATGAACTTTTCCATGAACATGTCGCGCTCGAACAGGCGCCCGCGCATCAGCGTGGTGATGCAGGCGTCGATCATCACGGGCGGGCCGCACATGTAGGCCTTGTGCTGGCGGAAGTCGGCATTGAAATGGCGGCTCGCCACGTCGTGCACGAAGCCGGTCTCGCCGTCCCATGCATCGTCCTGCTGCGGCGCCGACAGTGCCGGCACGTAGCTGAAGTTCGCATGGCTGGCGGCCAGCCGGCGAAACAGCGCGTCGTCGTACAGCTCGGCGCGATTGCGTGCCCCGTACACCAGGGTGATGCGGCGCGATTCGCCGGACTCGAGCAGGTCGAGGATCATCGACTTGGGGCTCGACAGGCCGGTGCCGCCGGCCATGAACAGCAGATTTTCGGGCGCCGAGCGGCGCACGAAGAAGCGGCCATACGGTCCGTTGAGCCTGACCCGGTCGCCCGCCTTGAGCTGGTGGTGAATGTAGTCGGTGGCCTGGCCGCCCGGCACATGCCGGATGTCGAGCTCGATCACGCGCTTCTCGGATGGCGGATTGGCCAGCGAAAAGGCGCGCGGCTGCTCGACGCCCGGTACGTGCAGGTTGACGTACTGGCCGGCCTGGAAATCGATACCATCGCCATCGAGTTCGATGAATACACCTTTCGCGGTCGGCGTCAGGTCGCTCACCCTGACGACGGTGCCGACGAAGTCCTGCATCGCATGGTTCTGCGCATCGGGCTCGTCGTCGATCGGCGCTTCGATCACCAGGTCGTCGCTGACGGCGCTGGCCACGCATGCCAGGCACTTGCCTTCATCGCGCTCGAAATCCATCAGGGCGAACGGCGACGCTTCACCCAGGTCGACTTCGCCTTCGACCACCTGGACCTTGCAGGTGCCGCACAGTCCGTGCAGGCAGGCGTGCGGAATGTACACGCCGGCGCGCAAGGCTGCGTCGAGCAAAGTCTGTCCTGCGGCCACTTCTACGCTCTGGCGCAATGGTTCGATCAACATGTTGGTGCTCATGGCGCTTCCTCAAAAGCCGATGTCGCCAATCCCGTTCAAGCCGGGAGTGACAAGGCGCAGCAGCGATTTATGGCCGATGCCGTTCGCGCCGATGCTCTTGCCCGGGTCCGGCGCAAATGGTTCGCCGTCGAGCAACCAGCTGGCCCGGCTCCAGTCGATGCTGGCGAAGTCGGGATGGACCGCGTACACCGACGGCAGCAGGTCCTTGACCAGCGCCGCGAACGGCATGTCGGGCGGCAGCGGGAATGCCGCCGCGAACGGGAACATCATGTGCTCGTCCCAGCCGATGTAGACCACCTGGTTACCGTGAAACTTATCTACCGCGTCCGCAACCTGACCGGTGTAATCTTCGTATGCTGCTTGCACTGCCATGTGAGTCTCCTAGTTGATTTGTGCGTTGCGGTCTCAGGCCGCCTCGTCGTCCTTGGCCAGTCCCTTCCACAGGTTCCAGTTGCTGGCATCGCGCGAATGCAGGAACTCGCCGCCGTCGTGTTCGCCGAAGTGGTAGTACTTGAGCACATCGGGAATGGTGGGGCCGCCGCAGTTGCCCTGGAAAATCTGGTGCGGCGGCATCCATGCCTGCACATATTTTTCCGGCTCGTGGTCGAACACCGCCTTGCAGCCGTCCGAACAGAAGTGGTATTTGTCGCTTCCATGGTTGCTGTGGCGGTACACGCGCTCGGTCGGCTTTTCCGGGTCGGTGTAGACCATCGGGATCTGGCAGACCTGGCACAGCTGCGGCAGCATGCCGGCATAGAAGCGCTTGCCGGCCTTCTCCTGTTCGCGCAGGTACTCGAAGCGTGGGCGGTAGTATTTGTCGAAGGTATTCGGGTATTTCTCCGACAGCCAGTCGAGCTCAGCGTCTTCGGGAATCCAGGTGTGAAAGCCGGCCGCATTGCCGACGCTGTAGAAGGTGAGCCACAACTGGTGGGTGATGTGTTCCTTTTCCTCGACCGAGTGCTCCCAGAACTTCGGCATGGTGATGCCATAGCGCGCCAGGTCGTCGAACAGGGCCTTGCCGTTCTGCTCGAAATACATCTCCCAGCCTTCCTTCCACGACATCACGCGCTTCGGATGCATGTAGTCCATCATCATGCCGACGATGCCGAGCAGGCGGTAGCCGCGCCAGAAGTACTTGTCGATCCAGCGCTGCACGATCGGCAGGTTGTCCGGGTGCTGCTCGAGGATGAACTTGATCACCTCCAGCCCCAGCGTCATGTGGCGCGACTCGTCCGACTGGGCGGAGAATCCGAAATTGACGGTCGCCATGTCGCCGTTGTAGGCGGCCCCGGACATGAACGGCATGAACAGCAGGTTGGTCAGCACGTACTCGAACGAGAACGAGATGGCGGTGACGAATTCGAACGGACCGGCCGACAGCGCATCCTCGAAATACGATTTGGGCACCGACAGGTACCAGGCGCGGTCGAACATGTGGAATGGATCGTGCAAGCCATCGAAGTACTTGTTGTACTGGCTAATGGTGTGCAACTGGGTCTGGGCGTGGCGCAATTCGTCGATCGACTGCATCTGCGAGGCGACCTGGGCGCCGACGCCCGGAAAGGCGCGCCCGGCCATCGCGAAGCCGCGGTGGGCGCCGTATTCGAGCGGGGTGACCGCGGTCAGGAAGATCTTCAGGCTGTTGATGTAGCGCGCGTCGGATACGCCGAGGTGGGCGTTGTTCTGGGCAAAGGCGTCGATCACCGCGTACAGCTTGCGTTCCTTCTCGCCCTGGTATTTCCAGTACGCGTCCATGGTCAGGCGGAACGGGTCCTCCCATTTGCTCCAGTCCTCAATCTTGATGCCTTCGAAGTCCGACAGCGGGAACACATCCTTCTCCGACTGGTACGACATATCCCATGCGAGGTCGCCGGTCATGACCGTGTATTTTTCCTTCAGACTCATTTTTTTGGCTTGTGCCACGTTTATCTCCTTGATTTTGTCATTCACACTTGCTCGGCTGAAGGCTTATTTGCGTTCCAGCGCGAAGTAGTCGTCGGTTTCGTCGATATTGCCGGACAGCGACACCAGCGTCAGGTGGATGTCCTGCGGATTCCAGGCCCGTCCGATGCGCGCTTCCACGCTCTCGCGGTTCACCACCAGGCGCCCCGGCGCGTCGATCTTGTAGACCCCGGGATACTGGGTGATCACCGCGAGCGGATTGTCGGCCTCGATCGATTCACGGATCGGGCGCGCGTCTTCGTTGTCCTGCAACGCCAGGAAAACCATTTTTTCGTTCATGTCTTTTCTCCAGATCCGGTTAGCAAACGGCGCTCTTGGCGAGGCGCTCTGCCAGTTGTGCGACACAGGCATCGAGCGCGGCAGCGCCGTTCTCGCCGAGCGCGCGCCGGGCCAGCGGCTGCAGGGCCGCGACCACTTGCGGATGCCATTTCTGCACCCATTGCGCCAGTTGCGCACGGTTCTCTGGCGACTCGGCCGCGGCGATCTTGAGCACCTGGTTGCACCAGCGCACGTGCTCGTCGAACCATTCGTTCATGAACTCGGTGAGCATCGCGAAGCTGGTCTGGCCGGCCGCGTTCAGTTCTGCGCTGAACGACTGGTACACGAGCGGATACAGCAGGCCGTCGAGCACGACGTTCTGCGCGACGAACAGCTCGAACCAGTCCTTGGTAACGAGCATGTTCTCGGCAAGCTCGCGCAGGCCTTGCCATTCCGGATCGCTCTGCCATGCTGCCTTGGCTGCCTTCAGGGAATGGTCGGCGCCGTCGTCGAGCATCAGGCCGATGCGGGTGATGTACTGCGCGATGCCGAGCCGGTCCATCGCACACATCATCGTTGCCTGCGTGACGGAGACGCCGTAGCCGTAGGCTCCCATGTAGCAGTTGTTCAGGTTGGCGGCGTATTCGACGTGGCGCAGCGGCAGCAGCACGCATGCGATCCTCGCCTTCAGGTCGGGCGGGATGGCCGCCAGCATGCCGCGCTTCTCGACGAACGAGAAATTGCGCTCCGCCCCGTCCTGCTGCTTGCTGCGGGCGATGGTCCAGGCGCCGTAGTAGTACTGGCGCGGATCGAGCAGGCGGTACCAGTCGGCCATCACGATCGCGGTGTTGCGCTTGTCGTAGATTGCGCGATCCTTCGACCACAGCGGCTGGTAATGGAAATTTGCCTCGGGCTGGACCCCGATGGTGGCCTCGAGGTAGCGCGAGGCGGACTTGTCGGTGCCGGTAAAACGCACCACCTGGTCAAAGGTGTTGCGCAGTGGTTTGATGTTGAGGCTTTTGATATCGACTTGCATGCAACGTCTCCTGTAGTGTAATTATTTGATGCGTTGGAGCAGGCCGCCGGCCGATGCGACGGCGCCGGCGTCGCCTTCAAGCAGACGCACGCGATTGATCGCGCAGAACTCCCGGAAAGCCGCCTCGGGCAGGATGAGTTCGACGTAAAGATCCTTGTCGGAAACAAAAAATTCGAATTCGACAAAACCATTTGCGGTCGTTCGCAGAACCCGCACCCATCGATTATTTGCATTGACTTCCGCCATGGAACCGCTCCATTATAAAAATGAGAAATGCATATGAGCTCATGCAGGGTGGCTATAGCAAGCGGTATGCCACAAGCTGCCGATCAATTTTTTGCTGCGCCGCAGAAAACCGATTTTTCACTGGTGTGATTGGCGCTCATCTGGCGCGTATTGCTGCGAAAGCACAATATGGTTGCAAAAGAATTTTTCAGCATTTCGCGAACTGTGCGCACTTGCCGATGTCATGAAATGATGAAATAGTTCACGCAAAGACCGGACCAAACCGGCGCGGAACCTGAGGAGGAGACAAACATGCAATTGAAATCGAAGGGCGCACGGCCGAAAGGCGGCACCGGCGCGGACCTGCGCATCACGCTTCCCCAAAACAAGCTGGGCCGGGTCTTTCCGGACATCAGCGACCTGGCTGAACGCTTGCACTTCAGTCCGAGCGACGGGCGCATCTGGCTCGACGACAGCCGGATGATCCTGTTGCACACGGAAGCGTTCGGCGCGCTGCGCCAGGAGCTGATCGAATCGCTGGGCGTCGAGTCCGCGCGCGGCCTGCTCACGCGGATGGGCTACCTGGCCGGATCGAAGGACGCGGCGCTGGCGCGCAAGGTGCGTCCCGGCGGGTGCGAGAAAAGCGCGTTCATGGTGGGGCCACAGATGCATGGCCTGGAAGGCATTGTGCGCGCCGAACTTGTGCAGCTGGAAATGGACAGCGCCACCGGTCATTTTTTCTGCGAGGTGGTGTGGATGGATTCATCGGAGGATGAATCGCACATGGCGATCTATGGGGTCGGCTCGGAGCCGGCGTGCTGGATGCAGACCGGCTATGCGAGCGGCTATACCAGCGAGTTCATGGGAAAGCAGATCCTGTTCCGCGAAACCGAGTGCACCTCTTCCGGCGCCAAGAATTGCCGCGTGATCGGCAAGCCGGTGGAGGAGTGGGATGATGCGCAGGAGGACCTGAAATACATGCTGGTACAACCC
>JBAQKU010000478.1:0-14661 GCA_049301315.1 Telluria sp.
GCCGCCCGGCGAAGCGAACCCTTGACGCTGTGCAGGGCCAATACGCTGGGTCATGGCCGTCGACATGGCATGCCATGGCGATGGCCATGTAGACGCCCTGCGACGATGTGCTCGGCCATAGCAATGACCGCTGTTTAATTTGAGGAAGCCGCAATGAGTGTTGGTGTTGAAGCCCTGTTTACGTCCGCGCTGGGACTGAAATCGCCGTGGGAGGTGGCCAAGGTCGAACTCGACACCGCCAAGCGGAGGATCGACTTCGAGGTCGTCTGCAATGCGAAACAGTTGCCTTGCCCTGCCTGTGGCGTAAGCGGGCAAGGTATTCATGACAGGGTCAGGCGCGACTGGCGGCATCTCGATTTCTTTCAACACGAAGCTTGGCTGCACGCCGATGTGCCGCGGGTCGATTGCAGCGCTTGCGGCAAGACTACGACGGTGGAGGCAAACTAACAAACTAAGGGACACCCACTTATCGACGCCGCCATCAAAGACGGGCGCCGACGTATAATTTGCCGGGAGGCCGGTTCCTGGGCTTTCAGGACTTCCAGGGGCCCGGGCTTGTTTGCCATACAGAGAAAAGTGACCATGGTCCGGCTGCCCCCATCCGGGCCCATGATCCGAAACATATTGAGCTAAAGTAAATTCTTGGAAAACGTCGTCAAACTACTTGTCGTCGATGACGACCCCGTCACCTGCGCCCGCCTGAAGGGCTATTTCTCGGGCGAGGGATATGAAGTATTCGTCGCCCACAACGGCAATGAGATGTGGAACGTCCTCAATTGCCAGGAAATCTCCGTGGTGCTGCTCGATGTCGGCCTGCCGGGAAAAGATGGCCTTGAACTGGCGCGGGAATTGCGGGCGCATGACGATGCGCTGGGGATCATCCTGGTCAGTGGGCGTACCGACGATGTTGACAAGATTGTCGGGCTGGAGTCCGGCGCCAATGACTACGTCACCAAGCCATTCAATTCCCGTGAATTATTGGCACGGGTCAAGATTTTCCTGAGAGGGGTTCGCGACGCGCGTGGCAGCAAACAAAAATGCGACGTCGTCTCCTTCGGGCGCTGGACCTTTGATATCGCCCGCCGCCGCCTGATCGATTCCGCCGGGCGCCAAGAGGTGCTCACGCGCGGCGAGGGGGAGCTTTTGTTTGCTTTGGGCAGCCACCCCGGTGTGGTTCTCAGCAGGGAGCGCCTGATGGTCCACGTCAGTCATCGTTCATGGGATCCCGGCGACAGAACCATTGACGTGCTGATCTCCAGGTTACGGGAAAAGCTCGAGTCCGATCCCAGAAAGCCTCAGCTGATAGAGACGGTGCGCGGCGAGGGCTACATCCTGATCACGAACCGGGAGCCATCGCCTGCGCCCTGAGGCGATTTTCACTTGCGGCTGCCCTCGAGAATGGCGAGCAGCCAGTCATAGAGTTCTTCGCAACTGTCGGTGCAGGCCGCCTCGAGTTGCCGGACCATGCGCCCGAGTGCGTCGCAATCAGGCTCGCCGCGGGACGCGGCGGCCTCGATGGCGCGGGTACTTTGAATGACCTTCGCCATGCCCAGGTTTCCCGCCGCACTGCGCAAGCGATGCACGCGTGCGCCGAGTCCCGGCCAGTCCCGGCTGTCGAGATAGCCATCGAGCGCCGCAAAGACGCTTGGCAGCTCATCACGAAACAGTTTCAGCAGTTCGGACAAGGTTGCTTCGCCCAGCACCTCAGCCTCCGCCTGCAGAAACGAAAAATCGAGCAGGCAGTGCGCCAATTGGCCGCCTTCAGCCGGGCTCGCAGACCCGTTCTCGGATACGCCGTTGAGCGCCTTGCTCAGCGATTTGAGCGAGAAGGGCTTGCCAAGAAAGGCTGCGTAGCCGGAGTTGGCCAGCGCACGTGAAGTCGTGGCCGACACATGAGCGGACATGATGATGATCGGAATACGCTGCCAGCGCTCGCCATCGAGCGCACGAATCGCCTCAGCGACTTCGAGCCCGGACCTGCCGGGCAGGCTGATGTCCATCAGAATGACGTCGATTTCTTGCCCGGCTTGCGTCAGTGCCGCCAGCGCCTGCGAACCGTCTTCTGCCTGCACGCCGGCGTGTCCGAGCAATTCGAGGTAGCGCGCGCACACGCGCCGGTTGATTGCATCGTCCTCGACGACCAGCACAGTCAAGCGCCGCTGCGCCCTTGGCAGCGCAATGTCTTCCTCGTGCGGCGTTGCGGGCAGGGCATCGAGCGCTTCGACATCGATGTGAAAGGCGACGATGCTTCCTTGACCTTCGACCGACTCAATGGAAATCGCGCCGCCCATCGCCTCCACCAGGCGCTGACAGATGGCCAATCCCAGCCCGGCGCCGCCATGCCGCTGGTGTGCCGTATCCTCCACCTGGAAGAAGGGCTTGAATACGTCCTGCAGCTTTTCCGCGGGAATCCCGATGCCGGTATCGGACACGGAAAACTGCAGCCGCATCTTTCCCTGCGCGCCCGGGCCAACCTTGCCCACGGAGACGGTGACTTGCCCTTCATCGGTGAACTTGATCGCATTGCCGATGATATTGAGCAGCAGCTGATTGAGCTTTCCCCTGTCGCCGGCGACAAAGGCCGGCACGGCGGGGTCGATTTCGCTCACCAGGGCAATCCCCTTGCCGAAAGCAGGTACCGACTGCAGCGACAGCATGTCTTCAAGCGCCTCGCGCAGATTGAAGGATGCGTGTTGCAGATCCATCTTGCCGGCCTCGATGCGCGAGAAATTAAGCATGTCCTCGAGGATCTCGAGCAGCGTGCTGTTGGCATATCCGATCATGTGGACATACTCGAGCTGGCGCGCGCTCAGCCCTGTCTCGCGCAGCAGGCCCGCCGCGCCGCTCACGCCACTTAACGGCGTGCGCAGTTCGTGGCTCAAGGACCCAAGGAACAGGTTCTTTGCCTTGTTGGCATCCTCTGCCTTTTGGCGCGCCAGCGCGTGTTCGCCTGCCTCGTGCTCGAGAAGTTCATTGCTCTGTTTAAGTTCGGCGGTGCGCTGGGCGACCTGCTCTTCCAGTTCCTCCTGATGCTTGCGCAGTTCTGTCTCGAGCCGTGCCCTCTCGCGGACGTTTTCCTTCACTTGCACCAGGGCGCGACCCAAGG
The DNA here is from genome assembly GCA_049301315.1 of Telluria sp. Taxonomy (GTDB): domain Bacteria; phylum Pseudomonadota; class Gammaproteobacteria; order Burkholderiales; family Burkholderiaceae_D; genus JBAQKU01. The sequence continues at coordinate 3,107 of JBAQKU010000478.1, forward strand.
GCGCCAACGGGTCGTTTCCGCTGGTCGCAATGTCGATATCGTAGTTCCCCGTACTGAGGGCGCGCGCAGCCTTTTCCATGCCGCTTAACTGGCGCAGCAGGTGATACCGGAAAACCACCCAGACGGTGACGATCAAGGTGGTAAACAGCAGGATCCCCACTCCCAGGAATCCGAGAAAACCGCGGTCGACGGCGCTTCTCGCCTGCTTGCCGGCCAGGTCGACGGCCTGTCCGCTGGCGGCCACCAGAGCGGCGGCCTGTTCGTTCAGCTGGAACCCGAGCGCCGCCCCCTGGCTGCGCAGCTGCTGGAGCGCGTTGCGTTGCGTGAGATTTTGTGCGCGTACGGCGAACAGGCCTTTGTCCTGCGAGGCCGATTCCAGCGTGCGGTAATGCCCCTGGCTGCTTCTTTTCAGGTTCGGATCGCGCAAGTCCTGGACCCTGCGGCCCAGGGTCGCCATCTGCTCCCGATAGCGGGCGTGAAGGCCGGCAACGGCCTGCGGGTCATGCTCGCTTTCCAGTTGCTCGAACAGGGTCTGAATTTTCACGCAGACCAATTGGAACTCGGACATCCGTTCCATGGTATCGATATCGACTTCGATCATGCGATCGAGTGAGCTGAACAGATCCTCGCGTTTGTTCCCCAGTTCGATGAGGCGATACAGGTTGACGATGTTCGTCGTGGTGGTCGCCGATGCATTCGACACCATCGATTCGGCAATATCGAGCAAGGCGAGGACAGCACTCCGCTGCCTGGAGATTTCCGTCCTCTCCAGCTGGTCCAGCTCGAGGCGGCGCCCGGTGTGCGCAATCAGCTCGCGCAGATTCTGGTCCAGCGCATCGGAGGTGGCATGAAGGCGCGCACTTTGCATATCGGCATGCCGACGCTCGATCGTGTCCAGCGTATCGCTGACTTCCTGCAAGCGATCGGCCAGGGCGCCGGCGATGCGCTCCATTTCCGCGGCGCTCGACACGGCACGTAACTGCTCAACGAGCGCGGCAATGCGCGGGATGTTGGTCGACAGGCGTTGAACCGTTTCCATGGTGGGAATCGCTTCGTCCACGATCGTCGTTTGCGTACCGACCACCTGCTTGAAACTCATCCATGCGACGCTTGCCACGACGACGGTCATCAACGCCGCCGCTCCAAAGACCAGCAGCAGCTTGCCGATCAGTTCCGAGCGCGGGTCCAGGCTCTTCAATCTGGCCAGGAAAGTCCCTTGCAAAAGGCGTTGGATAATGGCGTTGCCCCGATGGGTAGATTAGAATTGCATTTTGCGCGCCTAAGTTCCAGCGGTCAATGGCGTCCAGCGTGGTCACGAGCAGGCTATGCTGATCCGCTGTCACCCGGGAAAAGGCGTCGAGCATGGGACGGGCTTACACAATGAGCAGACTAGCGTCGGTCAGCGTATGGCTCGGCCTTTTCATCGGTACCGTTGCTTCCTGCGCCGGCGCGGTCGAACTGGTGCGCTGGACACCGCCTTTCTCGTACGCCGGCAAGGCAAGCGCGATCCGTTACGTTGCGCCCGACAAGGCGACGCAGCGCTGGAATCTCTGCATCGTTTTCCCTCACATCAAGGATGCGTACTGGCAGGCCGTCAATTATGGCATGCTCGATGAAGCCAGGCGGCTCGCTGTCGCCGTGCAGTTTTCCGTGGCGGGCGGTTATCCGAATCTCGAGCGGCAACGCGAACTCGTCGACAACTGCGCGGCAGATTCCGCCGTCGATGCGATCATTCTCGGCACCGTCTCGTTCAACGGCCTGTCCGATTCCGTGCGCCGTGCCAGCCGGCGCAAACCGGTCCTGGCGACGGTAAACGACATTGCGAACGACGGGTTGAGCGCAAAGGTGGGCGCTCCTTACTACGAGATGGGCAGGCTCATCGGAGCATACCTGCGCGCACGCCACAACGACGCCGGCGCCCCGGTACCGATTGCATGGTTTCCCGGGCCGCAGAAGGCCGGATGGGTGCCTTTCGTCGATGGCGGGTTCCGTGATGCGATCAGGGGCAGCCGCATCAGCATCGTCACCGTCGGCTGGGGCGACACCGACAAGACCGTTCAGCGCAACCTGGTCCAGAGCACCTTGGACCGGCATCCCGGCCTCAGATACTTGATTGGCAATGGCATGATGGCGGAAGCGGCCATCAGCGTGTTGCGCGAACGCAAGCTCGAAGGGAAGATCGGGATTGCATCGACCTACCTGACGCCAGGTGTTTACCGCGGCATTGTCCGCCGCAAGATACTCGCCGCGCCAACCGATTCGCCGGTGGTGCAAGGGCGCCTGTCGATTGACCAGGCGCTCGCGATCCTGGAGGGGCGCCGCTACGAAAAGCACGTCGGTCCCGTCATCAAGCTCATTGACCAGGACAATCTGGCTGACGTCGCCCCGGAAGAATCGATGCCCCCGCCCACGTTCTCGCCGCGGTTCTGATACGACCCGGGCAAGGGCGGGAAAGGCTGGCTGTCCCGGCGGCTGCGCCGCATCGGCGCCTAACCTCCGGTCGAAGACATCATCCGCAGCACATGCTCCGACTTGTTCCGGAAATCGTGACGCTCTGGCTTGCGGCCCAGGCTATGGCGCAGGGCGTGGGCAATCTCCTCGTCGCTCGCTCCTGAACGCATCAGGCCCCGAAAATCGACGTCCTCATTGCGCCCGAGGCACAGATGCAGCGTGCCATTCGCGCTCAGACGGATACGGTTGCACGTATCGCAAAAATGCTGCGACAGTGCGGTAATGAAGCCGATCTTGAACCTGCCGTCGCCAGATACCATGTAGCGCGCCGGGCCGGCGCCGGCCACCAGGCCATCGATCAGGCCGAAGCGTTCGCGCAGCCTGCGCCTGATCGGCTGCAAGTCCACGAAGCCGAGCCGCTGCCCGACCGGCATGGTCTCTATCAAGCGCAAGATGAAGCTGTTTTCGGCGCAGTAGGCGGCCATGTCGATGATGTCTTGCTCGGACGTATCGGGCAGCACCACCATGTTAATCTTGATTTGCGAGAAGCCGAGTTGCGCCGCGCTCTCGAGCCCCTCCAGCACTTGCGGCAGCACGTCGCGCCGGCTGATCGCCAAGACCCGCGCAGGATCGAGCGAGTCGAGGCTCACGTTGATGCGGTTGACGCCGGACTGCCGCAGTTTTTCTGCATATTTCGACAACTGCGTGCCGTTGGTCGACAGCGACAAGTCCCCCAGCCCCGGCAGCCGGGCGATCCGGCCTGCCAGATCGCTCAGGTTGCGCCGCAAAAAAGGCTCCCCGCCGGTGAGCCGAATGCGTTCGATGCCTTGCCGCACGAAGATGCCGGCCAGCCTTTCCAGTTCATCGAAAGTGAGCCATTCCCGCGGTTCGTCATCGCTGTGAAAACCGTCCGGCATGCAGTAGCTGCAACGCAGATCGCAACGATCGGTCACGGACAATCGCAGATAGTCGATGCGCCTGCCAAATCCATCAATCAGCATTTTTGCCTGCCTTGTAGGGGGAGGACCATCGCTGGCGCGCTCCCGGTTTAGTCTTCCCCGATCGCTTGCGCGGTTTTCCGCAGCAATCAGAACGTCTTGGAGATGGCGAGGACCAGGCGATCCTTGAACAAGTCGGTATGATTGCCATAGACCTTGTGGCTGCTGCTCAGGTCGGTGCCGTGATAGCGCAGGTCGAAGACCAGTCCAAGGTAAGGCTTGCTGATGCCGACATTCCAGTGACGCCAGCCCTCGGCCCCGGCGCCCGTCAGTTTCTGATAACCGAAGGAGCCGTCCACCTTGAACCCGGCCGGCAGCTTGAGCGACGGATGGATGGCGTAGTTCACGCCCCGATGTCCGTCCCATCCGAACCAGTCGTTCAAGGTCGGGGTGATTTCCAGCTTCATGTTGGCGTCGCCGAACTGCTTGGACAGGTACATGTACATTTCAGTGTAGTTGTACTTGTTCGCGCCCGGATATTCATAATCAAAGACCATGACGTCGTAGCTGATGTCCGTGCTGCCGATGGTTCCGGACTTGCCGACATAGGGCCCCACGACCGCGGAGATTTCCGGCGCCGTCACGAACTTGTTGGTGGAGCCGAAGAAGCCGGCGTAGAAGCCGCTCGGATGGCTCCAGGTGATGGAACCCTGCACGGCAGGAATTTGGCCGTCATTGACTTCGGATTCGCCTCGGAACACATAGTCGCTTGCAAGCTTGACCGAGGCGCCGACGCTGCCGCCGAATACGGTTTCCTTTTCCTCGGCCAGGGCTCCCTGGGCCAGTGTGATCATCATCCCGGCGACCAGGATCTTTGAAAGCTGTTTCATTGCGCACCCCTCATCAATTAAGTGACTCGAACTTTCTTAGTGCATCTGCACAAGATCAGATCATGGGGACGGCTGATGAACAGTCCGGCCTGAAATGGTAAATGGCGCGCCGCATTTTGTTAACGGACCTGCCGGATGCCCGCCGCAGGCCATCTGGGCTTCCTGCCCGTAGCGGGCGTCAGCCACGCGCCCGCGGCACGGCGCGGGAAGCCGCTGTTCCCGCCATGTCGTTAACCGTCGTTAACAAATTGCCGCCGCTCAATTACGAAAAAGCGTCAGTCCATTCATGGCAGCGACCTAAGCTTGTTCCACGTAAAGGGCTTCATCCCGAAGCCAATTTTTTTGGGAGATGCAATCGTGAACATGTCTAGAAGAGGGTTTCTGAGGACGACGATCGCCACTAGCGTTGCCGCTGGAGGACTTAGCCTGTTCAGTCTGAATGAAGTTTTCGGCGCCGACACGGTGCTCATTCCGAGCGCCAGCCATTGGGGACCGTTCAATGCCGTGGTGAAGGACGGGGTGCTGGTCGGCGTGCAGCCACTGGCTGAAGTCGATGGCATGCCCACAACGATGCTGACCAAGGGTTTGATCAGCCGCGTCTACAGCAAGACCCGGGTCAAGTATCCGATGGTGCGCAAATCCTACCTGGCCAATCCTGCCGGCGACACCAAGCGCCACCTGCGCGGCAAGGAGCCATTCGTGCGGGTCAGCTGGGAAGAGGCACTCGCGCTCACTGCCAACGCGGTCCTGAGCACTGCCGAAAAATACGGCAACGAAGCGTTGTTCAGCAGCTCCTACGGCGGCTGGTCACATGCCGGCCTGCTGCGTCCCCAGGTACTGCAGGGCCGCCTGTTTGGCCTGATCGGCGGCCATTCCGTCACCACCGGCGACTATTCCGGCGGCGCATCGCAAGTGAGCCTGCCGCACATCATCGGCGACATGGAAGTCTATTCGCCGCAGACCGCGTGGGAGGTGATTGCCGAGCATACCGAGGTCATGGTCTGGATCGGCTGCGACCCGTTCAAGAACAATCGTATTGAATACACTGTCGCCGACCACCAGATGTTCCCGCGCTGGAAGTTGATCAAGGAACGCGGCGTCAAATTCATTTCCATCAACCCGCAATACACACCGACCGACGTCGCCCTCGGCTCGGAATGGGTCAAGATTGTCCCGAACACGGACACCGCGCTGTTTCTGGCCATGGCCTACCACGTCTACACGACGGGCCGGCACGACCAGGCCTATCTGGACAAGTACACGGTCGGTTTCGACAAATTCCTGCCTTATCTGCTTGGCAAGGATGCCGACGGCACGCCGCCCAAGACGCCTGAGTGGGCCGCCAAGATCACCGGCATTCCCGCGCAAAAGATCGTCGAATTGGCCGAACTGTTTGCCAGCAAGCGCACCCAGTTTGCCGGCGCCTGGGCGCTGCAGCGCGCGCACCATGGCGAAATGGCACACTGGGCCATCATTAACTTTGCCGCCATCGTGGGCAAGATCGGCAAGCCCGGCGAAGGTGTCGGCTTTAGCTGGCACTATGGCGGCGGCGGCATGCCGCAATCAAATGCGGTCATGCCGGTCGGGCTGTCCCAAGGACGCAACCCCATCAAGGCGCGCTGTCCGGCATCGCGCATCAGCGAAATGCTGATGAATCCGGGCAAGAAGTACACCCGCGACGGGGCGACGCATGCCTATCCGAACGCCAAGCTCATCTACAACGCCGGCAACAACTTCATGTCGCACCAGCAGAACACCAACGAGCTGTTGCGGGCAATGAACAAGCAGGTCGATACGGTGATCTGCCAGGATCCGTGGTGGTGCGCCTCGGCCCGCTTTGCCGACATCGTACTGCCGGCAACCTCGGCTCTCGAGCGCAACGACATGAGCACTGGCGGCACCTACAGCAACGACAAAATCTATGCGATGCGGCAGGTGATCGCGCCCTATGGAGAAAGCCTCGACGACTTCGAAATTTTCCGGCGCCTGGGCGAGCTCATGGGAGTCGGCTTCCAGTTCACCGAAGGCAGGACAGTCATGCAGATCCTGGAAAAGAGCTACAACGCGACGAATCAGAAAACGCCGTTCGAAGAGTTCTGGCAAAAGGGCATGGTCAAGATCGACGTGCCGCAACACATGCGCCGCTGGGTGCGCCACGGCGATTTCTACACCAATCCGGTGAAGAATCCGCTGCACACCAAATCGGGGAAGATCGAACTGTACTGCTCGGAAATTGCGAGCTTCAATGTGCCCGACTGCCCGCCGATACCGAAATTCCTGGAGCCGGCCGAGTTTCTCGGCAATGCCAAGCCCGGCCAGGTCCATGTCGTCAGCCCGCACCCTTTCAACCGCCTGCATTCGCAAATGGCCCAGGCCGACGTGCGCTTCGAACAGAACATCAAGGGACGCCAGCATGTGCGAATCAGCGTGGAAGACGCAGCGGCCAACGGCATCAAGAACGGCGACCTGGTCGAGTTGTACAACCAACGTGGCGCGCTGATTGCCGGCGCAGAGGTTACCGACCAGATCATGAAGGGTGTCGTGAGCCTGGAGGAAGGCAACTGGATCCAGCTGGACTCGCGTGGGCGTTGCAACAGCGGCGCGATCAACATCATCACCACCAGCGTCGCATCGAGCGGGCTCAGCCAGGCCACCAGCGCCAACACGTGCATCGCCAGCCTCAAGCGCTGTGACGACGCGGAATCGGAAAACCTCGCCTTCGAGCCCCCGAAAGTCGAACGTCCGGCCAAGTTGGACCTCAATATCGCCGGCATGAAACTGATGGAACGTGCGGCGGCGATCAAGGGTACGACGATGGCAACCATGACACCGGGTGAAAAGCTCTTCTACGAGCGCTGCACCCTGTGCCACGTGCCGCGCGAGCCGGGTGAATTCACCAAGAAGCAGTGGCACGGCATCACGCAGAGCATGTTCCCGCGTGCCGGCCTGAACGCGAAGGAAAAGGAAACCGTCCTCAAGTTCCTGGAGGCCAATGCCAAAGATGCCGGTATGCCGTAAGGAAACAGCAATGGGCATGCCCGGACGGCGTCAGGTACAAACCGGCGCTGTCGTCGAGTTTCTCGACCAGCTTCGGATTGCACGAGGCATCCCCCGGTAAAGTTGCCAGAATAAAAGTAGGTGTTCTGGCTGCTCAACGTGCATTCATATGAAGTTGTACGCCGCTGCCGCAGCGACGTACATTTTCCCGAAGAAACTATCCAATCCAACTCTAGATAATTCGCAACTGCCGAGCTCGCCGCGCGCCCTAGACTCGTTATCTACCCACCCATAGGAGAGCGAGTCATGAAAAATTTCCCGCGCGACATGAAACACAGCTCCGGCGCGCCGCTGTTGCTGGACCCCACCCGTTTGCTGCTGTCGTTCCAGCGCCCGCTGGCGCGTGCCGACCTTGACCGTTTGCTCGGCGGGCTCGACCTGTTCCTCGAAAACGGCGACGTCGAGCCGCCCGTGCCCGGCGAAACCGTGAACCACACCAACACCCGCTTCTGGGTGCAGGCGCGCCGCACGATCAACCAGGAACGCTTCGAGGTGATCGAGAAAGCGGCCATGGCGCTCGGCCTTGAGTGGATCGGCCCGGTGTACCGGCTGGCCGGCGAGTCGGGCCGCCGCGCTCTGATGACGCCGCTTCCGAATGTCATCGTGGTGCGTTTTCGCGAACGCGAGGGCATCACCACCGACCTGCGCGCCGCGGTCGCTGGCGCGGCAGCCGGCGCCGGCCTCCAGGTCGAGCCGGTGCTGCAGGAAGTCCAGGAAAAATCGCGCTACCTGAACGGTTTCCGTTATTTCGTCATCACCAATGTGCAGCAGGTGAACGCCTACCAGCTCAGGCAGCGCCTCGAGGAAACCAACAGCCAGTTGATCGCCGACGTGCAGTTCGAGACCATGCCGCTCATCACGCCAACCTCGATCGCGCCCAACGACACCCTGTTCGCCCAGCAGTGGGACATGACCCGCATCCAGGCCGGCGGCGCCGGCACCACCGGCTGGGACCTGGGCACCGGCGCGGCCAGCGTGGTGGTATGCGTGCTCGACACCGGCTGCGACCTCACCCATCCCGACCTGGTCTATTCCACCCCCGGCATCAACCTCGGCACGATGATGCCCGACGGCTCGCCCACCGGCAATCACGGCACTGCCTGCGCGGGTATCGCCGCGGCCACCTTCAACAATGGGCTTGGCGTGTCCGGCGTGGCCGGCAACGCGCGCATCATGCCGGTTGCGTTCCAGAACTGGAGCGATACCGAAGTGGCGGCCGGCATCAACTGGGCCTCGGCCAACGGCGCGGATGTGATCAGCATGAGCTTCGGCAACAACGGCTGGAGCCATGCGCTGATCGACCCGGCCATCCAGAACGCCTTCAACAACGACGTCGTGATGTGCGTGGCAACCCATAACTACAACAGCGGCATCACCTACCCGGCCACCAATGCGCTCGTGATCGCGGTCGGCGCGTCCGACGAAGTCGACAACCGCAAGACCCCCAGCAGTCCCGACATGGAAAACTGGGGCTCGAATTTCGGGCCGCAAATCTCGGTGGTCGCCCCCGGCGTGCACATCCCGACCACGGACCGCCAGGGCAGCGCTGGCTACAACACCTCGGCCGGCACGGCGGGCGACTACACGCTGACCTTCAACGGCACCTCGTCGGCGACCCCGCACGTGGCTGGCCTGGCCGCCCTGATCCGCAGCCTGTATCCGACCCTCTCGAATGTGCAGATCCGCGCGCTGATCGAGCACTCGGCGCAGAAAACCGGCGTCGTCGCCTATGCCGAAGTGGCCGGCTATCCGAACGGCACCTGGAACCAGGAGATGGGCTATGGCCGCATCAATGTATTGCGTGCGCTGGACGCGGCCGACGTGATGATCAAGGACGCCCCTTCCGATACCGGCGCCGAGCCTTTCACTGACGGCAACTTCTGGGATTTTTCGGACATCGTGGTGCGCATCACCGACGATAACGTGTTCGTGCCGAGCGATCCGCTGCAGTCGAAAAACGTGGAGCGCGGCCAGGCCAACTACATCTATGTACGCGTCACCAACAACGGGCCGCGCGCGGCGCGCAACGTGACCGTCAGCGCCCGCATCACGCCCTACGTCGGCCTCGAATTCGTGTATCCCCAGGACTGGACCCAGGTCAACGCGATGCATGTGAGCCCGGCCCCGGTCACCACCAGTTTCGCCGCGATCCCCCCGGGCGGCACCGCGCTGGCCAAGTTCCGCATCGAGGCGGCGCAGACCGAGACCCTGTACGGCTGGGTAAGCGGAAACGGCTGGCACCCTTGCCTGCTGGCCTCGGTCAACGCGGACAACGATTACGCCTTCGCCACCGCCTCCCTCACCGGCCCCGTGCCCACCACGCGCAGCAACAACCTGGCCCAGCGCAACCTGTCGGTGATCGACGTGCTGGCCAACGCCAGCGCCAGCTTCCCCTTCATCGCGGGCAACCTGTACAACGCCGAACGCGTGATGACGCTGGTGATCGACCGCAGCCGCCTGCCGCAGGCCATGCCGCTGCTGCTGTCGATCGACGACGACGGCAGCGCCTTCCCGCTGGTCGATTTCGAGACCGTGCCGGGCGACGTCGAGCCGGTCGAGAACGAGTGCGGCGACAGCTCGGTGGTGTTCCTCGACCGCACCCGCATCCGCACCCGGCTGGGCTGTTGCGCGGGCGTGATGACGCTGGAAAAAGGCTCGCGCTTCGATTGCCTGGTCACGCACAAGCTGGGCAAGGTCAGCGTCGTCGGAGGCGAGGTGATCCTGCGCGGCGGCAAGCGCTTTGTCGATGTGAAGGGCTCGCAGGTCTCGGTGCGCATGGAAAAGGCGCCCAATGCGATCTATGCGCTGTCATTGCGCACCACCATCCCGTCTACCGCGGCGGAGGGTGAGCAATTCATGATCCAGGTGGCCCAGCAGAACACGCAGGGCACCACCGTGGGCGGCGCTGCCATGGTCTATGTCGTCAAGTAGCTGCTCGCTTGCACGGTGGCCCGCAGGGGCCATCGTGCAAGCGCTTAACAATTGATTGACTCCGGCAACAATAGCAATCTACTATTTGCGGCGCATCCACCGTGGGGAGACCTCGTGAATTTTAGCTTTTGCCTTGCTGTTTCACTGATCGCACTGTTATCCACGGCGCCCGCCGCCCAGGCGCTGCCCATCAAGCAGGGGCGCAGTTGTCACCTGCCCGGTTCGGAAGAAGCGCTGCGCTGCGTCAGCGTCCCCGTTGCCCTCGACTACAAGGCGCCGGGAGCGGCAAAGCTCAATCTGCATGTCACCGTCGCCCCCGCGTTTCGCGAGGCGGCCCGGCCAGACCCGCTGTTCGTGCTGGCCGGCGGTCCCGGCCAGGCAGGCAGCGACCTCCTTCCCCTGCTCGACATCGCCTTCCGCAAGGTGCGCGCCACGCGCGACATCGTCTTCATCGACCAGCGCGGCACCGGGCTGTCCGGCAAACTCGATTGCGACAACGATCCGGCCGACGAGCGCATGAGCGAAGCGCAGGCCGATGCCGCGGCGCGCGCCTGCATCGCGAGCATCAAGCAGCCGTTCGCCGCCTATACCACCGAGGCCGCCGCGCGCGACATCGAGCAGGTGCGCCTGGCGCTCGGCTACAACAAGATCAACCTGTGGGGCGGCTCGTACGGCACCCGCCTGGGGCAAGCCTATGCGCGCGCCTTCCCGGCTGCGCTGCGTTCGATGATCCTCGATGGCGTGGCCGCGCCCGACCAGATCGTCACCGCGGGCGGGCGCGACGCCCAGAGCGCGCTCGACACGCTGTTTGCGCAATGCGCCGCCGACGCCGCCTGCAACAAGGCCTATCCGGCGCTGCGCGCCGAGTTTTCCAGCGTCTCGGCGCGGGTGGCGGGAGGACAGGTGAAGCTCGACATCCCCGACCCGCGTACCGCCCAGCCGCTGCGCCTGACCATGACCAGCTCGCGCTTCCTGGGCACCGTGCACAGCATCCTGTATTCGCCGTTCGACAGCAGGCGCCTGCCGTTCCTGATCCATAACGCCTTCCAGGGCCGCTGGGCGCCTTTCGTCGCCCGCAGCAACACCGCCAACGATTTCTCGCTCAACGGCGTGATCGCCCCGCTGCTGTATTTATCGGTGGTATGCGCCGAAGATTATCCGCGCCTGACCCCGCAGTTGCTGGCGGCCGATACCGAAGGCTCGTTCATGAGCGCGCCGGTGACTGCGCGCGTCGCGGCCCTGTGCGACGTCATCAAGGTGCCCGCCGTTGCCTACCGCGCGCCGGCGC
>JBAQKU010000479.1:0-2515 GCA_049301315.1 Telluria sp.
GTGTTGCTGGTGGCGCTGGCGAAAACCATGTTCGCCAGTCTTCACTTGCCTGCGCAGCTGCTGCGCCTGGCCTTGCCGCTGTTCGCTTCGCTCGCACTGATCCGCCTCGTGTTCTACCTGCTGCACCGCGTGTTCGCGCGGCGCGCTCCGCTCGGTGTGGCGCTGCTCACGGTCGAGCGCATCTTCGCGCTGCTGGTGTGGCTCGGCGTGGCCCTCTACATTACCGGCCTGTGGCCCGAACTGCTGCAGTATCTCGAACAGACCACGCTGCCGCTCGGCCGCCACAAGGTGTCGCTGGCCACCATCTTGCAGGCGGCGGTGTCGGTGGTGGTGCTGCTGATGCTGGCGCTGTGGGCCGGCGCCGCGCTGGAGGAGCGCCTGATGGGCGTGCAGGGCTTGCACAGTTCGCTGCGCGTGGTGATGGCGCGCATGAGCCGTGCGCTGCTGGTGGTGATCGCGGTGCTGGCCAGCCTGTCGCTGGTGGGCATCGACCTGACCGTGCTGTCGGTCTTTGGCGGCGCCTTCGGCGTCGGCCTCGGCCTCGGCATGCAGAAGATCGCCAGCAACTATGTTTCCGGCTTCGTGATCCTGCTCGAACGCAGCCTGTCGATCGGCGACATGATCTCGGTCGACAAGTACGCCGGCAAGGTGACGCGCATTAATACCCGCTACACCGTGCTGGAGGGCTTCGACGGCATCGAGACGGTGCTGCCGAACGAGATGCTGGTGTCGGGCGCGGTCCAGAGCCAGTCGCTGACCACCAGGCAGCTGCGGGTGGCGACCCAGATCACGGTTGCCTACGACACCGACCTGGATGTGCTCCTGCCGCTGCTCGAGCAGCTTCCGCGCGGGGTGCCGCGCGTGCTGGAGAGCCCGGCGCCCGGGGTATCGCTCAACAAGTTCAGCCCGGATGGCTACGAACTCGAACTCGGGTTCTGGATCGGCGACCCGGAAAACGGGCGCGGCGGGGTGTTGTCCGACGTGAACAAGAAGATCTATGCGCTGATCCGCTCCGATGAGATCAAGCTGCCAATGTCGCTGCGCGAGCAGCGCCTGCTCGACGCCCGCATCGCTGTCGCGCTCGCCGCAACTCCTTGATTTTTCAATGCAATCTTTAGCGGCAATCGTGCCGCGCGACACCATAACAGCGTAAAATGTGGGAATTCCCCGTTGCGTCAATGACGTCTGTCAAGCAAATGCAAAGACCGGCAATGCCGCACAAGCCATCCACATTGGAGCAGTAATGATTTTGTCAAGTAACACCATGCAAGCCGTGCTCGAGTTCCTGTCGACAGGCGTCACCGGTTTCTCGGCGTGGCAAGTATTCTTTTATACGCTGGTTGTCACCCACATCACCATCGCCAGCGTCACCATCTATTTGCACCGCCACCAGGCGCACCGCGCGCTCGAACTGCACGCGATCCCCAGCCATTTCTTCCGCTTCTGGCTGTGGCTGACCACCGGCCAGGTGACCAAGGAATGGGCCGCGATCCATCGCAAGCACCACGCCAAGTGCGAAACGGCGGAAGACCCGCACAGCCCGGTTACCCGCGGCATCAAGAAAGTCCTGCTCGAAGGCGCAGAACTGTACCGCGCCGAGTCGAAGAACCTGGAAACGATGGAGAAGTATGGCCATGGCACGCCGACCGACTGGATCGAGCGCAAGCTGTACACGCGTTTCAGCATGCAGGGCGTGTCGCTGCTGCTGTTTGTTAACGTCGCGCTGTTCGGCGTGCTCGGCATCACGGTGTGGGCGGTCCAGATGTTATGGATCCCGATCACCGCGGCCGGCATCATCAACGGCATCGGCCACTATTGGGGCTACCGCAACTACGACTGCGCCGATGCGGCCACCAACATCATTCCGTTCGGCATCCTGATCGGCGGGGAAGAGCTGCACAACAACCACCACACGTTTGCGACCTCGGCCAAGCTGTCGTCGAAATGGTACGAGTTCGACATCGGCTGGTTCTACATCCGCGTGCTGGAAACGCTGGGCCTGGCCAAGGTGAAGAAGCTTGCGCCGGCGCCCAAGTTCGAGCACGGCAAGCTGGTGGCCGACTTTGCGACGCTGCAATCGGTGATCGCCAACCGCTACGACGTGATGGCCAAGTATGCCAAGTCGGTCAAGCACGCATGGCAAGAAGAGTTCGAGCACCTCAAGCACAAGGCCGAGCTCGAGAGGGGTTTCCTGAAGAGCGCGCGCGCGCTGCTGCAGCGCGAGCCGGGCAAGCTGGAAGCGCCGCAGAAGCAGCAGCTCGTCGAGCTGTTCCAGCATAGCAAGGCGCTCGAGACGATGCACGACATGCGCGTCGAGCTCGGTGCGATCTGGGAGCGCTCGCACTTCACGCGCGACCAGTTGCTGCAACAGTTGCAAGACTGGTGCGCACGGGCCGAAGCGTCCGGCATCAAGTCGCTGCAGGAATTCTCGCACCGCCTGCGCAGCTACGCGTAACACGGCAGCCAGCAAAATCGGGGTCTGTCCCCGATTTCCCAGAGACGGGAAATCGGGGAC
>JBAQKU010000480.1:0-6181 GCA_049301315.1 Telluria sp.
ACCATGATGCGCGAACTGGCGCAGGCGCGTCCGCTGTCGCATCCCGTGCTGCGCGGGCAAGGCTGGTGGCGCCGGCCGGGGCGCTTCCTGTGCCATCCGGTGGCCACTCCGGCCGCGCTGACCTCGATTTCGGCGGACGGACACCAGCTGGTCGGCAAGACGCCCGAGCCGATCCTGATTACCGGCGCCACCGGAACGCTGGGCCGCGCCTTTGCCCGCATCTGCGAGACGCGCAACCTTGCCTACCGCCTGCTCAGGCGCCAGGACATGGATATTGCCGATCCTGCTTCAGTGGAACGCGCGCTCGAGCGCTTCCGGCCGTGGGCCGTCATCAACGCCAGCGGCTACGTGCGGGTCGACGCCGCCGAAGGCGACATCGAACGCTGCTTCCGTGAAAATGCGCACGGGCCGGCGGTGCTGGCGGCGGCCTGCGCCAGGCATGGCGTGCACCTGACGACCTTCTCCAGCGACCTGGTGTTCGACGGACGCCAGCAAGCGCCGTATGTCGAAACCGACAGCGTTGCCCCGATCAATATCTACGGCAAGAGCAAGGCGCAAGCCGAGCGCATGGTGCTCGACCGGCATCCCGGCTCGCTGGTGGTGCGCACCAGTTCATTCTTCGGTCCCTGGGACGATTTCAATTTCCTGACCCAGGCCCTGGCCACGCTCGAGCGCGGCGCCCCGTTTGCCGCGGCCGGCGACATCACGGTCTCGCCGACCTACATTCCGGACCTGGTGCACGCCTGCCTGGACCTTGTGATCGACAGGGAAAGCGGGATCTGGCACCTGACCAACGGCCAGCCGATCACCTGGGTCGAGCTGGCGAACAAGGCCGCGCTCAGGGCCGACATCGACCCCGGCAGGCTGGAGTCGCAGTCCTGCGCCGATTGCAACTACATCGCCGCGCGGCCGCTCTACAGCGCGCTCGAGACCCGGCGCGCCATCCTGCTGCCCTCGCTCGACGACGCCATTGCGCGTTTTGTCGAGCTGCGCGCGGTCCTTGGAGAAACCGGCTTCCCGCGCACCCCCGTCGTTTCCGCCATTGGCGAAACCGACTTCCCGGCGCAGGCGGGAACCCCATTTCGCAGCACAGCAATGTAGCCGGCAATCAATGGCATGCACACAACATGGGGGAACTCATGCAGTGCATGAATTCCCCCTAATTTCGCCGCGTCACAGCGACAAAATGGGGTTCCCGCCTCCGCGGGAACGGCGTTCGCGGGAAGTCGGTTTCGCCAGTGGCGGAAACGACGTGGGGGCGGCGGCCGGCCGTCAGTGCAGGCGTTTCCTTACGTATGCCTCGATGTCGGTGTCGTTGAACCAGGCGATCTCTTTCGGGATTTCCTCTTCCACCGCCTTGCTCGCTTCTTCGCCCATGTTGGCCCGTATCAGCCCGAGAAACTTGGGCGGCGCGATCAGGCACAGCTTGTCGAAGCGGCGCTCCTGGCGCGCCTGCTCGAGGTAATGCCCGAGCCGTTTGGAAAACAGCACCACCTCGTTTTGAACCGCCTCCACGTGCGGCTCGGCGGTGTGGCCCTGCATCTCCGCATTCTTGCCGAAGAAGCGGCCCTTGGCGTCCACACGCACCTCGCGCTCGTCCTGGCGCCCCTCCGGATTGACGAGATCCTCGATTTCCTCGAAACGCAGATCCTCGTCCGACATTTCAAATATCCGGGCGCGGTTCGAGTCCGCCGCAATCACCCAAGTGGTTTGCATTTGCCTTCTCCTTGTGAAAGATGAGACGTAACGAAATTTGCAGTCACAAGTTTAGCGCGCCGCGCGCGCGGGCGGAGCGCGTCTGGCCGCATGCCGCGCGCGCCTTCGCCTTGACTAAATGGCATGTGGACGGCGCGACTCGTTATAAAATGGCGGCTGCGATCCACCACACCCAAAGGTCCCACCCAGTGCCAGAGCAACACGCGTTCCCATTCCTCAGGGAAATTCTCCTGTTTCTCACGCTGGCGGGCATTCTCATTCCCATACTGCAGCGCTTGCGCATCAACCAGGTGCTCGGCTTCCTGGCGGTGGGCGCCGTGCTCGGCCCGTTCGGGCTTGGCCTGATCGCGAGGGACCTGCCCTGGCTTGCCTACCTGACATTCCCGCGTGCCGAAGGCGTGGTCGCGCTCGCCGAGCTCGGCGTGCTGTTCCTGATGTTCATGATCGGGCTCGAACTGTCCGCGGCGCGCCTGTGGGCACTGCGGCGCTGGGTGTTCGGCGCCGGCACGCTGCAGGTGTGCGTGAGCGCCTGCATCATCGGCACCATCGTGTACCTGACCGGCCAGCGCCTCGAGACGGCCATCGTGCTCGGTTTCGTGCTGGCGCTCTCGTCGACCGCGGTGGTGATGCAGCTGGTGAGCGAGCGCAACGCGGCGCATACGCCGCTGGGCCAGGCCAGCTTCTCGATCCTGATGCTGCAAGACCTTGCCGTGGTTCCCCTGCTGATCCTGATCGGCGTACTGGGCAAGGACGCCAGCGACGGCCTGGCGGCGCTGGTGCTGGTGACGATGGCCAAGGCGAGCGCGGCCATTGCCCTGATCTACCTGGTCGGCGGGCGCCTGGTGCGCCCGCTGTTTCGCGCCTTCGCACGCAACCGCCAGCCCGATGTGTTCATGGCGCTGATCCTGCTCACCACGCTGGGCATCGCCACCCTGAGCGCGGCGGCCGGCCTGTCGATGGCGCTGGGCGCCCTGATCGCCGGCCTGTTGCTGGCCGAAACCGAATTCAGGCATGAAGTCGAACTGATGATCGAACCGTTCAAGGGGCTGCTGATGGGCCTGTTCTTCATGACGGTTGGCATGGGTATGGATGTGCGCCAGGTGCAAGGTGCGCCGTTCTGGCTTGCCGGCGTCGTGCTTGGCCTGTTCGCGATCAAGGCGGCGGTGGTGGCGGTGCTGTTCCGGATCGGAGGACTGAACTGGGGCCGCGCCCTCGAAGGCGGCCTGCTGCTCGGGCAAGGGGGCGAGTTCGCATTCATCGTCATCGCCTACGCCACCACGCGCGGGCTGGTCGACCCGGCGCTGGGCCAGCTGGTCATGCTGGCAGTGGGCCTGAGCCTGTTCATCACGCCGATGGTGGCCAAGGCCGGGCGCGCGCTGGGCGACAAGCTCGAACGCGAGGGCGACGAAAAGAGCGCCCAGCTAAGCGACGCGGAACTGGCCCAGGCGCGCGGGCGCATCATCATCGCCGGCTTCGGCCGGGTCGGCCAGCTGCTGGCGCGCCTGCTCACCGACCAGGGCATTGCCTACGTTGCCTTCGAAAACGATGCGCGCCTGGTCTCGAAGCTGCACGCCCAGGGCTTGCCGGTCTACTTCGGCAACGCATCGCGCGCCGAACTGCTGCGCAGGGTGCACGCGGAGGAAGCGCCGGCGATCGTGCTGACCATGGACCATCCGGCCTCGGCCCTGCACGCGGTGCGCGGCATCCGGCGCGACTTTCCCGACGTGCCGCTGTTCGCCCGTTCGCGCGACGAAAGACATGCGCACGCGCTCAAGCTGGCCGGCGCCACCGTGGTGGTGCCCGAGACGCTGGAAGCGAGCCTGCAGCTGTCGGCCTTCGTGCTGGAGGCGCTCGGCATCGACGAGGCGGCGGTGGACCGCATTGTCGACGACGAACGCGAGCTGTTTGCCGCCACCCTGGCCGACACCAAGCATCCCTCCCACTGAAGCGCCGGACGAGGTGTTGCGCGGGCTGCCCGCTCAGGACTAATGCAATTTGTGCTTCAGGTCCGACAGCTGGTCATGCACGGCAACGACGGCCTCCTTGAGCTTCGGCGGCACCTGGCCTGCGACCGTGCCGCACACGCGCTTGGCCTCGTCGCCCAGCATCTCGAGCTCGTCCACGCACTTGACGATGCGCGCCGGGTCGTGCGACTGCAGCACCTCTTTCGCCATGCCAGATTGCCGGTCAAGCTTGTCGATGGCATCCTTGAGCTGGGCAGGAGCGCCGGGCGTGCAAGCTTGCGTGGCCTGTCCGATTGCCTGTTGAACGAGATTGAATCTTTGTTGGATTTCACTTTCTTGCAACATGATCTTTCCTCCTGAATCTGGTCAGGCACAAACGCGTGCCAAGTCGGTTTGATCGCGCGGAGGTCTTTAAGTTGCATTGCCAGCCTATGGGGAGGCGGCCGGCGCGATGGCGTCCTCGAGCGGAGCCAGGCTGCGCAGGCGCAGCGCGACCAGCAAGGCGAGGCCGAGCGTGATGGCCAGCACCACGACCACGCTGGTCCAGCCGCCGCTGCTCCACATCACGCCCGAGAGCGAACCGATGATGCTTGAACCGACATAGTAAAAGAACAGGTAGATGCCCGATGCCAGCGCCTGCTGTCCGCGCGCGCGCCGCCCGACCCAGCTGCTGCAGACCGAATGCGAGGCGAAAAAGCCGAACGTGAACAAGGCCACGCCAAGCACGATCACCAGCAGCGTCTTGGCCAGGGTCAGCAGCAGCCCGGCCAGCATCACCGACATCACCAGCCACAGCACGTTGCGCCGTCCCACCTTGTCGGCCAGGCGGCCGGCCCACACCGAGCTGAAAATACCGATCAGGTACAGCACCGACAAGGCGCCCACCACACTCTGGCGCAGATCGTACGGCGCGCCCATCAGGCGGTAGGCGATGTAGTTCCACAGGCTCACGTAGCACCCCATCAGCAGGAAGCCCAGGCCGAACAGCCAGGGCAGCCCCGGGTCGCTGAAGTGGCTGCGCGCGCCGTCGAGCACCGCCCCGAAACCCGGCTTGCCTTGCCTGAAGTTGCGCGATACCGGCAGGCTGCGCCAGAACTCCCAGGCCGCGTACAAGCCGGCCGCGCCCATCGCCGCCAGCGCCACGCGCCACGAAAAGAAATCGCTCAGCACCGAGATGATCACGCGCCCCAGCATGCCGCCGAAGGCGCTGCCGCCGATGTACAGTCCCATCGACAGGCCAAGCGAGGGTCCCTCGATCTCCTCGCTCAGGTAGGCCATCGCAACGGCCGGCATGCCGCCCAGCGCGAAGCCGAGCATGGCGCGCAGCACCAGCAGTTGCTGATAAGTCTGGGCGAACGCCGACAGCAGCGTGAGCAGGCCGCCCAGCAGCATCGCGCTCCCCATCAGCTTCTTGCGCCCGATGCGTTCGGACAGCGCGCCGCTGAGCAGCAGCGACACCGCCAGCGCCGCCGTCGAGGCCGACAGCACGCCGCTGCTCTGGGCCGGCGTGAGCGCGAACTGGCGCGCCAGCAACGGCATCAAGGGCTGTATGCCATACAGCAGGGCAAAGGTGGAAAAGCCGCCGAACACCATGGCACGGTTGATCCGCTTGAATGCGGGACTGCCTGCGCAGACGGGGGGATGGGACATGGTTGACGATCCTGTGTGGCAAGCTGAAGACCATCTTAGGGTTGCACTCTAATACTGTCCAATATATATTGGAGTCGTTTTTCATACTTTAAAACGATTACAGACATGGAGTTACGGCACCTACGCTATTTCATCGCCGTCGCCGAAGAGCTCCATTTCACGCGCGCGGCCGAGCGCCTGCACATCGGCCAGCCACCGCTGAGCCATGCCATCCAGGCGCTTGAAACCGATATCGGCGCGCAGCTGTTCGAACGCACCAAGCGCTGGGTGCGGCTGACCGAAGCGGGCAAGCTGTTCCTGACGGACGCGCGCCGCATCCTGGCGCTGTCGGAACAGGCTTCCGAGACGGCGCGCCGGGCCCAGCGCGGCGAAGCGGGCGAGCTGCGCATCGGCTTCACCTTCTCGACCCCGTTCACCCCGCTGTTTGCCAGCGTGATCAACCGCTACCGCGCGCAATTTCCGGCGGTGAGCCTGACCCTGCACGAGATGGCGACCCTGCACCAGCTCGAGGGAATCGCCCGGCGCACCCTGGACCTGGGCTTCATCCGTCCGCCCGAGAGCAGCGTGCCCGACTCGCTCGCGCTGACCACGCTGCGCGAAGATCCCTTGCTGGCGGTGCTGCCGGTGGCGCACCCGCTGGCCGCGCAGGCCTCGCTCGCGATCGCGCAGCTGGCCGGACAGTCGTTCGTGATGTATCCGCACAATGCCGGCACCGGGATCCACCCGCAGATCATCCGGCTGTGCCGCGCGGCCGGGTTCATGCCGCGCATCGTGCAGGAGGCAGGCGAAGCGTCGACCATCATCGGGCTGGTGGCGGCCGGCTGCGGGATTTCGGTGCTGCCGGCCTCGTT
>JBAQKU010000481.1:0-2397 GCA_049301315.1 Telluria sp.
AGCGTGCCCGTGGCCGGCGTCACGACCCGCAGGCGCCCGGGGGCCGACGGCGCGCTGTCGCTGCCGGCCGCCATCGCCTTGAGCGTGGCAGGTTCGAGCAGGGTCACCTCGCGCTTGTCCACCCGCAGCCAGTGCTGCTGCTTGAAGCGCGACAGCAGGCGGCTGATGCTTTCGATGGTCAGTCCCAGGTAGTTGCCGATGTCTTCGCGCGACATGCGCAGCTGGAAACTGGTGGCCGAATAGCCAAGCGCCGCGTAGCGCGCCGACAGGTTGACCAGGAAGGCGGCGAAGCGCTGCTCGGCCCGCATATTGCCGAGCAGGAGCATCACATTCTGTTCGCGCATGATTTCCTGGCTCATGGTGCGGTGGAAATGGTGCAGCAGGGTGGGCATGCGCCCGAACAGTTCCTCGAGCCGGGCAAACGGGATCTCGCACACTTCGCTGTCCTCGAGCGCGACCGCGTTGCCGTGATGGCGCCCGGCGCCGATCGCGTCCATGCCGAGCAACTCCCCGGCCATCTGGAAGCCGCTGATCTGCTGCTCGCCGCCGGCGTTGAGCAGGAAGGTCTTGAAATGGCCGAAGCGGATCGCGTACAGGTTGGCGAACGGCTCGTCCATGTTGTACAGGCGCTGGTCGCGCGCGATGCGGCGGCGCCTTCCGATGATCTCGTCGAGCTGGCCGATGTCGGCCTGTTCGAGTCCCATCGGCAGGCAGACGCGCTGCATGCCGCAGCCGGCGCATCCGGCCTTGAATCCGGTGAGCTGGGCGCCTGGCGCGGCGTGGTATTGGAGAGGTTGGCTCATCATGGTCGAAGCAGCGCTGGTTGGCGAAGTGGTGCGGTAAAGGTGCTTGCGGCCGCCCTCGGCGGTGCGGGCGGGATGCAGCGTATGAAGCAAAGGCCATGCCTGACGCCGGCGGCAGGGCTGCCGGCGGCCCCGGCTGGCGCGTATTTACATGCGGGTGGCACACGAATTGCTGATGCTTCCCGGCAAGGCTGTGGCCATGCAGCAAGATGCCTTGCGCCAGACGATGAGGGCGCTGCTCGCGCATCCTGTATCCGGGAAAAAATTCCCGTTATCGGGAAGGTGCCGGCGGCAGCCAATGATTGACCGTGACAAAGGAATAGCATGGAAATAGTTGAAACCGACGTGGCCATTGTCGGCGCCGGGGGCGCCGGACTGCGCGCCGCCATTGCCGCTGCCGAAGCCGATCCTTCCCTGAAGATCGCGCTGCTGTCGAAGGTCTATCCGATGCGCAGCCATACCGTGGCGGCCGAAGGCGGCGCGGCCGGGGTGGTGCTGCCGCACGACAGCCTGGAGCATCATTTCAACGACACCGTCTCGGGCGGCGACTGGCTGTGCGAGCAGGATGTGGTCGAGTACTTCGTGGCCAACTGCACCCGCGAGATGGTGCAGATGGAACACTGGGGCTGTCCGTGGAGCCGCAAGGACGACGGCCATATCAACGTGCGCGCCTTCGGCGGCATGAAGATCGAGCGGACCTGGTTTGCCGCCGACCAGACCGGCTTCCACATGCTCCATACCCTGTTCCAGACCTCGATCAAGTACCCCTCGATCGAACGTTTCGACGAATATTTCGTGCTTGACCTGATGGTCGACGACGGCCGCTGCCAGGGCTTGCTGGCGCTCCAGATCCGTACCGGCAAGTTCGTGCTGATCAAGGCCAGATCGGTCATCATCGCCACCGGCGGCGCCGGGCGCGTGTTCCGCCAGAGCACCAACGGCGGGGTCGTCACCGGCGACGGCATGGCGCTCGCCTACCGCCACGGGGTGGCGCTGCGCGACATGGAATTCGTGCAGTACCACCCGACCTGCATGCCGGGCACCGGCCTGCTGTTTACCGAAGCGTGCCGCGGCGAAGGCGGGATCCTGGTCAACCGCGACGGCTACCGCTTCCTGCAGGATTACGGACTCGGTCCGCCCGATCCCTGGCCGCGCAAGAAGGCCATGGAGCTGGGGCCGCGCGACCGCCTCAGCCAGGCCTTCTGGCACGAGGAACGCAAGGGGCGCACCATCGACACGCCGCAGGGCAGCGCGGTGCTGCTCGACCTGCGCGCGCTGGGACGCGCGCATATCCAGGAGCGCCTGCCCTTGATCAGCGACATGGCGCAGCGCTTCATGGGCATCGATCCGGCCGACACCCCGATCCCGGTGCGTCCGGCCGTGCATTACACCATGGGCGGCATCGACGTCGATGGGCGGTGCGCTTCCTCGCTGCCCGGCCTGTACGCGGTGGGCGAATGCGCCAGCGTCGGAATCCACGGCGCCAACCGGCTGGGGTCCAATTCGCTGGCCGAATTGTGCGTGTTCGGCAAGCTCGCCGGTGAACAGGCGGCGCGCCACGCGCGCACCTGCGCGCCGGCCTTCTCGTCCGCAG
>JBAQKU010000482.1:0-3045 GCA_049301315.1 Telluria sp.
GCCGACCGTGGTGCTCAAGGCCAGCCGCGCCCCCGAGGGGGCCAAGGCGGCCGCCTCGCACACCGGCGCGCTGGCCGGCTCGGACGACGTCTACGATTGCGCGATCCGGCGCGCCGGCATGCTGCGCGTGTTTACCACCGAGGACCTGTTCGGCGCGGTCGAGACGCTGGCGCGTGCGCGCCCCATTTTCGGCGAGCGCCTGGCCATCATGACCAATGGCGGCGGACCGGGCGTGATGGCCACCGACGCCCTGATCTGCGGCAACGGCAAGCTGGCCGCGCTGTCCGGCGTCAGCCTGGACATGCTCGACCAGCTGCTGCCGCCCACCTGGTCGCGCGCCAACCCGGTCGACATCATCGGCGACGCGCCCGCCGAGCGCTACCGGCAAACCCTGGAAGTGCTGCTCAAGGAACCGCAGGCCGACGCCATCCTGTTCATCCATGCGCCCACCGCGATCGTGCCGAGCGCCGAAATCGCCAGCACGGTGGTGCCGCTGGCGCGTTCGGCCTCGCGCAACATCCTGTCATGCTGGCTGGGCGGGGACGCGGTGGCCCAGGCGCGCCGCCTGTTTTCGGACGCCGGCATCCCGACCTTCGACACGCCCGAAGAAGCGGTCAACGGTTTCCTGCAGATCGTCAATTACCGTCACAACCAGGACCTGCTGATGCAGGTGCCGGCGGCCGAGGGCGCCCACCTGGCGGTGCAGCGCGAACGCGCGCAGTCGATCGCGCGCGCGGCGCTGGCGCAGGGACGCAGCATGCTGTCGGAACCGGAAGCGAAGGCGATCCTGGCGGCCTATGGAATTGCCGTGGTCGAAACGCGCAGCGTCGAATCGGTCGAACAGGCGCAGCGCGCGGCCGTGGAAATCGGCTTTCCGGTGGCGGTCAAGATCATCTCGCCCGACATCACGCACAAGTCCGACGTGGGCGGCGTGGCGCTCGACCTCGATTCGGTCGAAGCGGTGCGCGCGGCGGCCCAGCGCATGCACAAGCGCCTGTCCGAATTGCAGCCGCAGGCGCGCCTGACCGGCTTTTCGGTGCAGCACATGGCGCGCCGTCCCGAGGCGCACGAACTGATCGTGGGCATCAGCACCGATCCGGTATTCGGCCCGGTGATCCTGTTCGGCCAGGGCGGCATCGCGGTCGAAGTGGTGGGCGACCATGCGGTTGCGCTGCCGCCGCTGAACACGGTGCTGGCGCGCGACCTGGTCGGACGCACCCGCGTGGCCAGGCTGCTGGCCGGCTACCGCAACCGTGCGCCGGCCGACATGGAGGCGATCCTGTCGGTCCTGATCCAGATCGCGCAGCTGGCCGCCGACATTCCCGAGATCGTCGAACTGGACATCAACCCGCTGCTGGCCGACAGCGCCGGCGCCATCGTGCTCGACGCGCGCATGCGGGTGGCGCCGGCAGACCAGTCGGCCAGCAGCCTCGACCGGCTGGCGATCCGGCCCTATCCGGCCGAGCTCGAAGAGGAGATCGAGTGGGAGGGCCGCCCGCTGCTGCTGCGCCCGATCCGGCCCGGGGACGGCGCGGCCCACCTGGCCTTCTTCGACGCCCTCAGCGCCGAGGATGTGCGCTACCGCATGTTCGTGCGCGTGCGCGAGCTGCAGCCCTCGCAGCTGGCGCGCTTCACCCAGATCGACTACGACCGCGAGATGGCCTTCATCGCGACCCGCCCGGGCCCCGGAGGCCCACCCGAAACGCTGGGGGTGGCGCGCGTGGTGGCCGACCCGGACAATGTGCAGGCCGAATTCGCCGTCACGGTGCGCTCCGACCTGAAAGGCCACGGCCTCGGCACGCTGCTCATGAACAAGCTGATCGGGTATTGCCGCAGCCGGGGCACGCGCGAGATCGTGGGCGAAGCGCTGGCGCACAATACCCGCGTCATCAAGCTGGCGCGCAAACTCGGTTTTGCCGTGGCTCCGGCCACAAGCGAGGGCGCAGTGCACATGCGCTTGCTGCTGCGGGACCGCGGCGCATGAGCGCCTTGGGGCGCTTTTGATCCATATCAAGGATTTTAAAAAAAATGCGCCCTACACTTGACGCTTCTAAAGAAATGCCTTTGAGCAATTAGGAGCATCCTTGTCCGCAGCACCGTGGAAAGCCGTCGCCGCTGCGCGACGAGTCAGGCGTTTTTGATGCAGGTCAAGGATTTCGATGCCTGTGCTCAATACACTCACGCTCCATCGCAGTGCCCGGACCCGGGCATCCCAGGTAGCAGGAGTGACAACATGGCCTTATCCGCAGTACCCGGCAGCGCGCCCCAATGCGCCGCAACCGCAGTGCGCCCGGTACGCAGACTGATCGGGGCCGGTGCGCGCTGCGCCGGCTATCCGGGCGTCGAACGCTTCGAGCCAGGCTTCGGCTACCGCGACTACCTGCAGGCGGTGGCCGCACGCCGCACGCGCGGCGCCTTCAAGCCCTTGTCGCTGTACCTGCACATTCCGTTTTGCGATCCGTCCTGCCATTACTGCGGCTGCGGGCAGGAACCCTACCTGGCCTACCTGAAACGCGAGATCGATCTGCAGGGCATGCTGTTCGGCGGCATGAACCAGCTCGGTCAGCTGCACCTCGGCGGCGGCTTGCCCGCCTACCTGACCGAACACGAGTCGGGCGAGCTGATGGCGCGCCTGCGGCGCTGGTTCCAGCTGGCCCCCGACCACGCGGGCGACTATTCGGTCGACATCGACGGGCGCAGCGTCACGCGCGAGCGCGTGTTCAGCCTGCGCCGCCAGGGCTTCAACCGTATCGGCCTTGCGCTGCAGGACTACGACGCGCAACTGCAGCAGGTGCTCGAACAGCCAGAGAACCAGGTCGAGGCGCTGATCGAGGCGGCGCGCGCGGCGCGCTTCAGGTCGGTCAGCATCGACCTGGTGTACGCGCTGCCGGGGCAGGATGCGGCCGGCATCGCGCGCGCGCTGACCCGGGTCGTCAAGGCCGACCCGGACCGCGTCGCGCTGTACGACTACGCGCTGCTGCCGCAGGCCGGGCAAACGCCCTACGCGGCCGAAGAGCGGCGCGACATGCTGGCGCTGTGCGTCGC
>JBAQKU010000483.1:0-2426 GCA_049301315.1 Telluria sp.
ACGCCGGCGATCAGTGCGCACAACAGGTAACGCCCGAGCATAGCCATCTTCGTTTCTCCGTCTCGTGAGCAACACCCATCCCATGCTACGCGCCGGGTCGGCCCTGGAGCAGAAGCGGCGTCAACAACCGCGCAAATAAGCAATGTTGCCGGGCAAAAAAAACCGGGCTGCGGACCGCCGCGGCGGAAAATGCGGCCGACGGCGTAAAATAGAGGCCATTCCAACGCTTCCAATTTGATACCTATGGCCATTTACCAACTGGGCGAACACGCGCCCGACATCGATGCATCCGCTTATGTCGCCGACAGCGCCACCGTGATCGGCAAGGTCACGCTGGGCGCCAATGCCTCGGTGTGGTTTGGCGTGACAATTCGCGGCGACAACGAGCGCATCACGATCGGGGCCAACAGCAATGTGCAGGAAGGAAGCGTGATGCACACCGACATGGGCTTTCCGCTCACGCTCGGCAGCGGCGTGACGGTCGGGCACCAGGCCATGCTGCACGGCTGCAGCGTGGGCGACGGCTCGCTGATCGGCATCCAGGCCGTGATCCTCAACGGCGCCGTGATCGGCAAGGGCTGCCTGGTCGGGGCCGGTGCGCTGGTCACCGAGGGCAAGCAGTTTCCCGACTACTCGCTCATTATCGGCAGCCCGGCCAAGGCGGTGCGCACCCTCACCGAGGAAGACCTGGCCCGCCTGCAGGGCAACGCCGCCAGCTACGCGGCGCGCGCCCAGGTCTTCAAGACCGACCTGAAACGCATTGGATAGACCCGTCATGACGACAGAAACAAGCAGCGACACCCTGCAAAA
Organism: Telluria sp.; assembly: GCA_049301315.1. Lineage (GTDB taxonomy): Bacteria > Pseudomonadota > Gammaproteobacteria > Burkholderiales > Burkholderiaceae_D > JBAQKU01. The sequence continues at coordinate 811 of JBAQKU010000483.1, forward strand.
ATTCATCTTCGACAACGCGGCCGTGCGCGGCGAGCTGGTCGAAATTTCCGACACCTGGCACGAAATCCAGGCACGCCACAGCTATCCGCCCGCGGTCAAGACCGTGCTGGGCGAAATGGTGGCGGCGGCCGCCTTGATGTCGGCCAATCTCAAGTTCAACGGCGCCATCGTGATGCAGATCCACGGCGACGGGCCGGTGCGCCTGCTGGTGGTCGAATGCGACGCCCAGTTGCGCATGCGCGCCACCGCCAAGCTGGTCGACGGCGCCCAGGTGGCCGACGACGCCGGCCTGACGGCGCTGCTCAACGCGCACGGCAAGGGCCGTTTCGTGATCACGCTCGACCCGCTCGACAAGGTGCCGGGCCAGCAGCCCTACCAGGGCATCGTCCCGCTCGACGGCGACAACATGGCCAGCGTGATCGAAAACTACATGCTGCGCTCCGAGCAGCTCGACACGCGCCTGTGGCTGGCCGCCGACGACAAGGTGGCGCGCGGGCTGCTGCTGCAAAAGCTGCCGCGCCACAGCGGCAAGGACGACCAGCACGCACAGATGAGCGAAGCCGAAGACCTCGAGACCTGGAACCGCGCGCTCACGCTGGCCTCGACCCTGAAGCAGCCTGAACTGCTCTCGACCGACATCCAGACGCTCTTGAAGCGCCTGTTCTGGGAAGAGACGATCCGCGTGTTCGAGCCTGGCCATCCGCAGTTCCACTGCAGCTGCACGCGCGAGCGGGTGGGCAACATGCTCAAGCTGCTGGGGCGCCCGGAAATCGATGCCGCGCTGGCCGACCTGGGCCAGCTCGCCATCAACTGCGACTTCTGCGGCAAGCACTACGCCTTCGACAAGGTCGACTGCGCGCAGCTGTTCGCCACCGACGCCCCGGTCGAAATCCTGATTGCACCGAGCCACGTGAAGCACTGAGCCGGCGCGGCTTGGCCTGGCTAAGCCGCGCGGGGCGTCAAATCCTGGATGACTTCGCTTATTCTCTGCCGGACCTTCCTGTAGTCGACCTGCCCCCAGTCCTCCAATACCGGCAGATATTTGCGCTCGCCGCTCGCCTGGATCTTGTCCAGCACGCGCCAGATCACCTCCCGGTTCCTGTCCTTCAGGAACAGCATGTCATAAGGGCGGGAAGCGTTGGCGAGCAGCTTGTCAAACCCTTGGACGATCTCATCGACAACTGTTTCTCGTTCAATTTCCCATCCGGCCGGCGTGTATGCCAAGACGGGAAGTTGTCCCGCGTATTCAATGCGCAGATAGCGCTGCAAGATCGTCCAATCTATCCTGGCGTGAACTTCATCGACGGGGAGGTCGCGATACATGCCGTATGCGGGACTTTGGTCCAGGTTCCGGCTCAGCACATCTTTCGCACGCGATCCCTTCAGGATTTTTGTCAGCAGGGTGCGTCCGCCAACCCCGGTCAACTCGTCCGCGCCGCGCAGGATAACGCGAATGTCCGCCATCGGAAGCGATTTTATTCCGGCGGCGTACAGGTGATATGGGACAAGCGGGCGTCGGCTCATGGTGAGTTCAATTAACGCGATTGCGGTGCACTCTGTTCTTGCGCTAGTTAACACAATGGTACCGCCGCGACTGTGGCAGCACAAGACTATTT
>JBAQKU010000484.1:0-2197 GCA_049301315.1 Telluria sp.
GTGCAGCACCGGCGCTTCGATCATCTTGACCACGTCCGAGCAGTAAAGGGTGGAACGGGTGTCGCGCGGGTCGGAGGTGGTGAAGCCGATCTGGTTGTTGATCACGATGTGCACCGTGCCGCCGGTGCAGTAGCCGCGCGTCTGCGCAAGGTTCAGCGTTTCCATGACCACGCCCTGGCCTGCGAAGGCGGCGTCGCCGTGCACCAGGATCGGCAGCACCTGGGCGCCGTCCTTGTCGCCGCGGCGGTCCATGCGCGCCTTGACCGAACCTTCGACCACCGGGTTGACGATCTCGAGGTGCGAGGGGTTGAACGCGAGCGACAGGTGAACCGGGCCGCCGGCGGTCGAGATATCGCTCGAGAAGCCCTGGTGGTACTTGACGTCGCCCGACGGCAGGTCGTCGCCGTGCTTGCCTTCGAATTCGCCGAACAGTTCCTGGGGCGACTTGCCGAGGGTGTTGACCAGCACGTTCAGGCGGCCGCGGTGGGCCATGCCGATCACGATTTCCTGCACCCCGTTTTGGCCGGCGCGCTGGATGGTCTCGTCGATCGACGCCATGAACGACTCGGAGCCTTCCAGCGAAAAGCGCTTCTGGCCCACGTATTTGGTGTGCAGGTAGCGCTCCAGGCCTTCGGCCGCGGTCAGGCGGTCGAGGATGTGGATTTTCTTCTCGGCCGAGAAGGTCGGGCTCGAACGGATCGACTCGAGCTTTTCCTGCAGCCAGCGCTTTTCCGCCGGATCGCCGATGTACATGAATTCGGCGCCGATCGAACGGCAGTAGGTGTCGCGCAGCAGGTTGAGCAGGTCGCGCAGCGAGGCGGTCTCGGTGCCGAAATAGGTGTTGCTGATGTTGAACTGGATGTCCATGTCGGCATCGGTGAAGCCGTAGAAGCTGGGCTCCAGTTCAGGAATGCTGGGGCGCTCCTGGCGCTGCAGCGGGTCCAGGTTGGCCCACTGCGAACCGAGGTAGCGGTAGGCCGAGATCAGTTGGGTGACGGCGACGCGCTTGCGTCCCATTTCGGCGTCGGCGGACGCGCTCACGACACGGATAGGACCTTGTTTTGCGCGTTCGGCGAATGAGGCGATGACCGAGGCATGGGCCACGTCGGGCTTGTTCGAACCATCGACTGCGGGCACGTTCTGCATCGCGTCGAAATAGGCGCGCCAGTTGTCTGGCACGGAACCCGGATTGTCGAGGTAGGCCTCGTACAACTCTTCCACGTACGGGGCATTGCCACCGAACAGGTACGAGTTGGCACTATATTGTTGCATCATCTTGCTCACCTTTCTTCGCGCTTCGCGAGTTTGGCGGGTTAATCTAACCTTCCGCGACACGGCCTGACCGGTTAGCGGATTGCACATCAAGTTGTGGGGAAGGACTTGTACCAACAGCTATTCTTTTGAATAGCCATACAGAATAGCACGTCGTATTGTAACGCAACATCCCGCCTGATGAAAAAGTCTTCCGCAATGTTGGTTTTCAGAACCATCGCGGCCGATCCCGATGTCGCAACGCCAACGCTTCGCCGGTCCGGCACCGGTGCGTCGTGCGTCGTCGGGATACTTTACAGTATCGCCAAACCGGGCTGCACCGCGCAAGCGAGCCGCGGCGCGCCATCGTTTCCGACAAGCTTGGAGAGGCTCATATGTTCGACATGCAACTGCCGTGGTGGGAGTTCATCGTGCGCGGCGCGATCGTCTACGCGGTGCTGCTGGTCATGGTGCGCATCTCCGGCCGGCGCACCATCGGCCAGTTCACCCCGTTCGACCTGCTGGTCGTGATGCTGCTCAGCGAGGCCGTCTCCAACTCGCTGTCCGGAGGCGACGAGTCCCTGATCGGCGGCCTGCTGATCGCCGGTACCCTGATCGCCCTGAACGTGGCGATCTCGTTCGCGTCCTCGCGCAGCAGCAAGTTATCGGACATCTTCGACGGCGACGCGGTCCTGATCGGGCGCGACGGAAGATTCTTCGACCCGGCCATCAAGCGCCTGCGCCTGGCCCAGCCCGACATCGACGAGGCGCTGCGCCAGGCCGACTGCACGCTCGAGGAAATGCAGTGCGCCTTCCTGGAAGCGGACGGCTGCATCACGATCCTCAAGAAACGCTAGTCCAGTTCGCTGTCGGAAAAATTGACAGCGGCGGCGCTGCACGGGCCGGCGCCGCGCCGTGGTGCCCGCCTTTGCGCGGCATGGCGCGC
>JBAQKU010000485.1:0-4753 GCA_049301315.1 Telluria sp.
GCCTTGACCAGCGCCGCCACCTGTTCCGTGTTGCCCGGGCGCAGCACCGCCAGCGCGCGCCCGGTGAAACGGCCGCGCCAGTCGGTCAGGAAGGGCGCGATGTCGGCCGCGCCGGTGAGCACATAGCCGGCGCCCACGATGCCGCGGCACTGCGCGAGAAACTCCTTGTGCATTATTTGGCTACCTTCTCGAGCAATTCCTTGGCCAGTTTCTTGGCCGCCTTCTTGTACGGGCGCAGGTACAGCACGGCGCAGGCGAAGTACACGCACACCAGCGCCGCCTCGCCCCACGCCATGACGCGCGAGAGTTCTTCCTTGTCGCTGTAGCCGCGCACCACGCCTTCGGTAAAGTACAGCAGGATCACCATGGACGACCATTGCAGGGTGTAGATGTCGCGCTTCAAGACGCCGCGCAGCGGAATCAACAAAGGCAGCGCCTTGAGCGCGAGCATGGAGCCGCCCGGTTTCAGCGGCGCGACCAGCATTTCCCACAGTACCAGCCAGACGATCAGTGCGACCAGGCTGCCGATGGCGCCCCAGTGAAAGTATTTTTGCGGCTTCACTGCGCTATCCCCTGCAGACGTGCAACCGTGGCGCCGAGCCGCCGTCCGAGTGCGACCGCGAGGCGCTTCTCGTCGTCGGTGAGCGGCTTGTCGCCGCCCATGCCGGACCAGTGCGAGGCGCCGTAGGGCGTGCCGCCGCTGGCCGTTTCCATCAGTTCGGGCTGGGAGTAGGGCAGGCCCATGATCATCATGCCGTGATGCAGCAGCGGCAGCATCATCGACAGCAGGGTCGATTCCTGGCCGCCATGCAGGCTGCCGGTGGACGTAAACACCACCGCCGGCTTGCCCGACAGGGTGCCGGACAGCCAGTCGGCGCCGGTGCCGTCGAGAAAATACTTCATGCTCGAGGCCATGTTGCCGAAACGGGTGGGCGAGCCGAGCGCCAGCCCGGCGCAGTCGGCCAGGTCCTGCAGCTCGACATAGGGCGCGCCGGACGGCGGAATCTGCGCATCGGTCGCCTCGGTCACGGCCGAGACGGCCGGCACGGTGCGCAGGCGCGCATCGATGCCCGGCACGGACTCGATGCCCTGCGCGATCAGTTCGGCCAGTTTGCGGGTCGCGCCCTGACGCGAATAGTACAAAACAAGAATAATCGGATTGGTTGGGTTCATCGTTGGTATTATAGGGCGCTTTACACAGTGTCATGCCCGGCACGGGGCAATTTTGCCGAGAACATGCTTTCCAAAACAGTCAACTCGATCTCCCGCTCGACCAGCGAAATGATCAACGTCAGCGTCGACAGGGTGCGCGGCCTCACATGGAGCGAAATGCGCGACCTGTTCAAGTTCGCGCGCCGCCGCCTGAACGAGGAACGCCTGCCCCAGGTGGCCGGCGGCCTGACGTTTACCACCACGCTGGCACTGGTGCCGCTGCTGACGATCGTGCTCGCCATTTTCACCACCTTCCCGATTTTCGGCAACCTGCGCGCCTCGCTCGAGGCTTACTTCGTGCAGACCGTGATGCCGAAGGGAATTGCCAACACGATCATCAGCAACCTGACCCAGTTCGCCAGCAAGGCCACGCGCCTGTCGGCACTGGGCGCGCTCGCGCTGGTGCTCACATCGGCTGCAATGATGGGGATGATCGAGCGCGCTTTCAACCAGATCTGGGCCGTCAAGCGTGCGCGCCCGCTGGCGCAGCGCATCACCATCTACTGGGCGCTGGTCACGCTCGGGCCGCTCCTGTTCGGGCTGTCGCTTACGGCCACCTCGCAGCTGTTCACGGCCACCAGCGGGGTGGTCGGGACGGTGCCGTTCGTCGGCGCCCTGTTCTACACGCTGGTGTCGGTGGCGCTGACCACCGGCGCCTACACGCTGCTCTACATGGCGGTGCCGAACCGCTTCGTCGACTGGCGCGACGCGTTCTGGGGCGCGCTGGTCGCGGCCATTGCGTTCGAGATCGCCAAGCGCCTGTTTGCCGTGTTCATCCGCCAGTTTCCCACCTACGCGATCATTTACGGCGCGCTGGCCGCGCTGCCGCTATTGCTGCTGTGGATCTACCTGTCGTGGATGATTACGCTCGGCGGCGCGCTGCTGGCGGCCGCGCTGCCGGTCGTCAAGTACGAACGATGGTGGTACCAGCCGGTGCCGGGCGGCGAATTCGTCGACGCGATGGCGGTGCTGAAGGTGCTGCACGGAAGCGCCGGCGTGACCGGCAGCGCGCTGGTGGCGAGCGCGACGATACGCGCGCATACCCGCATCGGCTACGACGAAATGACCATGCTGCTCGAGCGCATGGTGGCCGAGGGCTGGGTAGGGCGGGTCCAGGCCGATCCGGGCGGGCGTTCGAAGTGGGGCCGCTTTGCGCGCGCCGATACCGACAACTGGGTGCTGCTCGTCAGCATCGACAAGCTCATGCTGGCCGATGTGTACCGGCTGTTCGTGTTCGGTGGCGCCGCGGTCGATGCCGGCGCGGCGCCCGACCTCGATCCGGCGTCGCCGATGACGCTCGACACCAGTGCGCTGGCGCGCCAGGTCGAGCGCGCGGTCGAGCAAGGGCTCGATCAGACGCTGGCGCAGCATTTCGCGGCTGGAGCCGTCGCCATTGCAGCGCGAACGAGCTAACCGAAAACGTCGTTTCCGACCGATGGCGGCCCTCCGTGGCGCGAACCCAATCCCTATCCGCAGCCCGCCCGCTGTTTTAGCGCGGGCGTCAATGCATACGCTGCATGGATCCCCGCTTTCGCGCATTGCTGTCCCGGATAAAACCGTTGACACATGCACGTCGTTCCCGCGTAAGCGGGAACCCAATTTATGCGCCCCGTTGATAGGTATGTCCCATCACGTTGCTTGCAAAATGGGGTCCCCGCGTTCGCGAGGACGACGTTAAGTATTGGCGAACCCGTACAGTGCGTCGAGCACCGCGTCCGGCTGCTCGGCCATCATCGCGTGGCCGGCCTCGACCCGCACCGTGCTGGCGTGCGCAATCGCCGTCGTCAGCAGCTTGGTCGACTTCGGCGGCGTCATCATGTCGGCATTCCCGAAGATGAACAGGACCGGGCAGCGCACCGCCCCGGCCGCCGTCTGGCCGTTGGCATAGGCGTTGCAGGCGGCGAAATCGGTATGGAACAGCTGCGCGGGATTGATCTGCGAGATGCGCTGCATCAGCCGGCGTGCGCCGCCCATGGTGTAGAAACCGGGCGCGGGACTGGACGGTTTTTGCGCGATCGAGGAGTGCGACCAGATGTTGACCATGTCGATCGCGCGCATCTCGTCGTGCAGCGAGGTCTCGAGCAGCGCGTCCGATACTTTCATCGGATAGGTTGCGCCCAGCAGCGCGAGGCCGCTCACCCGTGCCGGCGCCTTGAACGAGGCTTCGAGCGCGATCAGCGAGCCCATGCTGTGGCCGATCAGCAGCGCGCTGGCCACGCCGGCCGCGTCGAGCACGGCCAGCAGCCAGTCGGCCATCGCTTCCACGCTGGCCAGGGCCGGACCCGCACTGCGTCCGTGCCCGGGCAGGTCGATGGCAAGCACGTTGAAGCCGTGATGGGCGAAATAGCGCGTTTGCAAGATCCACACCGAGTGGTCGTTCTGCGCGCCGTGGATGAACACGGCGCTTGGAAGGGCCGGGTCGAATTTCTTGCCGCCGCGGTAGCAGTAGGCCGGCATGCCCTGGATGTCCTGCATCACGTCAGGCTCCCTTCTGCGACAGTTTCAGGCCGCGCGCCAGGTCTTCGATCAGGTCGTCGGCGTCCTCGAGTCCGACCGACAGGCGCATCGTGCCTTCCGCGATGCCTGCCGCGAGCAGCTGCGCGCTCGGCACCCGGAAGTGCGTGGTCGATGCCGGGTGAATCACCAGGGACTTGGCGTCGCCCACGTTGGCCAGGTGCGAAAAGACCTTGAGTGCGTCGACGAAACGCACGCCGGCGGCGCGGTCGCCCCTGATGCTGAAGGTGAACACGGAACCGGCCCCTTTCGGCAGCAGCGTCTTGGCCAGCTGGTAGTCGGGATGGCTGTCGAGTTCGGGATAGGAAACCGCTTCGACCGCCGGATCAGCGAGCAGGAATTCGATCACCTTGCGCGTGTTGGCCACGTGCCGCTCCATGCGCAGGCCGAGCGTCTCGACGCCTTGCAGGATCGCGAACGCGTTGTGCGGACTCATGATGGCCCCGAAGTCGCGCAGGCCTTCGCGGCGCGCCCGCAGCGCGAACGGGGCAACCGTCGATTCCTCCGAAAACACCATGCCGTGAAAGCCGTCGTACGGTTCGCACAGTTCGCCGAAGCGCCCGCTCTTGTCGTGCGCCTGTTGCCAGTCGAAGGTGCCGCCATCGACCAGCAGGCCGCCGATCGCGGTGCCGTGCCCGCACAGGAACTTGGTGGCCGAGTGCAGCACCAGGTCGGCGCCGTGCTCGAACGGGCGCAGCAGGTAGGGCGTGGTGAAGGTCGAGTCCAGCATCAGCGGCAGGTTGTTCTCGTGCGCGATGGCGGCCACCTTCGGGATGTCGAGCACGTCCAGGCCGGGATTGCCCAGCGTTTCGGCGAACAGCACCTTCGTTTCCGGGCGAATCGCGGCGCGCCAGGCGTCGAGGTCGCGCGGATCGACGAAGGTGGTCTCGATGCCGAAACGCCTGAGCGTGTAGGCCAGCAGGTTGTGCGAGCCGCCGTACAGCGCGCGCGAGGACACGATGTGCGAGCCGGCCCCGGCGATGGTGGCCAGGCCAAGGTGCATGGCGGCCTGGCCGCTGGCGGTGGC
>JBAQKU010000486.1:0-2512 GCA_049301315.1 Telluria sp.
CGTCACGCCGGTCTCGCGGTCGCCCGCTTCGATCGCGCGGTGGATCGGGGCGGCCCCGCGCCAGCGCGGCAGCAGGGAGCCGTGGATATTGATGCAGGGTTTGATGTCGAGCGTGCTGCGCGGCAGGATCAGGCCGTAGGCGGCCACCACCATCACATCGTAGTCGGTCTCCAGCAGGCGCTGGTGCGCCGCGCGCGCCTGCCCGGCACGCTGCGGGTCGGCGCTGTCCATGCGCAGCGAGAGCGGCTGCAGCACCTCGATGCCGTGCGCGAGCGCGAACTGCTTGACGGCCGAGGCGTGCAGTTGCATGCCGCGTCCGGCCGGGCGGTCGGGCTGGGTCAGGACCAGGGCAATCTCGAAGCCGGCCTGGTGCAGCGCCTCGAGGGCGACCGCGGCGAATTCCGGCGTGCCGGCGAAGATCACTTTCATCTTGTTGTATTTTTCCGGTGAAGCCCCGGGGTCCGGGGCGGCGAGCGCTGCCGCGCCCGGGAATCAGTAGCGCCGTCCGGCGGCGCGCAAGGCCGCTTCGCGCTCGATGCCGCGCCCTTCCTTGAGCATCTTGGCCTTGATGCGGTTGCGCTTGAGCGGAGAGAGGTATTCGACGAACACCTTGCCGAGCAGGTGGTCGAGCTCGTGCTGGATGCACACCGCCAGCAGGCCGTCCGCGCTCAGTTCGAACGGCTTGCCTTGCGCGTCGAGCGCGCGCACCTTGACCTGGGCCGGCCGTTCGACCCCGTCGTAGATGCCGGGCACCGACAGGCAGCCTTCGTCGTAGACCTGCTTTTCTTCGCTGGTCCAGATGATTTCCGGGTTGATGAAGACGCGCAGGTCGTCCTTGGTGTCGGAGGTGTCGATGATCATCAGTTGCTCGTGCACGTCGACCTGGCTGGCGGCCAGGCCCACGCCGGGGGCCTCGTACATGGTCTCGGCCATGTCGGCAACCAGGCGCGACAACCGGTCGCCGAATTCGGTCACCGGCTTGGCCACCTTGTGCAGGCGGGCATCGGGATAGCGGAGGATATTCAGTAGTGCCATAGGTCCAGGTAACTCAGTAACATTTCAATAAGCATTCGCACAAAGATGCCTCGGAACAACAAAAAGCAACACCTGCGCAGAGTGGCAGGGCGCGGTTTTTCTTGCTAGTTCAAGGATTTATGTGCAGAATTTGATCCAGTTCGGCAAGCCTTATCATCATGATCCCGATAGGGCAGCGTTAAATCGTGCTGTCTCTTGCGCCAAGGCTGGCCAAGTGTCGGGTCAGCCAGCAATTCCGTGTCAATGCCGCACTTTACGGATATCTTTCAATGAAAAATTTTAGCACAGTCGGCGCCCGCCTTGCAGCTGCGGCACTCGTGGCCGCCGCAGTCGCAGGCCCGGTCCAGGCGGCAGGCTGCTCATTTCGCCCCGACGCACCCGACCAGCACCTGGTGGTCAAGGGCGACACCCTGTGGGACATCTCCGGAAAATTCCTCGACAATCCCTGGTGCTGGCCGCAGGTGTGGGGCCTGAACCGCGAGCAGATCCGCAATCCGCACTGGATCTATCCGGGCCAGGTCATCTACCTTGACCGCGCCAGCGGGCGCCTCAGCCTGAACCGCCCCGGCGGCGACGCCGCCGGCACGCCAGGCACCACGCGCCTGTCGCCCCAGTTGCGCACCGAAGGCCTGGGCCGGGACGCGATAGCGTCGATCCCGGCGCGCATCATCGAGCCGTTCCTGTCGCGTCCGCTCGTAGTCGAGCACGAAGAGATGGCCGGCGCGGCGCGCATCGCCGCCTCGCGCGCAGGGCATGTCAACATGGGCGCGGGCGATACGGTCTATGTCAAGGGCGACCTGAAGGGCGCCACCTCGTTCCAGGTGTATCGTCCGGGAAGTGCGCTGACCGACCCCGAGACCGGCAGCGAGCTCGGGCGCGAAGCGATCTATCTCGGCACCGTCAAGCTGAAAGCCGAAGCCGCGACCGACCAGCACGCGCATTCGTTCCTGGTGGCCAGTTCGAACCGCGAAATGGGTGTGGGCGACCTGCTCATGCCGGCGCCGCCGACGCCGATGCTCAATTATGTGCCGCACCAGCCCGACCGCCGCGTCAGCGCGCGCGTGATGTCGGTCTATTCCGGCGTGACCTACGCCGGCCAGAACCAGGTGGTGAGCATCAACCGCGGTTCTGTTGACGGACTCGATATCGGCTCCGTGCTGCAGCTCTATAATTTCGGCAAGACCGTGGCCGACCCGGGCGGCAGCAAGGGCATGCTGGGCATGGGCAGTCCGAAGCTCATCTTGCCCGACGAGCAGTACGGAACATTGTTCGTGTTTCGCGTCTTCAAGCACGTGTCCTACGGGCTGATCATGCAAGTGAGGGAGCCGGTCGAAGTCGGCGACGTGGCAAAATCACCGGAGTAAAATCACCGTGCCGGACACGGACCCCAAGCCCGACCCGAAGCGCGCCGCCAGCGTGGCTGACTGGCTGCGCCTGCAGCACAGCGCGGGACTGGGGCGCCAGGGCGCGCGCAAGC
>JBAQKU010000487.1:0-3287 GCA_049301315.1 Telluria sp.
CCTTGCGCCTGCACCGCCAGTTCGCGCGTGGCCGCGTCGAGCAGGGCCACGTGGCGCTCGACCGCTTCGGCCAGCACCGCTTCATTCAATGCCACCACGGCGAACACCGGATCGTCGATGTCGATCCGCACGCCGGTCTTCTCGAATACCAGGGTGCGCAGTTTTTGCTGGTCCATGGCGCTTACCACTCGACTTTGTCGAGTTGTTCGAACAGGTCGCGAAACACCACCTTGATGCGCTGCTTTTCCATCAGGTTGAACTTGTCGCTCTCCCTGACTTCGGCGGCGGTCATGCGCGCGATATTCATTTTCTTGATGTCGGCGCCGAAGGTATCGGCGTTGCGTTGCGTGAGCACCACGCGTCCGCGCACCCGCGCCGCGTTGTCGGAATAGGTCTGCGATTCCGTAAACGCCTTGCCGCTGGCCGACTGCAGCAGGCCGAAATGCTCGTTCTCCCACAGCACCAGCGGCACCCTGGTCGATTTCGCGGTCGCGACGAAGCCGGTCGCGGTGTCGTGCAAGGTGTCGCCGCCGCCCACGATCACGTGGATGTAGACCTTGCGCCCGGACTCCTCGAGCAGGGCGAAGCAGTCGTTTTCGAGCAGGTAGCCCATCAGCGGCGAAAACGTGTTGGCGCCGTTGTCGACCACGCAGTTGCCTTCTTCCTCGAGCAGGTCGATCATCAGCGCGTCGAAGCGTTTGGGATCGATGGTGCGGGTGTCGGTCATCACCGGGACGTGCTTGACGGCCATCGCCTTGTAGCGCGAGAAGGTGGCGTTCTCCTGGTCGGTATCGTAGCAGCGCAGCGCCCGCTCGTCCTTGGCCGCGATCCATTGCGCCAGGATGGTCGATACCAGGGTCTTGCCGATGCCGCCTTTGCCCTGAAGGATGAAATGAACCGTGTTTTGCATCGAATTACTCCAAAGATGATTCGCTTAATGGCAACGCGCCGCGCCGCGGTCGGGCGGCGCGCCGTTCGGGAAGCCGTCATAGGACGCTTCCAGGAACTCCCACTCATAGCCGTCCGCCCCGAGCAGCAGCTTGAGCACGCCGGTCCGGCTGTTGTCGCGCGCTTCGCTGTTGGCGCGCACCCGCAGGAACGGCGTGGGGAAGGCGCCGCCGGTGCCGACCACGAACTGGCGCACGCCGCGCGCGGCGTCGAGGCGCCCGTTCGCATCCTGCGGCGCGAAGCGTTCATAGTCGTGATCGTGGCCCGCCAGCACCAGCTCGGCGCCGGCCCGGTACAGGGTGTCCCACACATCGCGCATGCGCGCGTCGCTGCCATGCCCGCCAGAACTATACAGCGGGTGGTGCCAATAAGCGAGCGTGCAGCGCGAAGGGTGGCGCGCCAGGTCGTCCCTGAGCCAGGCCAGCTGCGCCGCGTGGGCGGCCGGGGCCAGGTTGCTGTCGAGGGAGATCAGGTGCCAGCCGCCCAGGTCCAGGCTGTAGTGGCCGGGCCTGCCGAAGTAGCCGAAATAGCCGGCCGCGCCCGGTGTCAGGTATTCGCGGTTGCCCGGCGCGGGATGGGTGCGCTGCCTGAAGCGGCCCCAGGTCGGGCCATAACAGTGGCGAAACTCGCGCGCACTGCCGCGCGCATAGACGTTGTCGCCCAGCGCCAGCGCCGCCGCGCGCGGATTGCGCGCCAGGCCTTGTTCGACAATCGCGGCGGTGGCCGCCGCGCCCGAATAGGCCGGGTCGGGGTGGCTGCAGTAAGCGATGTCGCCGGCCGCGTATATAGTGTATGCGGTCGGCGCGGCGGCCCGCGCGGGCACGGCCAGCCACAGTGCCGCGAGCAGCGTCAGCAGGGCAGGCCGGAGCGCGCGCAGGCGCACCGTTTGCCTACTCGATGAAGCGCAGCAGGCCTTGCAGGGCATGCACCACGGTCTGCTCGCGCACCGAGCGGCGGTCGCCCGCGAACACCAGCCGCTCGGTATGGATGGAATCGCCCCGGGCCCAGCCGAAGCACACCGTGCCGACCGGTTTGCCCGGCACCGCGCCAGTCGGGCCGGCGATGCCCGTGGTCGACAGCGCCACGTGCGCATTGCTGCAGGCGAGTGCGCCGGTTGCCATCGCGGCCGCCACTTCCTCGCTGACCGTGCCCATTTGCGCGATCAGCGCGGCCGGCACGTCCAGCAGTTCGGTCTTGGAGGCGTTCGAATAGGTGATGAAACCGCAGTCGAACCAGCCGGTCGAGCCGGCGATTTCGGTAATTGCCTGCGCTACCCCGCCACCGGTGCAGGATTCGGCGGTCGCCAGCAGCAGGCCCTTCGCTTGCAGTGCCTGACCCACGCGTGCGGCGAGGTCGATAATGTCGTTCGTCACGTCAAGCTCCTTATTCTGTTGATCTGGTCGGCGCCCCGTGTGCGCCGTCGTTTCTACTTTACCATGACCGGCCCGGGCAGTGGCCCTCGCGGAGGTCAATTTCGCGCATCGCCAACAACGCATGTCAAGAGCGGCGAACAGCTTTATTCAGGTGTTGCAGGAATTCACAAAAAACAAGCCGAATAACACAAAAAAGCGTAAAGTGCCTTGCGCACAGTCAAGTTTTTAGGGTGTCGTGCGACATCTTCCTGTCGCGCTGATATTCTGGTTCCGGCTGTCGTGTCCGTTTGACCTGATGTGAGGAAGATACATGCAGTTCGATCTGTTCGCAACGCCGCGCCTGCGGGCGCACTGGGTACTGCTTGCGCTGCTTGGCCCGCTGGCCCACGGCGCGCACGCCAATACCGGCACCGACAATTTCTCCAACCTGTCGCTCGAGGAGCTCGGCGCGGTCAGCATCACGTCCGCATCGAAGCGCTCCGAGCGGCTTGGCGATGCGGCGGCGTCGGTGTTCGTGATCCGCGCCGACAACATCCGGCGTTCGGGCGCCGCCACCCTGCCCGAAGCGCTGCGGCTGGCGCCGAACCTGCAGGTGGCGCGCGCGGACGCGCGCAATTACGCGGTCACGGCGCGCGGCTTTAACAATGTCCTGGAGAACAAGCTGCTGGTGCTGATCGACGGACGCACCGTCTACTCCCCGCTGTTCTCCGGCGTGTTCTGGGACGCGCAGGACGTGGTGCTGGAAGATATCGAGCGCATCGAAGTCATCAGCGGGCCGGGCGCGACGCTGTGGGGCGCGAATGCGGTCAACGGGGTCATCAACATCATCACCCGCAGCGCCGCTGCCACCCAGGGCGCCCTGGTGTCGGCCGACCTGTCGCGCGATTTGCGCAGCGCCAGCGCGCGCTTCGGCGGCAAGCTGGGCGAATCGGCCCATTACCGGATCTATGCCAAACGGGTGCGGGC
>JBAQKU010000488.1:0-2006 GCA_049301315.1 Telluria sp.
TCGACGAGCGGCCTGCGGCCTGGCTGCCTCCGGGCTATGCGGATTGGCGCGCGGTGCAGCTGGCCGCGATCGACCTGGTGATCGGGCGGCGCAGCGCAGACGGCAAGAAGCTCGCCAGCGCCACCTGGGGCGAGCGCAACACCGCCAGCATCGCGCATCCGATCAGCGCGGCCGTGCCGCTGCTGCGGCACTGGCTGGCCGCGCCGGCCGACCAGCTTCCGGGCGACGCCAACATGCCGCGCGTGGCGGGCCGCGATTTCGGCCAGTCGCAGCGCTTCACGGTATCGCCGGGCAGGGAGGAACAGGGGATCTTCAATATGCCGGGAGGGCAGAGCGGTCATCCGCTGTCGCCGTTCTTCCTGAGCGGGCACCAGGATTGGGTGGAGGGCAAGGCGACGCCGCTGTTGCCGGGGCCGGCGGTGCACACGCTGCACCTCGTCAAGTGAGCCGCATATACGCCCTTTGCTATTTCGAGGGCAGCGCCAGCAGGCATGGCTTTTGCAGCATCTGCGAGATCGATTCATGCGGCGCTGGATGGCCCAGGTAGAAGCCCTGCACCATGTCGCAGCCGTACTCTTCGAGCAGCACCAGCTGTTCGCCGGTCTCGACGCCCTCGGCTACCACCACCATCTTCAGGCCGTGCGCCATGGCGATGATGGCGCGCGTGATGGCCGCGTTCTCCGAATCCTGCGGCAGTCCGGCGATGAAGCTCTTGTCGATCTTGAGCGTGCGCACGTCGAAGCGCTTGAGGTAGTTCATCGATGAATAGCCGGTCCCGAAGTCGTCGATCGACAGGTACACGCCAATGCAGCGCAACTGGTCGAGCGTGACCATGGTGGCCTTGGCGTCGTCCATCAGGGTGCCTTCGGTCAGCTCCAGTTCGAGCAGCTTGGGATCGAGCCCGGTGTCATGCAGGGCCGAGATCACGATCTGGGTCAGGTTCTCGTCCTTGAACTGTTTGGCCGACAGGTTCACCGCCATGCGCAGCGAGCGCATCCTGAGCCTCTGCCAGGCCTTGGCCTGCACGCAGGCGGTTCGCAGCACCCATTCCCCGATCGGCACGATCAGGCCGGTCTCCTCGGCCAGCGGGATGAATTCGGTCGGCGAGATGATGCCGCGTTCGGGATGGCGCCAGCGTATCAGCGCTTCCACGCCGACGATTTCGGCGGTACGCACGTCGATCTGGGGCTGGTACAACAGGTACAGCTCTTCGCGCTTGAGCGCCTTGCGCAAACCGACTTCGAGCTTCACGTGGCTCATGATCTGCATGGTCAGCGAGGAGCTGTACAACTTGGCGTTGTTCTTGCCGCAGTTCTTGGCATGGTACATCGCCGTGTCGGCGTACTTGAGCAGCGAGTTGCAGTCCTCCCCGTCTTCCGGAAACAGCGAGATGCCGATGCTGGCGGTGACGAAGATCTCGTTGCCCTCGATCAGGAACGGGCGCCGCATCGCTTCCTTGACCCGGTGCGCGACGGCCAGCGCGTTTTCGACCCGTTCCAGGTCGGGGATCAGGATCGTGAATTCGTCGCCGCCCAGGCGCGCCAGGTTGTGCGTCTGGTCCCCGCGCGAGACCAGGTCGCTCGGCCTGGTGGTCTCGCGCAGGCGATCGGAGACGATCTTGAGCAGATGGTCGCCCACATTGTGGCCGAGCGTGTCGTTGATGCGCTTGAAGGCGTCCAGGTCCATGAACAGGACCGCGAACTTCTTGTTGCCGACCTTGGAACGGTGCAGTTCGCGTTCCAGCGTTTCGAGGAAAGCCTGGCGGTTCGGAATGCCGGTCAGGCTGTCGCAGTAGGCCAGGCGCCGGATCTGTTCTTCGGTGCGTTTGCGTTCGCTGATGTCGCGCACCAGGCCGAGCACCTCGTCGGCCCCGGTCGTGACCAGGCGCGCCTCGAAATGCTGGAGCGTGCCGAAGCGGGCCAGTTCATAGTCGACCGAGCCGATATGCCCGGTGTCGAGCACGGCGCGCATCTGTTCGAGCAGGAGATGGGCGATCTCCTTGGGGA
>JBAQKU010000489.1:0-2693 GCA_049301315.1 Telluria sp.
TCTTCAGGGAGACCAGGCGCAAGCGTCCGTTGGCGCGCAAGATGGTCTCGAGCAAGGGTGCCATCTTGTCGGGCGCCACCAGCCCTTCTTGCACCGCGCGCAACTTGGCGCCGAAAGCCTCGGCTTCCGCGCTCAACGCCGCCAGCCGCAAGCGATCGGGTGCCTCCGGATCGGCCGCATAGGCCTGCAAGGTCTTGCTGATCTCGGCATCCATGCCGCCGATATTGTTGCGCTGCTGGTTCAGCAGCGCGCGCAGCTTGCCCTGCTGTGCGTAGAGCGGATTGAGCGTGGTCCAGAACACCAGGAACACGATCACCCCGGACGCAGACAGGAACAGGATGGCGCGCTCGCGCAAGCTGAGCGCGTCGATCCGGGTGCGCAATGTCAGCAACGGCGTCTTCATTTGGCCGGTTCTCCAGCCGCCGCCGCCGCTGCGCCCGACTCCAATGCGAACTCGACATAGGACGCCGCATCGCCGGCTGCGGCGCCCGGTTTATTCGGCTGCGCCTGCTTGATCTGCAAGCTGTCGAAGGTCTTGCCCTTCATAACGGGTTCCGCCGTAAGACGGCCAATGAAGGCGGGCACCAGCGCCGGTTGCAGCGCCCTGCCCTGCACCCCGATGTCGGCGCCGGCCCCGACGATCGACACCGCGGTCAGCCACAGCCCGCCCGCGCTCTGGCGTGCAAACGCCCTGAAGTATTCGGAATAGCCTTCGGTATTGCCGAACTGGCCGCGTTGCAGCACAGCCGCCACTTCCTTGAGGCCCTTCAGTTCGGCCTCGGCCGCGGCAATGCGCGCCTCCAGTTCGCGGCTCTTGCTGCGCGGCAGGAATTCGGCCTTGACGGCGGCCAGCCGCGTTTTTTTGCGCTCCAGTTGCGCAGCCGATGCGTCCACATCGCGTTGCAGTGCACCGATACTCTGGCGCGCATACCAGCCCAGCGCCAGTACGCCGATGAGCAGAACGGCCAGCGCCTGGACCATGGCAACGCAGGTAAATATTTTCTTCTGCTTCAGGAAAACCGGGTTGAACAGATTGATCTGCTGACTCAAAGCACCGTCTCCTCATGGCGCAGCGCAGCGCCCAGCGTCAGGAAAAAACGTTGCTGCTGCACCGCGTCGGCCAGCGCCGGGACGCTGTCCAGGTCGAACACATCGGCCAGGTCCAGGGTCTCTACCGGCGTGTAGAGATTGCTCGACAGATATTCCTCGAGGCCGCTGGCGGCGCTTGGCGCAAGCACCAGTTTCGAGACGCTGATGAAGTGGAACTGGCGGTCGAAATGGTCGAGCGAGCGCTGCAGTTCGAGCGTGATCTTGTCGAAGCTGGCGTTTTTCCGGTCGCCATCGCTCTCGCGCAACTGGGCCAGCGATACCTCGATCCGGCGCGACAGGTACAGCTCGCCTTGGAAGGTGACGGTGAGCAACCCGCCGTCCTCGCCGAACGAGAGCATGGCCAGGCCGCGCCCTTGCGGTTCGAGCAGGGCCGAGATGTTGCGTTGAGCCATTTCAGGGATGTCGATGACGGACAAGCCGATCCTGGCGCCGGCAAACAGGTTCTGGCGCTTCCCGATCACGCTGTTACGCGCGGCAACGACGAACATGCTGTGGCTGCGCACCACGGCGGCCTGGTCGACCGGAATGTCGAGCACGTCGATGGTGGCGTCGTCGACATGAAAGTCGAGCATGTCCTTGAGGCGCCAGCGCACCGCCGTCTTGAGTTCCTCGGGCGGCACATTGGGCGCCTCGACCGCCAGCATCTGGTATTCACCGCCTCCGAGGAGGGTGGAACAGCGGTATTTATTAGCTTGCAATTCCTTGCCAAGGGCTTCCAGACCGCTCTCGTTACCGGGATAAAACGCCGTGAGCGCGACCGCCGGTTTATCCGACGACGAACGTTTCATACTGGCGGCGGCGATCCCGTCGCCTGGAAAAGCGATCGTCAGCCAGCCCTCGTTCTTTCTCGCTTTTTTGAAGAAACGCATGCCCAGGATCACAATGGTTTAGCGATGTCGTGAAGATCGCGCGGTAATTGCTTGATTATATTCAATTTTCCGCCGGCATTGATATGAAATTGTGTCGGATGTTTCAAATGCTGGCTTTTGTCCACAATCGCATCCGCTTCAGTACATTTCACGAATGAAAATCACGGGTCCGGCCTTGTACACGCCGAAGGTCATGGTGCCGGTTCCGGGCAGGTATTTGTCGAGCGCATCGGGCGCACCCGGGAACGTGCTGAGGACCACGCTTCCCTTGCGAACCGGCGCGTTCGATGGCTTGCTCAAACGGAACGTCCCCGCGCTGCGCCCGCTGCTCATGCTGGCCCCGCCCATCACCGTGGTCGCGATCGCGGCCCCCTTGCCCGGGGCCAACATGAAATGGACCGGGTCGAGCGGGCTGCAGTTGTCGTCGCTGCTGGCGGCAAAGCGCCCGTCGGCCCAGTATTGGGCGCGCAAGGCCACCGGCAGGTTGAGCAGTTCCGAGCCATAGGCGTTGGCGATGGCCAGGCGGCCGTAGCGCAGCGCGGTGCTGCCCACCGCGAGGTGGTCGGCAACGGCGTCGAGGTCGGCGTCGAGGTCGAAGCCGGACCCTGTCACGCCGTCGCTGTCCTGCGGCGCGATGCCGAGCGCGAGCGACGAGACGGCGTCGACCTCGCCGGGAATGCCGCCATACGGTCCATCCGCGCCATCGGCGCGCTC
>JBAQKU010000490.1:0-5897 GCA_049301315.1 Telluria sp.
GCTGTGCCTCGTGCTCGGCCTGCTCGCCATGCTGGCCTGGTTCCTGAAACGCTACGGCCCCAAGGCCGCGGCCGGCCCGGCCAGGCTGCGCATCGTCGGCGCGCTCAACCTGGGCGGGCGCGAACGCATCATGGTGGTGGAAGTGGGCGAGCAATGGATCGTGGTGGGCGCCTCGCCCGGCCGCGTGAACGCGCTGGCCACGCTGGCGCGCCCGCCAGAGGCGGCCGATGCGGCGCTGCCGGAGCGCCATGCGCCGTTCGGCAACAGCTTTTCCGACTGGCTCAAACAGACCATAGACAAACGCAATGCAAAATAAGCAGCACCGGCTCCCCTCCCCGTCCGCCCTGTCCACCTGCCTGCTGGCCCTGCTGCTGGCGCTGCCCTTGTGGGCCGCCGCCGCGCCCGGCATCCCGGCCTTCACCAGCACCCCGGCCCCGGGCGGGGGCACCGCCTACTCGCTGCCGGTGCAGACGCTGCTGCTGATGACGGCGCTCTCGTTCCTGCCGGCGGCGCTGTTGATGATGACCAGTTTCACCCGCATCATCATCGTGCTCTCGCTGCTGCGCCAGGCGCTCGGCACCCAGTCGGCGCCGCCCAACCAGGTTTTGGTCGGGCTGGCGCTGTTCCTGACCCTGTTCGTGATGGGTCCGGTGTTCGACAAGATCTACGTGGACGCTTACCAGCCGCTGCAGGAAAACAAGATCCAGATGGGCGAGGCCATGGACAAGGCCATCGCGCCCCTGAAAACCTTCATGGTCAAGCAGACCCGCCAGTCCGACCTGGCCCTGTTCGTGAAGATCTCGCATTCGCCAGCGCTGCAGGGGCCCGATGACATCCCGCTGCGCGTGCTGATCCCGGCCTTCGTCACGAGCGAACTGAAAACGGCGTTCCAGATCGGCTTTGCGATCTTCATTCCGTTCCTGATCATCGACATGGTGGTGGCCAGCGTGCTCATGTCCATGGGTATGATGATGATGTCGCCGGCGGTGATCTCGCTGCCCTTCAAGCTGATGCTGTTCGTGCTGGTGGACGGCTGGCAGCTGTTGCTCGGCTCGCTGTCCCAAAGTTTCTACTAGGAGGGGAGAATGACACCCGAAAGCGTCATGACGATGGGCCGCACCGCCATGGAAATCACCCTGATGGTGGCCGCGCCGATGCTGCTGGTGGCCCTGATCATCGGCCTGATCGTGAGCATCTTCCAGGCCGCCACCCAGATCAATGAAGCGACCCTGTCCTTCATCCCCAAGCTGGTCGGCATTTTTGTCGCAATGGTGCTGGCCGGACCGTGGATGCTGGCCGTCATGCTCGACTACATGCGCCAGGTGTTTACCAGCATTCCCGGCCTGGTCGGCTAGCCGGCGGGCAGCGCGCAGCCATGATCACGCTCACCAGCGCCGAAATGAACACCTGGATCGCGGCCCTGTTGTGGCCGCTGACCCGCATCCTGGGCCTGATCGCCGCCGCTCCCCTATTCGGCAACATCAGCGTTCCGGTATCGGTCAAGCTGCTGCTCGGGGTGATACTGGCGAGCATCATGGCGCCGGCCATCCCGGCCCTGCCCGCGGCCGACCCGATGTCGATGGCCGGGCTGCTGATCCTGGTGCAGGAATTGCTGATCGGGCTGGCCATGGGCTTTGCCATGCGCATCGTGTTCGCGGCCGTCGAAATGGCCGGTGAAGTGAGCAGCCTGACCATGGGCCTCGGCTTCGCCTCGTTTTTCGACCCCCAGACCAAGGGACGCTCGTCGGCGGTGAGCCAGATGCTCGCGCTGATCGCCACCATGGCCTTCATCGCCGTCAACGCCCACCTGGTGCTGCTGTCGGCGCTGGCCGAAAGCTTCGTCAGCATGCCCATTGCGGCCACCCCGATGGGGGCCGGCGCGCCCTGGGAACTGGCCAGCTGGGGCGGGCGCATCTTCAGCGCCGGGCTGCAGCTGGCGCTGCCGATCCTGGCGGCCCTCCTGATCACCAACGTCGCGCTTGGCATCCTCACGCGCGCCGCCCCGCAGCTGAACATCTTCGGCATCGGTTTTCCAGTGTCGCTCGGGGTGGGCCTGCTGGTGATCGGCCTGGTGCTGCCTTACCTCAATACCCCGTTCCAGAACCTGTTCAACCAGGGGATCGAGGCCAGCCGCGCGATCGCGCGCGGCGGGGCGCCGGCCCAGCGTCCTTAGAGGTAGTTGAACAGGGACAGCCCGGTCAGCGATTTAAACGATTTTTGCGCCGCTTCCAGCGAGAACTGCTGCTGCGTGAACAGCGAAATGGCCTTGACCATGTCCAGGTCCTGCAGGTTCGACAGGGTCGCCGCATACTGGATGTTCAGGTCCTCGCCCGTGCTGTCGAGGTAATCGAGTTCCTTCATGCGCGTGCCGACCGAGGCATGCGCCGTCAGCACGCTGTCGAGCGCGCTCTTGAGGTTGTTGTTGGCCTCGGCCAGGCCGGCGCGCAGCTTGGCCTTTCCAGGCAGGTCGAGGGCCGGCGCGCGCAGGGTCGCGATCAGCTTGTCGATCGTCTCGAACACGGACTGCTTGGTGCTGGGGCCGACCGTGACGATATCGCCGTCCGCCGGGGCGCCCGCGATGTCGAAGGTCATGCCGCTGAACGCGATTGCTTCTCCGCTCACATAGGGCCGCGCGGCAAGCGCCGGCGGCGGCGGCACCGTCACATTCTGGGAATCGGTAATGGTAAAAGTGGTCACGCCCAAAGCGACTGCGAAGGTGAGCGTGTAGTTCTCGCGCGTGAGCTGGGTGGCATCGGTGACCGCGCCGGGCGACACCACGGCCGAGCCGGTGTTGGTGAGAGCGGCGGCGGTGACGAAGGTGCCGTTGCCGGTCAGGTTGCTTTCAAAGACGGCGCTGCCCGCATCGCTCATCGCGATCTGGCGCGCGGAGCCGACCTGGACCTGGCGCTGGCCCTGGTCGCCCACGTAGGAAGTGCCGCTGGCGTCGCGGATGAACGGCGGGCTGGCCGAGCGAAAGCCTCCGAACAGATAGCCGCCGGTGCCATCGGTGCTGTTTGCCAGCCCCATCAGGTCTTCCAGGCGCCCCGACAGTTCGTTGGCAATCGTTGCGCGGTCGCTTGCCGAGTAGGCCCCGTTGCCGCCGGTGATGGTCAGGGCCTGCGCGTCCTGCAACAGGGTAGTCACGCCGGCCAGCGCCGCATCTTCCAGCGACAGCGTGCTGCGCGCGTTCTGGCGGTTGGTGGCGAACTGGGTGTTGATCGACTGCGCCTGGCTCACTTCGAGCGCGCGCGCCGACGCGATCGGGTCGTCGGCCGGGGTCAGCATGCGCCGGTTGGTCGCCAGTTGCTGCTGGGTCCGGGACAACTGGGTCTGCAAGGTGCCGAGCTGGTTGGTGCCGGTCTCGAACATGGTACTGGTACTGATGCGCATCATTAACCTTTCTATCGACCGAGCGCGAGCAGCGTATCGAACAGCGTGCTGGCGATCTGCATCACCTTGCCCGCCGCCTGGTAGGCTTGCTGGTAGCGCAACAGGTTGGTCGCCTCTTCGTCGAGATTGACGCCCGACACTTCCTGCTGTGCCTGGCGCGCCTGCGCCAGCAGCGCATCGCCGGCCTGTCCGTTGACCTCGACTTCGCGTGTCTTGTTACCGATAAAGCTGACCAGTTCCGCGTAGGAGGACTGGAAGTTGGTATTGCCACCGTCAAGTATGTTTTTCAGCTGCAAGGCGCCCAGGGCGCGCATGTTGCGGTTGTCGTCGGCGCCGGCGCCGGTGGCCCGGACCGTGAAGACGTCGCCGTTGTCCGGTGCGCCGGACAGCGCCACGCTCACGCCGGAGCCGAAAGCGACGCTCGCGCCGCTCGCGGCCGCATACGGGATCAGCGCGCCGGCCGCATACGCGGTGGTCGTCGCGCCCACCGTCACCGAGGTCGCCTCGGAGGCGGCAAACACCTTGCCCAGCGTGGCGTCGGTGGAGAAGGTGAGCGTGACCGGGGCAGCGAGCTGGTTGCCGGTTGCCATGTAGGTGGCCCCGTAGCTCGCTTCGGCAATCTTGCCGGAACCGGTGTTTTGCACCTTCGGCTCGCTCACCAGCGCCGCCGCGGCCGCGACCTTGGTCCGGTCCGTCAGCAAGACCTCGAACTGGGAGGCGCCGTTGATGGTGGGACGCACCGTGTAGCTGTCGCCCAGGACCGCCGCGCCGCTGGCGCTGAAGGCGATGCCGTCGATGGTCTGCGGCACCGTGGTGATCTTGGTCGGCTTGTTGTCGGACTGGCGAATCACGAAGTAATCGGTGCCGTCGGACCTGACCGTGTAGTCGCTCTGGGTCAGCGCGCCCGGGTCGGTCACCACCGCACTCACCGTCATGGTGGTCGAAACGTTGTTGACGTTCTTGGTGACCGTCGGGGCCGCCACCTTGAACAGGGCCTCGCCGGGCGCGCCGGCCTGGTCCAGGCCGAGCTGATGCTGGGCATTGAAGCTCATGCCCAGCGCGATCGCGGTGCGCCCGAGCGAATTCTGGGTCCGGTCGAGCGTGGTCGCGCGAAATTCGAACAGGCCGCCCAGCTCTCCGCCGGAAAACGTGCTGTCGGCCAGCGGCACCAGCTTGTTGTTTGTCACATAGCTGATCTGCGCGCGGGTGGGATCGGTCGGCGAGTTGCTCACCATCAGCTCGTATGATTTCGCGCCCACCACCAGTGGCTGTCCATTGCCGATCGATACCGTCACGGTGTTGTTGTCGCCGGCCACCACCGATGCTTTCACATGCTTGTTGAGCTCGGTGACGAGCTGGTCGCGCGCGTCCAGCAGGTCGTTCGGCGCGTTACCGGAATCGTTGCTGGTCATGCTGATCTGCTGGTTCAGTTGCGCCAGTTGGGTGGCATACGAATTAATTGCCGTCACATTCGAAGTGATCTGGCCGTTGATGCCCGCGCGCACCTCCTCCAGGCGCGAATCGATGCCGCGAAAACGCGAGGCCAGCGATTCGGCGTTCGACAGCAGGGCCTGGCGCGAAGGGGTCGAGGTCGGATAGCTGCTCACGTCCTGCACGCTCTTGAAGAAGTCCTGCAGCGCCGGCGCGAGGCCGGAGGTGGTATCGGCCAGCAGGTTGTCGATCTGGCTGATCTGGGCGTGGAAGGCGTTGAGCGAACTGGTCGAGCTTTGCGCCTGGCGCACCTGGGCGTTCAGGAAGGGGTCGGAAAAGCGCTTGATCTCGGCCACGCGGGTGCCGCTGCCGATGAAGCCGTTGCCCAGGTCCTGGCCCTGGCCGGCCGCCTGCAGCACCACCTGCCGGCTGTACCCGGGCACGTTGGCGTTGGCGATATTGTGCCCGGTCGTGGCAAGGCCGACCTGCGCGGCGAACAGTCCGGTCTTGCCAATCTCGAGTATTCCAGCCATGATGTTCTTTCCAGAGTTAAGCTAGTCTACGGCACAATCTCGACAAACTTTAATTGCCATGCCGCAATAGTGTGCGGCTATCAACCTACCAGGGAATGCTTGATGATCCTGGTCAGCTTGGCCGCGTACAGCGGGTCGGTGGCGTAGCCGGCCTTCTGCAGCCCGTGCGCGAAGCTGCTGGCGTCGCCCGCGGCGGCCAGCACCTTCTCATAGCGCGGATTGTTGCTGATCAGTTTTGCGTAATCCTTGAAGCTGTCGGCATAGCTGTCGTAGGCGCGAAATTTCTCGACCCGGGTGTGCGGCACGCCGTTCACGTATTCCGTGGTGACGGCGCTGGCAACCTTGCCCTTCCAGCCGGGGCCGGCCTTGATGCCGAACAGGTTATGGCTGGCGCTGCCGTCGGCGTTCCTGATCTCGCGCTTGCCCCAGCCCGACTCGAGCGCGGCCTGCCCGAGCATGAACTTGGCCGGAATCCCGGTGGCGCGGCTGGCCTCGTCGGCGTGCGCGCCCAGCTTGTCCTGGAACGCGCGCACATGCGGCGCC
>JBAQKU010000491.1:0-16474 GCA_049301315.1 Telluria sp.
GTTCTGGGGGGCACCTACGTGAACCTGTCGCAAGACCCCGAGCTGTACCGCATCGGCGGCGTCGTGCCGCCCGCCGGCGAGATCGGCCCGGGGCGGCGCAGCTTCAACCTGGGCGAATCGGAGCTGACCATGACGGCCAACATCGACCCCCTGTTTTCCGGCCAGCTGACCTTTGCGCTGTCGGCCGACAACGAGGCCGAGGTGGAAGAAGCCTTCGTGCGCACGCGCGGCCTGTCGAACGGCCTGAACTTCAAGGCCGGCCGCTTCCTCTCGGGGCTCGGCTACCTGAACAGCCGGCATGCGCATACCTGGGATTTTGTCGATGCGCCGCTGGCCTACCAGGCCTTCCTGGGCGGGCAGTACAAGAGCGACGGGGTGCAGGCGACCTGGCTCGCGCCCACCGACACCTTCGTCGAACTGGGCGCCGAGGCGGGCAACGGCGCCGCCTTCCCGGGCAGCGAGCGCAACAAGAACGGAGTCGGGGCGGCGGCGCTGTTTGCCCACGCCGGCGACGACATCGGCGACTCGGCCAGCTGGCGCGCCGGCCTGTCCTACCTGCGCACCAGCGCGGCGGAGCGCGCGTTCGAGGACGACGGCATCACCAATGCGTTCACCGGCAGCTCGCGCATCTGGGCCGCCGACGCCATCTACAAGTGGGCCCCGAACGGCAACCCGACCCAGCGCAACTTCAAGCTGCAGGGCGAATATTTCCACCGCAAGGAAAGCGGCGCGCTGGCGCAGGGCGCCGACAGCGCCGGCTTTGCCAGCAGCCAGTCGGGCTGGTACCTGCAGGGCGTGGTCCAGTTCATGCCGAACTGGCGCACCGGCCTGCGCTACGACCGCGTTGCGGCCGGCCGCACGGCGATCGGCCTGGTCGACAACGGCACGCTGGCAGGCAGCGCCTTCCCGGCGCTGGCGCCCTGGTCCCCGACCCGCGCCACTGTCATGCTCGACTACAGCCCCTCGGAGTTTTCCCGTCTGCGCCTGCAGTTCGCGCGCGACCGCGCCCGTCCCGGCGCGAGCGACAATCAGATCTTCCTTCAGTACATCATGAGCCTGGGCGCACACGCCGCCCACGCATTCTGAGGAGCCAGGCATGACGATCATTAACCGCAAGAAATGGCTGGCCGCCTTGCTGCTGGCTGCGGCCGGGCTGTTGCCGGGCGCCGCGCAGGCCGCGCTCGGCGTGCTCGCCTGCGAGCCGGAATGGGAAGCGCTGACCAGGGAAATCGGCGGCGACAAGGTCAAGGTGAGCAGCGCCACCAATGCCCTGCAAGATCCGCACCGCATCGAAGCGCGCCCGAGCCTGATCGCGCGCACCCGCAACGCCGACCTGTTGGTATGCACCGGGCTGGAACTGGAAGCGGGCTGGCTGCCGCTGCTGGTGCAGCAGTCGGGCAACGGGAAAATCGTGGCGGGCCAGCCCGGTTATTTCGAAGCCGGCAGCTTCGTGCCGCGCCTCGACGTGCCGACCAGGCTCGACCGCAGCGAGGGCGACGTGCACGCTGCGGGCAATCCGCACATCCAGCAAAATCCGCACAACATCGCGCTCGTCGCCAGCGCGCTGGCCAAGCGCCTGGCCGAGATCGATCCGGCCAACGTCGCCTGGTACCAGGGGCGCCACAAGGACTTTGCGGCGCGCTGGAACGCGGCCATGCTCAGGTGGGAACAGCAGGGCGCGCCGCTCAGGAACGTGGCCGTCGTCGAGCACCACAGGAACATGGAATACCTGCTGGCCTGGCTTGGCATGCGCGCGGTCGGCACGCTCGAAGCGAAGCCGGGCGTGGAGCCGAGCGCGGCCCACCTCGGCCAGTTGCTGGCCCAGCTGCAGCGCGAGCCGGCCAAGATGGTGTTGCGCGCCGCCTACCAGGATGAGCGCGCCTCGCTGTGGCTGTCCCGGCGCGCCCGCATTCCGGCGGTGGTGCTGCCGTTCACGGTGGGCGCCGACGCCACCTCCAAAGACCTGTTCGGCCTGTTCGACACCACGCTGCAGCGCCTGCTGGACGGCGCTAAATGACGCCTGAACCGATCGATTTCCTGATCGTCGTGCCGGCCTTCCTGGCCGGCCTGCTGGTGCTCGCCACCCATGTTCCGCTGGGCTCGCAGGTGCTCAGGCGCGGCATCGTGTTCATCGACCTGGCGATCGCGCAGATCGCCGCGCTCGGCGTGATCGTGGCCGGATCGAGCGGCCTCGACCCGCAGGGCTGGGCGGTGCAGGTGGCCGCCGGCATCGCCGCCGCGCTCGGCGCCTTGCTGCTGACCTGGACCGAGAAACGCTGGCCCGACGTGCAGGAAGCGCAGATCGGCGTGATGTTCATCCTGGCGGCGAGCGCAGGGCTGTTGCTGGTGGCGCACAACCCGCACGGCAGCGAGCACCTGCAAGACCTGCTGGCCGGACAGATCCTGTGGGTCAGCTATGGCCAGCTGGCCATGCCGGCGCTGGGCGCGGCCCTCATCCTCGCCTTCCTGGGTCGTTTCGGCGAGCGCATGGGACGGCTCGGCTTCTACCTGGTGTTTGCGCTGGCCGTGACGGCCTCGGTGCAACTGGTCGGCGTGTACCTCGTGTTCGCCAGCCTGATCGTGCCAAGCCTTGCCGTGCGCCATTACCGGCCGGCGCTGCGCCTTCCCTTCGCCTACCTGACCGGAATGGCCGGCTACGGCGTCGGGCTGGTCCTGTCGATCGTGCTCGACCTGCCCTCGGGCGCGCTGATCGTCTGGTGCCTGGCCGCGCTCGCCATGCCGGTGTATGCCTGCGGCCCAAAACCTGCGGCCGTGTCCGCCTGATTTCTTTCCCCTCGAAATCAAACCCCGCCGCGAGCGATCCCGGCGGGGTTTTTCATGCGCCGGCACGGTCATAACTTGGTGGCGCGCTTGTGCCCAGTCAAACCCGGCTCGCATTGATCTATTAAAATTTTAACAATACTTATCAGGCCGCTTCATACCTGTTGCAGTTCCCATACTTCTGCGTTTTCAACGGCATGCCCGCCGGAGGACAGCATGAACCGCCAGAATATTTCTCGCGAGCACTATCAAACCTACGTGTGGTTCCGCCAGGCGGCCGAGCGCGGCGACGCGTATGCCCAATTTAACCTCGGACTGATGTATAAAAAAGGCGAATACATCGAGCGCGACTATGCGCGCGCCTACAAGTGGCTGCGCCAGGCCGCGCTGCAAGGTCTCGCGTTCGCCCAGAACCACCTCGGCGCACTCTACTATAACGGGCGCGGAATCGAAAAAAGCGACGCCGAGGCAGCCTACTGGTTCCGCCACGCGGCCGAGCAGGGCGACGCCTCGGCCCAGCAGAACCTCGGGCAAATGTACCGCAAGGGACGCGGCGTCGAGCAAAGCCACGACCTGGCGCTGGCCTGGTTCTACCGCGCCGCCGAGCAGGGCATCGCCAGCGCCCAGAACCTGCTGGCCGAATGCTATCTGTACGGCCACGGCGCTCCCGTCAATTACCCGCTGGCGATGGCCTGGTTCCGCAAGGCGGCGGTGCAGGGCGAACCGGCGGCCCAGCTCCACCTCGGCCTCATGTACAAGCGCGGGCAGGGCGTCGAAGCGAGCAACACCCAGGCCTTGTGCTGGTTCCGCCAGGCCGCCGCGCAGGGCGATCCGGTGGCCCAGCGCCAGCTCGGGGTGGCCTATGCCGAGGGCCTGGGGGTGCGCAGCGACCCCCTGCGCGCATTCGCCTGGCTGCTGCGCGCCGCCGACAAGGGCGACAAGGACTCGCAGTTCAATCTGGGCGTGATGCTGGCTAACGGCCAGGGCGTCGAGCAGGACGAAGGGCGCGCGCTGTCGTGGTACCTGCGCGCCGCCGAACAGGGCCACATGCTGGCCCAGTACAACCTGGGCAGCATGTACGCCAACGGGCGCGGCGTGGCGCGCGACGAACGGCGCGCGCTCGAATGGTACCGCCGCGCGGCCGAGCAGGGCGCGCCCAACGCGCAGTTCAACCTGGGCGTGATCTACGCCACCGGCCAGGGCGTGCCGCGCAACGAAGCGCAGGCCGTGCAGTGGTACCGCGTCGCCGCCGAGCAGGGCGACGCCAGCGCCCAGAACAACCTGGGCGTGATGTACTCGAACGGGCAGGGCGTCGCCCAGGACGACGGCATGGCCGTGTTCTGGTACGACCAGGCCGCCGAACAGGGCCACGCGCTGGCGCAGTACAACCTGGGCGGCATGTACAACAGCGGGCGCGGGGTGGCGCGCGACCCGGTGCGCTCCTACATGTGGATGCTGCTGGCGGCCGACGCGGGCGACGAGACCGCCAGCGCCAACAAAAGCATCGTGGCGCGCCGCCTCACCCCGGCCGAAATCGGCGCCGCGCTCGACCTGTCGCGCCAATGGCAGCTCGAGCATCGCGACCTCATCCCAAGGCCGCGCGCCGGTCAATGAACAGGCTGTTGCCGTGCACCTTTTTTGCCTGTTTCTTCGCCTCGGCGGCGGCCGTGGCGATCTGATGGTGCGAATAATACTGGTGCGGTTCGACCCTGATCACGCCCAGCGACAGGCTCACCAGCGAATGGAACACCTTCTTGCCCTGGCGGTCCTCGGCCAGGTAGCCGCCGCGCTCGCGGTCGCCGCTCGAGTAGAAACGCGCGACGGCGCCTTCGAACTGGGCGAGCATGGCGCGGCAGCGCCGCTCCCAGTCCTCGCTCTGAAACAGGATCATGAAATCGTCGCCGCCGATGTGGCCGACGAAATCGCGGTCCGCATCGACCTGCCCCGACAAGATGGTGCCGCTCAGCTGGATCAGGTCGTCGCCCTTGCGGTAGCCGTACACGTCGTTGAACGGCTTGAAGTGGTCGAGGTCGCAATAGCAGACCCAGAACCGGGCGCCGCTGGCGAGCAGGCGCTCGATATGCTCGTTGACCGGCACGTTGCCGGGCAACTGCGTGAGCGGGTTGGCGTAGCGCGCCGCGGTGATCTGCATCTGGGTGATTTCGCGCATCAGGTCGTGCCCGGTGCCCATGCCCAGGTAACGTCCATGCTCGGTGATGATGAAGCCGTTGAACAGGTGGTGTGCATCGGCCTGGGCCACGCTGAAGCTCAGTTCCTGCAAGCTGGTGTCCTTGTCGGCGATCATCGGCTTGGCGTCCATGAGCACCGTGCACGACTTCTTCCCGTACAGTTCGCGCTGATAGGGGCGCGCAAAATGGTCGATCATGTCGAACCGGCTCACCAGCCCCAGCGGCACGCCCGCGTCGACCACGGGGATGATCTGCAGTGCCGGATCGCGCATGAACATCTCGTACACCTCGTTATTGGTGACGGCCGGCGACAGCGCGGGCACGCGGTGCAGCAGGCGCACGATGCTGGCCAGGTTCTTCTCGGCGCCGCTGCGCTGCGGATAGACCGCCACGCCGTCGCGCCGCAGCGCCTGCACCACTTCGGCCGGCAGCGCCGCGGCCGGACTGGCGTGCGGGCGCCCCAGGTGATAGCCCTGGCCGAAGTCGATGCCCAGGTCGCGCAGCACCAGCAGCTCGGCCTGGGTTTCGATGCCTTCGGCGATCACCATCGTGTCGGACTGCTCGGCGATCTGCGCGATCGAACGCACGAACTGCAGCTTGACCGGATCGTGGTTGATGCCGTGGATGAAGTGCATGTCGATCTTGACATATTCGGGACGCAGCTCGGACCACAGGCGCAGGCTGGAAAAACCCTCGCCCAGGTCGTCGATGGCAATCTGGAAGCCCATGTCGCGGTAATGGCGCACGGCCTCGCGCATCAGCTCGTAGTCGTAGGTCGGCTGGTTCTCGGTCAGCTCGATGATCACCTGCTCGGGGTTGATGCCGATCTGGTGGATCAGGCCCAGCGTTTCGCCATGCCGCGCATCGCGCTGCAGCAGGCATTCCGGACTGACGTTGAGGAACAGCTTGCCCGGCAAGGCGAGCTCGGCGAATCGTTCGAGCACGATGCGCCGGCACAGATGCTCGACCTGCACGGTCAGCTCGTTCGCGCGCGCCACCTTGAACAGGTTCAGGGGTGCATGCAGCGCGCTGTCGGAGGGGCCGCGGATCAGGCCCTCGTAACCCATGATGTCGCCGCTGCCCATGTGGATGATCGGCTGCAGCAAGGCGCTCAGCTGGCGCCGGGCGATGATGTCGAGCAGGTGTTCGTGCAGCATTTCGGCACTGGCGTGCAGGGAGCCGGGCGTTTTCAGGTAGCTCACGCTGGCGCTCGGGACGGCGCGCGCGACGCTGTCAACTGGCATGCTGGGCAAGGCAATCACAATGGTCTTCATTTTCTCGCGCGGGTAATCGATGGCATCGCGCGGCGCGGCGCGCGCAATGCCTGGATATGATATTAGCCACGCATTGTGACGCGATGATGAATCGATATCGTTCCCAACCGGCCTGGCATGCCTGCCCATCGCCAATGTGCCCGAATCGCGCTATCATCGCGCTCGGCACCAAGCCAGCGTCGGCAGCGCCGCAATCCGGCCTGCCGTCTTCGAATCTTCCACACAAGACGGAAATCCTCTATGCACATGAGACACGCATCCCTTGTTGCCAGCCTGCTCGCCATGCTTGGCGCGCCAGCGCTGGCCCAGACCTGCGCCCCGGCCACGGCGGCACTGACTTACCCGGTCAGCAAGAAAGTCGACCAGCAGGACAGCTACCACGGCACCACCATCGCCGACCCGTACCGCTGGCTGGAAGACGCCAACAGCGACGAAACCCACGCCTGGGTCGAGGCCCAGAACAAGGTCACGCAATCCTGGCTGGCCCGGATTCCCGAGCGCGCCGGCATCCGCACGCGCCTGACCCGCCTGTGGAACTACGAGCGTTACAGCGTGCCGTTCAAGGAAGGCGGGCGCTACTTCTACAGCCGCAACGACGGCCTGCAGAACCAGTCGGTGCTGTACACGATGAAAAGGCTGGGCGACACCCCGCGTGCGCTGCTCGACCCGAATACCCTGGCCGCCGACGGCACCGTCGCACTGGCCGGAACCAGGATCAGCCCGAACGGCAAGCTGCTCGCCTACGGCACCGCCGCATCGGGCTCCGACTGGAACGAGTGGAAGGTGCGCGACATCGACACCGGGCGCGACCTGACGGACCACCTGAAATGGGTCAAGTTTTCGTCCACCGCATGGACCCGCGACAGCAAGGGCTTCTTCTACAGCCGCTACGACGAACCGAAGGAAGCGACCAAGCTGGCCGACGTGAATTACTTCCAGAAGCTGTACTTCCACAAGGTGGGCACGCCGCAAAGCGCCGACACGCTCGTGTATGACCGTCCCGACCAGAAGGAATGGGGCTTCCAGGGCCAGGTCACCGACGACGGGCGCTTCCTGATCATCACCGCCACCAAGGGCACGGCGCACAAGTACCGCGTCTTCTACAAGGACCTGTCGCGCGCCAATTCGCCCGTGGTGGCCCTGATCGACGCTTTCGAGTCGGCCTACAGCTTCATCGACAACGACGGACCGGTGTTCTACTTCAATACCGACAACAAGGCCCCGCGCGCGCGCATCATCGCGATCGACACGCGCAAGCCGGCCCCGGAGAACTGGAAACAGATCGTGCCCGAGAGCGCGCAGACGCTGGTCGGGGCGAGCATGGTGAACAACCAGCTGGTGGCCGAATACCTGGCCGACGCGCGCAGCATGGTCAAGCTGTTCGACCGCAAGGGCAAGCTGGTGCGCGAACTGGCGCTGCCGGGCATCGGATCGGTGTCGGGATTTAACGGCAAGCGCAGCGACAGCGAAACCTTCTACTCCTTCACCAGCTTTACCAACCCGACCACGATCTACCGGCTCGACATGCAAAGCGGTAAAAGCAGCGTGTTCCGCCAGCCAAAGGTCGATTTCGACCCGAGCCAGTACGAAACGCGCCAGCAGTTCTTCACCAGCCGCGACGGCACCCGGGTGCCGATGTTCATCGTCTCGAAAAAAGGCCTGAAGCTCGACGGCGCCAACCCGACCTACCTGTACGGCTACGGCGGCTTCAACATCTCGATCACGCCAAGCTTCTCGCCGGCCAACCTGGCCTGGATGGAGATGGGCGGCGTGTACGTGGTGGCCAACCTGCGCGGCGGCGGCGAATACGGCGAAGCCTGGCACGAAGCGGGCACCAAGCTGCATAAGCAGAACGTGTTCGACGACTTCATCGGCGCGGCCGAATGGCTGATCGCCAACAAGGTGACCTCGCCGTCCAGGCTCGCGATCGGCGGCGGCAGCAACGGCGGCCTGCTGGTGGGCGCGGCGATGACGCAGCGTCCCGAGCTGTTCGGCGCGGCGATTCCGCAAGTGGGCGTGCTCGACATGCTGCGCTTCCACAAGTTCACGATCGGCTGGGCCTGGACCTCGGACTACGGCTCATCCGAGAACGCGGACGAATTCCAGGCGCTGGTGAAGTACTCGCCGCTGCACAACGTGAAGCCGGGCAGCTGCTATCCGGCCACGATGATCACCACGGCCGACCACGACGACCGCGTGGTGCCGGCGCACAGCTTCAAGTTTGCCGCGACCGCCCAGGCGGCGCAGGCCGGCGGCGCACCGATCATCATCCGCATCGACACCAAGGCGGGGCACGGAGCCGGCAAGCCGACCGCCAAGCAGATCGAGGAAGTGGCCGACCGCTGGGGCTTTCTGTCGAAGGCGCTGCGCATGAACGAGCCGGCCAAGGTGGCGGCGCAATAGAGGCTCGCTGACGTCAGCGGTGCACGACCACCAGCAGCGCCTTCGCTTCGGTCTTGCCCGCATTACGAATCACATGGTCCTGGTCGGCCGGATAACGCGCCGTGCCGCCCAGCTTGACCTTCTTCCTGCTCACACCGACCTCCACTTCCAGCGAGCCGTGCAGCACCGTCAGGTGCTCGCTGGTGCCCGGATCGTGCGCCTGCGAGCCCAGTTCGCCGCCGGGCGCGAGCGTCAGTTCGTACCACTCGTATTTCCCGGCCAGGTCCATCGGCCCCAGGATGCGCAGCACATAGCCGGCGTGGGTGCCGGGCAGGGTCGGCGTCTCGTGCGCCTCGAGCACCCTGATCGTCTCGATTTCGCGCGTTTCCGACGACAGCAGCTCGCCGATCGCCACCCCCAGCGCATTGGCCAGGCGCCAGGTGATCGCAATCGTCGGGTTCGCCTTCTCCCTTTCGATTTGCGATAACATGGACTTGGACACCCCCGCGATCCTGGACAAATCCTCCAGCGTCAGGCCGCGGGCCAGCCTCAGTCGCTGCAGGGTGGCGCCCACTTCAGGTGGGGCATTGTTTGGTGCGGGTGTTTTCATCGGTATCAAAGTATGTTTTAAATTTGGCAAAAGTGTCAGCCAGTCCCGAAGCGCCGCTTGCCAAGTTCACCAAGCTTCGGTAATATCCATTATATTGAATTTAAGTTCGAGATAGCGGAAATCGGCGCCTTCACTGAAAAATGCGCTTCCGCAACCACGGTACAGCATGGCGCAACAGTCGGTCAAGCCGGCATCAACCCAGACGAGGATAAACATGAGCGAGCAAGCGAAGAACGCGTTTTTCAGCGGCCTGCAGCACAATTTGGACACGCTGCGCGAGCAGGGCCTGTACAAGGGCGAGCGCGTGATCGCCTCGCGCCAGGGCGCCGAAGTGGTGTGCGACGATGGCCGCAAGCTCATCAATATGTGTGCGAACAACTATCTTGGCCTGTCGGGCGACCTGCACACCCAGCAAGCTTCCATCGAGGCGACCGAAAAATACGGCTACGGGCTGTCGTCGGTGCGCTTCATCTGCGGCACCCAGTCGGTGCACAAGCAGCTCGAACAGGCCATTTCGACCTTCCTCGGCACCGAAGACACGATCCTGTACGCGGCCGCCTTCGACGCCAACGGCGGCGTGTTCGAGCCGCTGTTCGACGAAAACGACGCCATCATCTCGGACGCGCTCAACCACGCCTCGATCATCGACGGCATCCGCCTGTGCAAGGCGGGGCGCTACCGCTACCAGCACAACGACATGGCCGACCTCGAAGTGCAGCTGCAGGGCGCCGCCGCGGCCGGCAAGCGCCACAAGCTGATCGTGACGGACGGCGTGTTCTCGATGGACGGCACCATCGCGCAGCTCGACAAGATCTGCGCGCTGGCCGAGCGCTACGGCGCCCTCGTGATGATCGACGAATGCCATGCTTCCGGCTTCATGGGCAAGACCGGGCGCGGCACCCACGAACACCACAACGTGATGGGCCGCATCGACATCATCACCGGCACACTCGGCAAGGCGCTGGGCGGCGCGATGGGCGGCTTCACCTCCGGACGGCGCGAAGTGATCGACACGCTGCGCCAGAAATCGCGCCCCTACCTGTTCTCGAACAGCCTGGCCCCGTCGATCGCCGGCGCCTCGCTCGCGGTGCTCGAGCGACTTTCGAATTCGACCGAACTGCGCGACCGCCTGCACGAGAACACGGCATACTTTCGCAGGGAGATCGAACGCATCGGTTTCACCATCAAGCCGGGCACCCATCCGGTGGTGCCGGTGATGCTGTTCGAGGCGCCGGTAGCGCAGAAATTCGCGGCCCGCATGTACGAACTGGGGGTGCTGCTCAGCGGGTTTTTCTATCCGGTGGTCCCGATGGGACAGGCGCGGGTCCGGGTCCAGCTGTCGGCCGCGCACACGCGCGCGCAGCTCGACGCCGTGCTGGCGGCATTCGAACAGGCCGGCCGCGAACTCGGCATTGTCCAAAAATAAGAACCGGGACGGAATTCTCATGGAACGCATCCTCATCATTGGCGCCAATGGCCAGATCGGCAGTGAGCTGGCCGGCGCGCTGGCCGAGCAGCACGGCGCGCACAACGTGATCGCCTCCGACATCGGCGCGCACAACGTCTGCCAGGCGGCGCGCTACACCCCACTCGACGTGCTCGACAAGGAGCGCATCGCGCAACTGGTGGCCGACGAAGGCATCACCCAGGTCTACCAGCTGGCCGCGCTGCTGTCGGCCACCGGGGAACAGGCGCCGCTCAAGGCGTGGAGCCTGAACATGGATGGCCTGCTCAACATCCTCGAAGTGGCGCGCGAGCGCGGCGAGGCCGGCAAGCCATTGCGCGTTTTCTGGCCGTCCTCGATCGCCGCGTTCGGCCCCAACACGCCGCCGGTGGACACGCCCCAGTACACGGTCATGGACCCGACCACGATCTACGGCATCAGCAAGCTGGCCGGCGAGCGCCTGTGCGAGTACTACTTCACCAGGTACGGGGTCGACGTGCGCAGCATCCGCTACCCCGGCATCATCAGCTACAAGTCGCCTCCGGGCGGCGGCACCACCGATTACGCGATCGCGATCTTCCACGCCGCGCTGCGCGGCGAACGCTATCAGTGCTTCCTGGGCCCGGACACCACGCTGCCGATGATCTACATGCCCGACGCGATCCGCGCCACGATCGAACTGATGGATGCGCCGGCCGAGCGCGTTGCGGTGCGCTCGGCGTATAACGTGGCAGGCATGTCGTTCAGTCCGCGCGAACTGGCCGCGGCGATCGCCCGCGCGCTGCCCGACTTCAAGATCAGCTATGAGCCGGACAGCCGCCAGGCCATCGCCGCCACCTGGCCGCAAAGCCTGGACGACAGCCGTGCAAGCGCCGACTGGGGCTGGAAAGCGCGTATCGGACTGGACGCGCTGGTGGCCGACATGCTCGCGCATATCGATATCGGCGTGGCCGCGTAAGCGCCGGCCGTCACAACCGCAGCACACTGACAAAGGCTATTGCATGGACATGAGCGTATTCGACCTGTTCAAGATCGGCATCGGTCCGTCGAGCTCGCACACCGTGGGACCGATGGTCGCGGCGCGCCGTTTCCTGGTCGAATGCGGCCCGCTCGAGCATGCAGTCGGGGTGGAAGCGGCCTTGTACGGCTCGCTCGCCCTCACCGGCGTGGGCCACGCCACCGACAAGGCGGTCATCCTCGGCCTGATGGGTGAAACCCCGCAGGGCGTCGATCCGGAGCGGGTCGACGACAAGCTGGCCGAGGTGGAGCTGGACGGCATCATCAAGCTGCTCGGCACCCACGAAGTGCCGTTTACCGCCAGCACCGGCTTGCTCTGGCACAAGAGCACCAGCTTGCCGGAACACCCGAACGGCATGCGCTTTACGCTCAGGCTGGACGACGGCAGCGCGATCGAGCGCGTGTTCTATTCGGTCGGCGGGGGCTTCATCCATGCCGAAGGAGAATCGGACGCCAGGCAGGGCGCGGCCAGCGGCGGCGCGCCGATCCCGTTCCCGTTCGATACGATGGACCAGCTGCTCGCGCATGGCAAGGCGAGCGGCCTGACCATTCCGCGCATGTTGCGCGCCAACGAGTGCGCCCACATGGACGACGATCAGCTCGACGCCGGCATCGACCGCATCTGGGATGTCATGCGCGAATGTATCGCGCACGGCCTGGTCACCGGCGGCCAGTTGCCCGGCGGCCTGAACGTCAAGCGGCGCGCGGCCAAGCTGTGGGCGCAGGCGCAGGACGCGAAGCACGGCGAAAACCGCGCCAACGACCTGCCGCACGATGCGCTGCACGTGGTGAGCCTGTACGCAATGGCGGTCAACGAGGAAAATGCGGCCGGCGGGCGCGTGGTCACGGCGCCGACCAACGGCGCGGCCGGCATCATCCCGGCCGTATTGCGCTACTACGCCGAAGACTGCCGCCCCAGCAACCCGGTCAAGGGAGTGCGCGAATTCATGCTCACGGCAGCGGCAATCGGCATGCTGTGCAAGAAGAATGCGTCGATCTCGGGCGCCGAAATCGGCTGCCAGGGCGAAGTCGGGGTGGCCTGCGCGATGGCCGCGGCCGGTCTCGTGGCGGCGCTCGGCGGCAGCAATGAACAGATCGAAAACGCCGCCGAAATCGGGATCGAACACCATCTCGGCATGACGTGCGACCCGATCGGCGGCCTGGTGCAGATTCCCTGCATCGAGCGCAACGGCATGGGCGCGATCAAGGCGATCACCGCGGCTTCGCTTGCCCTCAAGGGCGACGGCACCCACTTCGTCAGCCTCGACGACGTGATCGAAACCATGCGCCAGACCGGCGCCGACATGCAGGCCAAATACAAGGAAACCTCGCTCGGCGGCCTGGCGATCCACGTCGTGACGGTCAATCACGCGGCTTGCTGAGCTATTCACAACCGTGCTGAGCAAGGGCACGGCAATCCTTGATCCTCCTCCAATGCCCTCCAAATCAAGGGAACTAGACTGGCCAAGCCAGCAGCAATCGTGTCGCTGGCGTCTAGCAATCTGGAGGATGTATGAGTATTCAAGACGATACCGAAGCGCTCAGGAAACTGTTCTCGCAAGTCAATCCGGATGTGGGGGAAGTCGAGTCGATACACCGCGCCGAGCTTGATCCGGAGCACGCACTTGTGTTCATGGCAAATCCCAAACTGGCGCTCAAGGCGATGGGTGTCCCCGTCAGCGACGAGTCGCAGGTCAACGTGACATTGAAAAACCGGGCCGAGCGCGCCACCATGAGCCTGACGGCGGCAATTGCGCGCATACGGCGCATCATCGTCATCGTGATCCATTATCGTAACTGCGACGCCGACATCATCATCATCGCCACCCGTTAGCGTGGTACTGGCCGCCGGCCGCACTGGGCCGGCCGCTGTCAACTACCCAGATTCGCAAGAAAAGCCCGGTGGAACTATAATAAGGGTTCAATCGCAACGTTCGCCCCAAACCGGATTTCTCACTTATGCAATACGTGTCTACCCGCGCCGCCGCGCCGGCCGCTTCGCAAGCCCTCCAAAATTTCTCCGAAATCCTGCTGGGAGGCCTGGCCCCCGATGGCGGGCTGTACCTGCCGGTCGCGTATCCGCAAGTGAGCGGCGCCGAACTGGACGCCTGGCGCAAGCTGTCCTACGCCGACCTGGCCTATGAAATCCTGCGCAAGTTCGCCACCGACATCCCGGACGCAGACCTGAAGGCGCTGACCGCGAAAACCTACCGCGCCGACGTGTACCGCAATGCGCGCGCGGGCGAGCCGGCTGCCGACATCACGCCGCTGCGCGTGCTCGAGCAGGACGGCGGCAAGACCTTGATCCTGCAGGCGCTCTCGAACGGGCCCACGCTCGCGTTCAAGGACATGGCGATGCAGTTGCTGGGTAACCTGTTCGAATACACGCTGGCCAAGGACAAGGCCGAACTCAATATCTTCGGCGCCACCTCGGGCGACACCGGCAGCGCCGCCGAATACGCCATGCGCGGCAAACAGGGCATTCGCGTGTTCATGCTCTCGCCGCACAAGAAAATGAGCGCGTTCCAGAGCGCGCAGATGTTCAGCCTGCAGGATCCGAACATCTTCAACATCGCGGTCGAAGGCGTGTTCGACGACTGCCAGGACATGGTCAAGGCGGTCTCGAACGACCTGCCGTTCAAGGCCGCGCAGAAAATCGGCACCGTCAATTCGATCAACTGGGCGCGCGTGGTCGCGCAGGTCGTGTACTACTTCCGCGGCTACCTGGCCGCCACCACCGACAATAGCCAGAAAGTCTCGTTCACGGTCCCATCGGGTAATTTCGGGAACATCTGCGCCGGCCACATCGCGCGCATGATGGGGCTGCCGATCGACCAGCTGATCGCGGCCACCAACGAAAACGACGTGCTCGACGAATTCTTCCGCACCGGCGTGTACCGCGTGCGCAAGGCAGCCGAGACCTACCACACCAGCAGCCCGTCGATGGACATTTCCAAGGCATCCAACTTCGAGCGCTTCGTGTACGACCTGGTGGGACGCGACGGTGCGCGCGTGGCGGCCCTGTTCCACAAGGTCGAAACCGAAGGCGGCTTCGACCTGTCCGGCAAGCCGGGCAGCGACGGCGACGAATTCAAGCTGGTCGCCGGCTACGGTTTCCGGTCCGGGAAATCGACCCACCAGGACCGGCTCGACACGATCCGCGACGTGCAGGACGATTTCGACATCACGATCGACACCCATACCGCCGACGGCGTCAAGGTCGCGCGCGAAAACATGGTGCCGGGCGTGCCGATGATCGTGCTCGAAACCGCGCTCGCCGCGAAATTCAACGAAACCATCCTCGAAGCGCTCGGGGTCGACGCCGCGCGTCCGGCCGGCTTCGAAGAGATCGAAGCGCTGCCGCAGAAATTCATTGTCATGGGCTCGGATGTGGCGAAGATGAAAGCCTACATCGCCGCCAACACCGGGCTGTAACGCGATGACCGCCGCTAACCAGAAGGGCGCGCCGAAGCCGATGCTGTCGGTGCGCGCAGCACTCGATTTTCTGCTCGACGCGGCGCGCGCGGTGCCCGACACCGAGATCGTCCCGACCTTGAACGCGAACGGCCGCGTGCTGGCCGAAGCGCAGAGCTCGAGCATCAACGTGCCGTCGGCCGACAACACGCAAATGGACGGCTACGCGGTGCGCGCGGCCGACTGCGCCAGCGGCGGCGCCACCCTGGCCGTCAGCCAGCGTATTCCGGCCGGGCATGTCGGGCAGTTGCTCACGCCTGGCACCGCCGCGCGCATCTTCACCGGCGCGATGATTCCGCAAGGCGCAGACGCGGTGGTCATGCAGGAGCAGTGCGAGGCCGGAGCCGACGGCAGCGTCACGATCCGGCACGCACCAAGGGCAGGCGAATGGATTCGCCGCGCCGGCGAGGACATCTCGGCCGGCTCGGTGATCCTCGCGGCCGGAACCCGCTTGCGCAGCCAGGAGCTGGGACTGGCCGCTTCGGTCGGGCTGGCCAGCCTGCCGGTGCGGCGCAAGCTGCGCGTTGCCGTGTTCTTCACGGGCGACGAACTGACCATGCCCGGCGAAGCGCCCGGCGGCAAGCTCGCGCCCGGCGCGATCTACAATTCGAACCGCTTCACGCTGCGCGCGCTGCTGGAAAACCTCGGCTGCGACATCAGCGACTTCGGGATCGTGCCCGATTCGCTCGATGCGACCCGCGCCACCTTGCGCAGCGCAGCCGCGAACAACGACCTGATCATCACCTCGGGCGGCGTGTCGGTCGGCGAGGAGGACTACATCAAGCCGGCGGTGGAAGCGGAAGGGCGCCTGAACATGTGGCAGATCTCCGCCAAGCCGGGCAAGCCGCTCGCTTTCGGCGAAATCAGCCGCGCCGGCTCGCCCGCGTTTTTCCTCGGACTGCCGGGCAATCCGGTGTCGAGCTTCGTCACCTTCCTGCTGTTCGTGCGCCCGTTCATCCTGCGCCTTCAGGGCGTGAGCGGGCCGGTCGAGCCGCGTGCCTACGCGATGCGGGCCGACTTCAACTGGCTCAAGGCGGATCGCCGCAACGAATTCCTGCGCGCGAAGATCAATGGGGCGGGCGCTCTCGAGCTGTTCCCGAACCAGGGTTCGGGCGTGCTCACCTCCACCGTCTGGGGCGACGGCCTGATCGACAACCCGCCCGGCGCCACCATCGCCGCGGGCGACACGGTGCGCTTCATCCCGTTCAGCGAATTACTATATTAGGAAACCACATGGATATAACGCTGCGTTTTTTTGCCAGCGTGCGCGAGACTGTCGGCACGTCGCAAGAGAGCATCACGC
>JBAQKU010000492.1:0-19013 GCA_049301315.1 Telluria sp.
GCCTCGATGCGACGCGCCGCGCAGCCGCCGGTGCTGGCGCTGACGCTGGCGCGCCTGGCCAACGCATCCGGCCAGGCCGCCATCGCGCTGGGCGGCATCCTGTCCAGTTTCAGCCTGATGGTGGCCATGGCGATCATGGTGTCGAGCTTTCGCGTCTCGGTCGACGACTGGCTCGGGCAAATCCTGCCGGCCGACTTGTACGTGCGCACCGCGCTCGGCGGCAAGACCGCCGCCTTGGGAGTGCAGGAACAGGCCGCGCTGACGGCCTTGCCCGGCGTCGAGCGCGTCGCCTTCCTGCGCTCGCGCCCGATTTCGCTGCAGGCGGACCGCCCCGACGTGTCGCTGATCGCGCGCGATATCGATGTCGACGACATCGGCCGGACCATGGCGCTGGTGGGGCCGGTCGCGCCGCTGCCGCCCGGGGCGATGCCGGCCTGGGTCTCGGAGGCGATGCTCGACCTGTACCGGGTCCGGGTGGGTAACACCTTGGCGCTGCCGCTCAACGGACGACTGCGTGAATTCTTCGTCGCCGGCGTGGCGCGCGACTACGCCAACCAGACCGGCTCGGTGTACATCCGCCGCTCCGACTACCGCGCACTGACGGGCGACGCCGAGGTCAGCGACGCCGCCATCTGGGTGCGCCCGCCGGCGAACGTGGCGCAAGTCGTGGCGCAGCTGCGCCGCCTGCCGTTCGGCCCCAAGCTGCAGTTCGCCCAACCCGGCGAGATCCGCGCCACCAGCCTGAAAATCTTCGACCGCAGCTTCGCGGTGACCTACCTGCTGGAGGCGATCGCGATCTTCATCGGCATGTCCGGCGTGGCCGTCACGTTCTCGGCGCAGACGCTGGCGCGCGCCAAGGAATTCGGCATGCTGCGCCACGTCGGCGTGACGCGCGGCCAGGTGCTCAGGATACTCGCGCTCGAGGGCGGCGCACTGGCCGCGCTGGGCGTGGTGTGCGGCTTCGCGCTGGGACTTGTCATCAGCCTGATCCTGGTGTTCATCGTCAACCCGCAGTCGTTCCACTGGACCATGCAACTGCACCTGCCCTGGCCCCTGCTGGTCAGTGTCGCTTGCGCGCTGCTGCTCGCGTCGGTGCTGACCGCGCTCGTATCGGGCCGTTATGCGCTCTCGGGCGGCCCGATCCGCGCCGTGCGGGAGGACTGGTGATGCGCGCCCTGCTGTTCGCCGTTCTGTTGCTGGCCCAGGCCTGCATGGCCGCGCCACCCGTGTTCGCGCCGGTCACGCCCGGCCGCCCGCTCGCCTTCCCGCACGACTTCGGCGCCCATCCCGCGTTTCGCACCGAGTGGTGGTATGTCACGGGCTGGCTCAAGAAGGCGGACGGCAAGCCGCTCGGCTTCCAGGTGACGTTCTTTCGCAGCCGGACCGAGCATGATCCGGCCAACCCGAGCGCGTTCGCACCCAAGCAGCTCATCATCGGCCACGCCGCGCTGTCCGACCCGGAGCATGGCAAACTGGTGCACGCCGAGCGCAGCATGCGCGAAGGCTTCGGCCTGGCCTACGCCGGCAGCGGCAACACCGACCTGAAACTGGGCGACTGGCGCATGCTGCGCGCGCCCGACGGCAGCTACCGGGTCAGCATCGACTCGGCGCAACTGACAATGGAACTGCGCCTGGAGCCTACCCAGCCGGTATTGGCGCAGGGCGAGCAGGGCTACTCGCGCAAGGGTCCCGGCCCCGGCAATGCCAGTTATTATTACAGCCAGCCGCAACTGACAGTGAGCGGCACGGCCGGGCGCGGCGGCGCCCGGCCGCAGGCCGTCGAAGGGCACGCCTGGCTCGATCACGAGTGGTCCAGCGAAGCGCTCGACCCGGCCGCCAGCGGCTGGGACTGGGTCGGGGCCAACCTCGACGACGGC
The DNA here is from genome assembly GCA_049301315.1 of Telluria sp. Taxonomy (GTDB): domain Bacteria; phylum Pseudomonadota; class Gammaproteobacteria; order Burkholderiales; family Burkholderiaceae_D; genus JBAQKU01. Next base: position 1,878 of record JBAQKU010000492.1, read on the forward strand.
TCGGCCCTGATGGCTTTCCAGATCCGCAGCAAACAAGGTGGTAAACTATGGGCGCACGCGAGTTTGCGCGACGCCTCCGGCAAGCTGACGCAGTACGCCCCGGAACAGGTCAGTTTTACTCCGCAGGCGCGGTGGAAATCGCCGCGCACCAATGCCGTGTACCCGGTGGCGACCACACTTGTCACCGGTGGCACAAGCTGGCAGATCAAGCCCTTGCAGGATGACCAGGAACTCGATGCGCGCCGATCGACCGGCGCGGTATATTGGGAAGGCGCGGTCACGATCAGCCGCGACGGCGTGCCGGCCGGGCGCGCCTACCTGGAAATGACGGGATATGACCGGCCCATGAAACTATGAACCAAGCAAGAACAACACATTCACCGACACGATGACAAAAAGCTCCGCCAGCACGACCCCAGATACCAGCCGCAAAGGCAGCCTCGCCGCGTTCAAGGGCCTGTTCCCGTTCCTGCGCCCGTACCGCAAGCAGTTCCTGCTGGCCGCGATCGCGCTCGTTGCGGCGGCCGGATCGACGCTTGCGATTCCCTACGCATTCAAGCAGATGATCGACCTCGGTTTCGGCCCCTCGGCTGGCGCGAGCAGCATCAAGCACGTCGACGCCACCTTCCTCGCACTGTTCGGCGTGGCCACGGTGCTGGCGCTGGCCACCGCGGCGCGCTTTTTCATCGTCTCCTGGCTGGGCGAGCGCGTGACGGCCGATATCCGCAGCGCGGTCTACCGCCACGTGGTGAACCAGAGCCCCGAGTTTTTCGAGACCACCCAGACCGGTGAAGTCCTGTCGCGCATCACCACCGACACCACCCTGATCCAGGCCGTGGTGGGCACCAGCATTTCGGTCGCATTGCGCAACGTGCTGCTGTTCCTGGGCGGCCTGGCGATGCTGTTCGTGACCAGCCCCAAGCTGTCGGCCATCATTCTCGGCCTGCTGGTGCTGGTGGTGGTGCCGATCGTGCTGTTCGGGCGGCGCGTGCGCAAGCTCTCGCGCGACTCGCAGGACCGCATCGCCGACGCGTCCGCCGCGGCGGGCGAAATCCTGAACGCCATACCGACCGTGCAGGCATTCACCCACGAACACATCGAATCGTCCCGTTTCGGGAACATGGTCGAAGGCGCATTCCAGACCGCGATGCGGCGCATCCGCGCGCGCGCGCTGCTGACCATGCTCGCCATCGTGCTCATATTCGGCACCATCGTGTTCGTGCTGTGGCTGGGCGCCCATGCGGTGCTCGCTGGGAGCATGACGGGCGGCGACCTTGGCCAGTTCATCCTGTACGCGGCCATCGTGGCCGGCTCCATCGGAGCCTTGTCGGAAGTGATGGGCGAAGCGCAGCGCGCCGCCGGCGCCACCGAACGCCTGCTCGAACTGCTGTCGGCCAAATCGAAGATCGAAAACCCGGCCAAGCCGCTGCCCCTGCCCGCGCGCACCGCCACCGGCGCGGCGCTGGCGCTGTCGAACGTGACGTTCAAGTATCCCTCGCGCCCCGACACCGAGGCGCTGTCGCACCTGTCGCTGTCGATCAGGCCGGGCGAAACGGTGGCCGTGGTCGGCCCTTCCGGGGCCGGCAAGACCACCCTGTTCCAGCTGTTCCTGCGCTTTTACGATCCGCAATCGGGCTCCATCACGCTCGACGGCGTCGATATCCGCCAGCTCGGCCTGCACACGCTGCGCGACGCGATCGGCATCGTGCCGCAAGACACCGTCATCTTCTCGGCCGACGCGATGGAAAACATCCGCTACGGGCGCGCCGACGCAAGCGACGCCGAAGTGTTCCAGGCCGCGAAACTGGCGGCCGCCCACGAATTCATCGAGCGCCTGCCGCAAGGCTACAAGTCGTTCCTCGGCGAGCGCGGCGTGCGCCTGTCGGGCGGGCAGCGCCAGCGCATCGCGATCGCGCGCGCCCTGCTCAAGAACCCGCCCCTGCTGCTGCTCGACGAAGCGACCAGCGCGCTCGACGCCGAGTCCGAGCGCCTGGTGCAAAAGGCGCTGGAAGCGGCGATGGTCGGGCGCACCACCGTCATCATCGCGCACCGCCTGGCAACCGTGCAGCGCGCCGACCGCATCATCGTGATGGAAGACGGCCGCATTGTCGAAACCGGAACCCACGCCTCGCTGGTGGCGCTGGGCGGCATCTACGCCAACCTGGCCGCGCTCCAGTTCCACAACGTGCAAGTAAGCCATAGCGTAAGCTAGGCAAGGAGACCGCGTTGACCGACGCCGAACTGCTCAAGGCCTGCCACACCGTCCTGCCCGGCCACCGCGCCCGCACGCCAGCCGAGATGTTCGGCGCGATGGCGGCCTGGTGTGAAGCCAAGCACATCGCCCACGACGTCTACGGCGACGGCGAGCTGATCGAACAATTCGAAAAGAAGATCGCCGCCCTGCTCGGTTTCGACGCTGCCGTTTTCTGCATCAGCGGCACCATGGCCCAGGCCACGGCGCTGCGCCTGGCCTGCGAGGACCGCGGCAGCGAGCTGGTGGCGCTGCACCCGACCTCGCACATCTTCGTGCACGAGAAGTCGAACTACCAGTTGCTGAACCACTTCAAGGCGCTGCAGGCGGGCGAGCGCCACCGACCTTGGAGCGTGGACGACCTGGACGCGCTTCCCGACAAGCTGGGCGCGGTCGGGATGGAAGTGCCGATGCGCGAAATCGGCGGGCAGAATCCGTCGTGGGAGCAGCTCACCGCCATCAAGGAGCACTGCCGCCAGCGCAACGTGCACCTGCACATGGACGGCGCGCGCCTGTGGGAAGCGGCGGCCGGCTACGGCAGGGCGCCGCACGACATCGCATGGGGCTTCGATTCGGTGTATGTCTCGCTGTACAAGGGCATCGGAGGCCTGGGCGGCTCCATGCTGGCCGGCAGCGCCTCGTTCGTGGCGCGCGCCGCGCAATGGTTCTCGCGCCAGGGCGGCAACGTGGTCCACCGCTCGCCCTACGTGGTAGCTGCCGCGATGCAGTTCGACGCGCGCCTGGCCGCCATGCCCGATTACTTCCGCCGCACCGAGTGGCTGTACGCGGCGCTGCGCGACTACCCGCTCATCAAGGTCAATCCGGCACGCCCGCAGGCCAACATGCTGCACCTTCACCTGCCGGTCGGGCGCGAGCGCGCTGTCGAGATGCGCAACCGGATCGCGGCCCAGCACGGGGTGTGGCTGTTCGGGCGCGCCGCCCACGGGGCCCTGCCCGACAGCAGCGTGGTCGAGCTGTATGTGGGCGACAACCTGCTCGGCCTGCCCGACCAGCAGGTACGCGACGCGCTCGACCTGCTGGCAGGTGCGATAGCCCCTGCGTAAGTTACAATTACGGCTTATTTAACTGGGTCACCGATGCGCCAATACCTTGAATTCATGCGCCATGTGAAAGAGCATGGCACCGAGAAGACCGACCGCACCGGCACCGGCACGCGTTCCGTGTTCGGCTACCAGATGCGCTTCAACCTGCAGGACGGGTTCCCGCTGGTGACGACCAAGAAGCTGCACCTGAAATCGATCATCCATGAACTGATCTGGTTCCTGGCCGGCTCCACCAACATCGCCTACCTGAAGGAACACGGGGTCTCGATCTGGGACGACTGGGCCGATGCCGACGGCAACCTGGGTCCGATCTACGGCTACCAGTGGCGCAGCTGGCCGGCGCCGGACGGCAGCCATATCGACCAGATCAGCCAGGTGCTGGACCAGATCAGGAACAATCCTGACTCGCGCCGCATGATCGTATCGGCATGGAACGTGGCCGACGTACCGAACATGAAGCTGCCGCCCTGCCACGCCCTGTTCCAGTTCTACGTGGCCGACGGCAAGCTGTCGTGCCAGTTATACCAGCGCAGCGCCGATATTTTCCTGGGCGTGCCGTTCAATATCGCCTCCTACGCCCTGCTCACCCACATGATGGCGCAGCAGGCCGGGCTCGAGGTGGGCGACTTCGTCTGGACCGGCGGCGACTGCCACCTGTATTCGAACCACATGGAGCAGGTCGAGCTGCAGCTCTCGCGCGCGCCGCTGGCGCTGCCGCGCCTGAACATCAGGCGACAACCCGACTCGCTGTTCGATTACAAGTTCGAGGACTTCGAAATCGCCGGCTACGAATCGCACGCGCACATCAAAGCGCCGGTGGCGGTGTAAGCATGACGCAGCTCACCATCGTCGTAGCGATCGACGCCCAGCGCGGCATTGGCGTCAACAACACGCTGCCCTGGCGCCTGCCGGAGGACCTCGCCCATTTCAAGCGCGTCACCTCGGGCCATCCGATCATCATGGGCCGCAAGACCTTCGATTCGATCGGACGAGCGCTGCCGAACCGGCGCAATATCGTCGTCACGCGCAATGGGCAGTGGCGCCATGAAGGCACGGAAGCGGTCCACTCGCTGCAGGAAGCCATTGCGCTGGTCGGCGAGGAACCGGCCAGCATCATCGGCGGCGCCCAGATCTTTGCCGAATCGCTGGCCCTGGCCGACCAGCTGATCGTCACCGAAATCGGGCATACCTTCGCCTGCGACACCTACTTCCCGCCCACCGATCCGTCAGACTGGATCGAGACGGCGCGCGAGACGCATCATTCGCAGGCGAACGGTTTCGACTATGCCTTTGTGACCTACCAGAAAGCGAGAAAATAAATGTCGGGACACGGTTTTCACGTCCACGGTCCGCACGACCACGCTGTCGAACACGCCGCGCAAGGCGGCGACAGCTTTTCGAATAACATTGCGGTCATGACCGCGGTGCTGGCCACCGTGGGCGCCATGTTCGGCTACCAGGGGGGCGCCACCCAGAACGACGCGGCGCTATTCAAGAACAACGCCGCAATCGAGAAGACCAAGGCCGCGAACAGCTGGAACTACTACCAGGCCAAGTCGAACAAGCAAAACCTGGCCGAGCTGGCGATGGTCCTGCCCGGCATCGATTCGGAGAAGTACAAGGCCGAGGTGGTGCGCTACAAGGGCGAAAAGGAGAGCATCAAGAAGGAAGCCGAGGCGCTCGACGCCAAGGCCGACGACTGGAACCGCCAGTCCGATACGGCGATGCACCAGCACCACCAGTGGGCGCTCGCCACCACCGCCGAACAGATCGCGATCTCGCTGGCGGCCATTACCCTGCTGACCCGCAAGAAGTGGCTGATGGTGGGCGCCTATGCGGTGGCCGCGGTCGGCGTCGCGCTCGGCCTGTTCGCCTGGCTGCACGTGGACCCGATTGGTGCGATGATGGGCGCTGGCGCCGTCGCCCACTGAAACGCGGCCGGCCCGATCATTCGCAAGTGTGCGACAGACAAGCCTGCTTGTAGTTACGCTAACAGAAGTTTTTTCCCGGATTGCGCACAATTCTGCGAAAATCCGCTTCTTATTTTTTTCGATGCCGTGAGCGACGTCCCGCCTATGCTGGCGCGGACAGCCCTCACGGCGCTTGGCTTTGGAGCTGTCCATGAAATTTCGTTTCCCTATCGTCATCATTGACGAGGATTTTCGTTCCGAGAACACCTCCGGCCTCGGCATCAGGGCGCTCGCCGCCGCCATGGAAAAAGAAGGCATGGAAGTGCTCGGCGTGACCAGCTACGGCGACCTGTCGCAGTTCGCCCAGCAGCAGTCGCGCGCCTCGGCCTTCCTCTTGTCGATCGACGACGAGGAATTCGGCGCCGGCTCGCGCGAGGAGACCGACCTGGCGCTGACCGCGCTGCGCGCCTTCGTGCAGGAGATCCGCCACAAGAACTCGGACATCCCGATCTACATCTACGGCGAAACGCGCACCTCGCGCCACATCCCGAACGACGTGCTGCGCGAGCTGCACGGCTTCATCCACATGTTCGAGGACACGCCCGAATTCGTGGCTCGCCACATCATCCGCGAAGCCAAGTCCTACCTCGACGGCCTGGCGCCGCCGTTCTTCCGCGCGCTGGTGAACTACGCCAACGACGGCTCGTATTCATGGCACTGCCCGGGCCACTCGGGCGGCGTAGCGTTCCTGAAGTCGCCGATCGGCCAGATGTTCCACCAGTTCTTCGGCGAGAACATGCTGCGCGCGGACGTGTGCAACGCGGTCGAGGAACTCGGCCAGCTGCTCGACCATACCGGCCCGGTCGCCAAATCCGAGCGCAACGCGGCGCGCATCTTCAACGCCGACCACTGCTACTTCGTCACCAACGGCACCTCGACCTCGAACAAGATGGTGTGGCACTCGACGGTCGCTCCGGGCGACATCGTCGTGGTCGACCGCAACTGCCACAAGTCGATCCTGCACTCGATCATCATGTGCGGCGCGATCCCCGTGTTCCTGATGCCGACCCGCAATCACCTCGGCATCATCGGCCCGATTCCGCTGGCCGAGTTCACGCCCGAGAGCCTGGCGCGCAAGATCGAGGCGAACCCGTTCGCGCGCGAGGCGGTCAACAAGAAGCCGCGCATCCTCACCATCACGCAGTCGACCTACGACGGCGTGGTGTACAACGTCGAGACGCTGCGCGAGATGCTCGACGGTAAGATCGACACCCTGCACTTCGACGAAGCGTGGCTGCCGCATGCGACCTTCCACGACTTCTACAAGAACATGCACGCGATCGGGCGCGACCGGCCGCGCGCCAAGGAATCGATGATCTTCTCGACCCAGTCGACCCACAAGCTGCTGGCCGGCCTGTCGCAGGCCTCGCAGGTGCTGGTGCGCGAGTCGGAATCGGTCAAGCTGGACCAGGACGCCTTCAACGAGGCCTACCTGATGCACACCTCGACCTCGCCGCAGTACTCGATCATCGCCTCGTGCGACGTCGCCGCCGCCATGATGGAAGCGCCGGGCGGCACCGCCCTGGTCGAGGAATCGATCCTCGAAGCGCTCGACTTCCGGCGCGCCATGAAGAAGGTCGATGCCGAATGGGGCAAGGACTGGTGGTTCCAGGTGTGGGGACCGGACACCTTCTCCGAAGAAGGGATCGGCACCCAGGACGACTGGATGATCCGCGCCGAGGACGACTGGCACGGCTTCGGCGACCTGGCGCCGGGCTTCAACATGCTCGACCCGATCAAGGCCACGGTGGTGACGCCGGGGCTGTCGCTGGACGGGCGCTTCGGCGAGACCGGCATTCCGGCCTCGATCGTGACCAAGTACCTGGCCGAACACGGCGTGATCATCGAAAAGTGCGGGCTGTACTCGTTCTTCATCATGTTCACCATCGGGATCACCAAGGGCCGCTGGAACACGCTGGTGACGGCGCTGCAGCAGTTCAAGGACGACTACGACAAGAACCAGCCGATGTGGCGCATCCTGCCGGAGTTCGCCGCTGTCAATCCGCGCTACGAAGCGATGGGCCTGCGCGACCTGTGCCAGCAGATCCACGACTTCTACAAAGCCTACGACGTGGCGCGCCCGACGACCGAGATGTACCTGTCCGACATGATCCCGGCCATGAAGCCGTCCGACGCCTTCGCCAAGATGGCGCACCGGGAAATCGACCGCGTCGCGATCGACGAGCTGGAAGGACGGATCACCGCGATCCTGCTGACGCCTTACCCGCCGGGCATTCCGCTGCTGATCCCGGGCGAGCGCTTCAACAAGACCATCGTGGACTACCTGCGCTTCGCACGCGACTTCAACGAGCGCTTCCCCGGCTTCGAGACCGACGTGCACGGGCTGGTCAAGCGCGAGGTAGATGGCAAGCTGGGCTACTTCGTGGACTGCGTGCGCCAGTAGCGTCCTCCAGGCCCGTCGGCCCCGCGCAAGCGGCTGTCGCAAAACGCCAAACGAGCTTCGACAAAGACCAAAGACCCGTCGTTCCCGCGCAGGCGGGAACCCAATTTAGCTGCTGTAACGCGCCGAAATTAGGGGGAAGTCATGCAGTGCATGAGTTCCCGCCTTCGCGGGAAGTCGGTTTCGCCAATGGCGAAGACGACGGGGGTAAATAGCTAATTAGAGATCTGTGGACCCTTTTGCGACAGCCGCGCAAGCGGGGCCCCATGGAACAGTTGGTAAGTCGAGAAATCGGGGGGTATCCCGGCCTAGGCGATCAGCAGTCGCTCGGCGGCAGCGGCTGAGGGCCGGCGCGCTTTCGCATTGTGCTCATTGACCTTGAACACGCTGACCGAGTTCACCAGCGTCGCCGCCTGGTCGCGCAGGCTTCCCGACGCTGCCGTGGCTTGTTCCACCAGCGCGGCATTTTGCTGCGTGCCCCGTTCCAGCTGTTCGATCGCATGACTGATCGTCTCGATGCGTCCGGCCTGGAATTGCGTGGACATCGTGATGTCGCCGATGATGTCGGCCACCTTCTTGGCGTTCACCACAATCTCGTCCATCGTGGTGCCGGCCTGGCTCACCAGCGCGGCCCCCTGGTCGATTTGCTCGACCGAGTTGCCGATCAGGATCTTGATTTCCTTGGCAGCCGATGCGCTGCGTTGCGCCAGCACCCGCACTTCCGATGCAACCACGGCAAAGCCGCGGCCCTCTTCTCCTGCCCTGGCCGCTTCCACCGCTGCGTTCAATGCAAGGATGTTGGTCTGGAAGGCGATGCCGTCGATCACGCTGATGATGTCGACAATCTTGACCGCCGACTTGTTGATCGAGCCCATGGTCTCGACCACCTGGGACACCACCGCGCTGCCTTTTTGCGCAACCGTCGAGGCCGAATCGGCAAACGTACTGGCGCGCTGCGCGTTGTCGGCGTTCTGCCTGACCGTGGAAGTCAGCTCGCTCATCGACGCGGCCGTTTTCTCAAGCGTGCTGGCCTGGTCTTCCGTGCGCTGCGACAAATCCATGTTTCCGGAAGCAATCTCGCTCGACGCGGTAGCGATCGTTTCGGTGCCGCTTCGCACGCCCGCCACGATCCGGATCAGGCTGGCATTCATTCCCTTCAATGCCTGCATCAGGTCCCCGGTTTCGTCGGCATAGGTGACCTCGAAGTTGGCGGTCAGATCGCCACTGGCCACTTTTTCGGCAACGCCAACGGCCAGCTTAAGGGGCCTCGACACAATCCGCGCGATCCAGAAAGCCAGTCCCAGGCCCAACGCGACACTGGCGGCCAGGAACCCGACAATCCAGATGCGCGAGGCGCTGTACACGCTATTGCCGCGGGTTGCCGCTTCAGCACTGTTGCGTTCGTTAATCTTGATCAGTTCGGCGACGCTATCGTCGAGCTTCTTGCGGCTGCCCGTCACCGCTTCGCGTTTCAGGATTTCCGGCACTTCCCAATCTTTCTCACCCTTGACCGCGGCCAGGGTGAGCTCGATCTGGCTCATGTGTTCCGCATACTGCTTCTGAACGCGTTCAAACACGTCTTTTTCGGCCGGCTGCACGACCTTGCGGTATTTGTCCTGCCCGGCTTTGAGCTTGTTGCGCAGGGCCTCGATCGTCTTGGTGTAATGCGCCATATCCGGATTGGCGCCGACCGTTGCATATTGCTGCTCAATCGACTCGAGGCTGGCCAGATTGACTTTAATTTCCAGGATTTCGCGCATGCTGGGTAGCCAGATGTTCCCCAATTCAACCGACGTCTGGTTCACCTTGGCCAGCTGGAACATGGAAAAACCGCCGAGCGACACTGTCAGAAACAGAACAAGTACAAAGGACACCGTCAGTTTTGTAGCGATCTTCAAATTGTAAAACCATGCCATAACGTTCTCCCCTAGCAACATCTGTTGTCGGCCACCCAGCTAGGTGACTCGTGCATTTTAGATATGACAACTAACCAGCTGCGCTTCCAATTCCGAGGTATTGTTCCGATATACGGAATTCAGTTCCTTTTTTCTGACATTACATTATCATTCTTGTTGCCGTAGGTCAATCAAATCGGCTGTAACAGGAAAGCGACGCGCGAAATGTTGATTTTCGCGAAGAACGAAAAAAAAGCCGTTCAAGCGAACGGCTTTTTTTTCTCGGTGCGGGAGCTCAGGCTTTCGGCAAGGTCACCCCACGCTGCCCCTGGTATTTCCCGCCGCGGTCCTTGTACGAGGTTTCGCAGACTTCATCGCTTTCGAAGAACAGCACCTGGGCGCACCCTTCGCCGGCGTAAATCTTGGCCGGCAGCGGCGTGGTGTTGGAGAACTCCAGCGTGACATAGCCCTCCCACTCCGGCTCGAACGGCGTCACGTTGACGATGATCCCGCAGCGCGCGTAAGTGGACTTGCCGAGGCAAACCGTGAGCACGTTGCGCGGAATGCGGAAGTACTCGATGGTGCGCGCCAGCGCGAACGAGTTGGGCGGAATGATGCAGACATCGCTCTTGACGTCGACGAACGAGTTCGAATCGAAGTTCTTGGGATCGACGATGGTGCTGTTAATGTTAGTGAAGATCTTGAATTCATCGGCGCAGCGGATATCGTAGCCATACGACGAGGTGCCGTAGGAGATGATCTTCTTGCCGTCGGCTTCGCGCACCTGGGCCGGTTCGAACGGTTCGATCATGTTGGTCGCTTGCGCCATGCGCCGGATCCATTTATCGCTTTTAATTGTCATCGCAGGGGACTTTTTCTAAAAATATCGAGGGAAAGCGGATCGCGCTGGACGCGAGGGCGCAGCGGCGCGAAGGGTTCCCGCGATTTTACGCGAAAAGCCGGGCCCGGTTCGCATATTTACGCGGCTTGACCGGCAGCGTCCCGCCCCTGCGCGAGCAGGGTATCGATCATCTGGTGCGTCAGGCGCGCCGCAAGCTGCGGCGACTCCATCGGGAACAAATGGCCGCCCTCGATTTCGGCGAAATTGGGCCCCACAAGGCGCCGTGTCGCGCCCAGGCCCGCCTGCTTCAGCTCGACCGACCGGGTGCCTGCGATAAAGCCGACGGGGACAGGAAACGGACCACGCGCCACGCTGCCCATATGGTGCGGCAGCGAGCTGTAGACAGCCGACTCCACCGCGCGCGAGAAGCGCAGCTCCATGCCTTCCGGATGCGGCTTCAGACCATGCTCAAGATAATCGGACAACACGCCCGGCGCCCACGAGGCGAATACCTCTTTCGAGCCGAAATGCTGATGGGCCGCCTCGACATCGGGCCACAGGGTGCGGCGCCGCTCGGCGAACCTGGCCGGCGAGATGCGCACCGCCAGTCCCTGTTTCTTGACGGCGCGCCACAGCCAGGCGCGCCAGCCGGCGACGACCGGTGAATCGAGCATGACTACGCAGCGCATCAGTTCCGGGCGCTGGCGCGCCGCCATGAGGCTGAGCATGCCCCCCAGCGAGTGGCCAACCAGTATCGCCGGCTCGCGATAGCGCGCCAGCTGTTCGATCAGCTCGTCGACCAGCCCATCCCAGCCATCGGTGACCGGAAAGGCCGGGTTATGGCCATGCATGTCGAGCGCGTGCACGTTGAAGAACGGCCGCAGATTTTTCAGGAACTGACTATAAGTCCCGGCGGGAAAACTGTTCCCGTGCGCGAAATGGAGCAATGGCTTGGTCATGTGGCATGCGGCGTGATTCTGTACATGGCGTGAATTGTAAGTCGATTCGGCGCTGCACGTTCGCCGATTAGAGGAAATCACCTAGCGCCCGTACCAGTAGCGCGCATGCTCGGTGCGGTACGCACGCGCCTCTACCCGGTCCGCGAACCGCAAGTCGATTGCGCCCGATTCATCCGTGCGCAGCCGCTCGATTCCCATGTGCGCATAACGCTCGTACACCTCGGCCTTCGGATGGCGGTAGCGGTTGCGGTATCCGACCTGGAACAGCGCCAGTGCCGGACCGACCGCGCCAAGGAACTGCGGCGTGGACGAGGTTCCGCTGCCATGATGTGGCGCGAGCAGCACGCTGGCGGCCAGTTTGCCGGGCGAACCGGCCAGCAGCTGCGCTTCCTGCGCCGCCTCGATATCGCCCGTGAGCAGCAGCGACTGGCGCCCGGCGCTCACGCGCAAGGTGCAGCTGCGCGCATTCGGCTTGAGCGCAAGGTCGGCGTAGCTGGCCGCGCCAGGATGCAGCATCTCGAAGCGCACGCCGTCCCAGGTCCAGGCCTGGCCGGCGCTGCAGCGAACGTGGCGCACGGCGGCGCGCACCACCGGATGCTCGTACCCCAGCGACGAGGCCACCCATCTCACCTTCACCGCGTCCATCACCGCCAGCGCACCGCCCGAATGATCGGTGTCGCTGTGCGTGACGATCAAGCCATCGAGGCTGGCGATGCCGCGCGCTTTCAGGTAAGGCGCGATGACCCGGTTGCCGCCGTTCGACTCGGGCGAATACAAGGGGCCGGCGTCGTACAGCAATCGGTGGCCGCTGGTCTCGATCAGCAGCGCCATGCCTTGCCCCACATCGAAGGCGGTGACAGCCATTTCGCCATCGGGGGGATGCGACGGCAGCTGTGTCAGCAGCGGCAGCCACGCCACCGCCCCCAGCCAGCGCCGCGGCCAACCGCGCGGCGCAAGCATCCACAAGGTGCCGGCCGCGGCAAAGCAGAATACCCAGGCGCCGGGCACGGGAGCGCTCCACACCGCGTACTCCGTTCCGCTGAGTGCAGTGAGGAACAGCGCGAGCAGCTCCACGGCGAAGTGCGCAACGCCGAGCAGGATGCCCGAGAGCGGCGCCGGCAGCATGCTTCCGGCCAGCGCGAGCGGCGTTACCACGAAGCTGACAAGGGGAATGGCGAGCGCGTTTGCCAGCGGGCTGACGATCGATACCTGGGCGAACAGCAGCATGGTCAGCGGCACCAGGCCAAGCGTGACCACGTACTGGGTGTGCGCGCCAAGCGCGAGGGCCGCGCGAAAGCCGCTGCGGTGCATGGAGGTTCGCCCGACCGTCGCATACAGGATGGCGGCGACCGCGCCGAAGGACAGCCAGAAGCCGGGCCACAGGATGGCCCACGGATCGAGCAGCACCACCACCCCGAGCGCGGCGCACAGCACATGGGAGACATTCGTGATGCGCCCGAACCAGAGCGCGGCCGCCACCACCGTGAGCATGTACAGCGTGCGCTGCGCCGGTATGCCGAAGCCGGCCAGCAAGACGTAGAGCAGCGCGACGCCGGCGCCGGCCAGCGCCGCGACCTTCTGCGCCGGCAGCAGCAACGGCAACTGCGCGCGCGTGAAGAACGAACGGCGCCACAGCATGGAGGCGATCAGCGCGAACAGGCCGGCGATCATCGTGATGTGCAGGCCCGAAATGGAAATCAGGTGGCTCACGCCGGTGCGGTTGAAGACCTTCCAGTCCGACTGCTCGATGCCGCGCTGGTCGCCAACGACCAGCGCCACGATCACGCCCGCGTATTGCTTGCCCTGCAAGGCGCGCCGGATGCGCTCGCGCAGGGTGGCGCGGTAGTGTTCGACCAGGTTGCCGAAGCTGAACACGAAACTGTCGAGGCGCCGGTTCTGCCCGCCCGCCTCGCGCACGTAACCGGTGGCGCGCACGCCTTGTTCTAGCAGCCAGGCCTCGTAGTCGAAACCATGCGGGTTCGCATTGCCGTGCGGTCTTTGCAGGCGCACCGTCAGTTGCCAGCGCTCGCCCGGCTGCACGTCGCCCACTTCCTGGAGCGCATCGCGAAAGCCGGTGTACCACGCCAGCGCCACGCGCGGCGGCACAAGCACGCGCGCGCCGAGCACCTTCTCGACCGCGAAATTGAAACGCACGCCCTGGTCGAACTCGTACGGCAAGCTGTCGATGGTTCCCACCAGCGTGATGTCGCGCCCTTCGTCGTCGTGGGACAGTTGCGGCGCCAATGCCAGCTGCGCTAGCAGCGCGGCCCAGCAAAAGCCGAGCAGTGCACCGGCGACGGCGGCGCGCAGGGCGCCATGCAGCAGCGCGAGGATGGCCACGGCCAGCACGGCGCACACCGCCAGCGTGACGTTGCCGGGCAACGCGGCAGCCGTTTGCAGCCACGCCGCCCCACCGACAAAGCCCAGGATCGCACAGCGCATGGTTTTATGAGCGAGCTCGAAAAACCACCAGTGTGCCCGGCCAACATCAATTGCGATTTGGCACGGGTCTAGCTTGGGTCAATAAAAGCGGCAAATGTGGGGACCGGCGCGGTGACGACGTGAGCCGAACCGGTCCTATGCCAGAATTTTCGGTTCCTCAGGCACTCGCCCTGCGAATCTCCAAGGGGCGTAAGCGGCAAGCGTTATAGCAGCTTAAAAACAGCTGCTTTCTAGTTACATTTCGCTAGTTTATTTGATAAATTAGCATGTAGCATAAAGTCTCTATCAAACGTAAAATGGGAACAGTATGTCATCCCGCCACATTGCGTAAACAAAGATAGTAGGCTTAAATCTCGTCTCTCATGGTTGCTTTTGGCTCTTGCTAGTTTAGGCAGCTCCGAAGCGCTTGCCCATGGCGGCGGGCTTAATGCCGAAGGACGGCTTTCGCTGGAACGAATAAAAATTGCATATGAGAGACGCGCAGTGCATATATCGGCTCGCCCTGCCTGTATAACCAGTTGGGCCTTTCCCGAGCACTCTTACTGCCCCGAGTATTTTTGGAGAAATCAACTAATGCTGCAAATCCTGTCCCACACGCCACCTTGGGTCTTTGTCCTGTTTGCAGGACTGCTAGCATTTGGTTTCATGCAAGCAAGAAACCGCAATGTCAATAAGATTTCGGCTTACCTCTTGCCAATCGGAATGGTCGCTCTGTCTCTAGCAGGAGTCCAATCCAGTTTTGGCCTCAAGCTGGTTCCGATTGCGCTTTGGGCCACTGGGCTAGCATTGGTCACATTCCTTGGCTACACGTTCTTCCGAGACACGCGGGTTGTCTTCGATCCAAACAGGAATGCTTTTTACATCCCCGGCAGTTGGTTCCCACTTGTCGTGATAATGGCGATCTTTTTTGCCAAATACGCCTTCGCTGTCATGCACGCACTTAAAATCGATGCTACAAGCAGCCCTGCGTTTGCAATGGCACTTAGTCTGGCCTACGGCTGCTTCAGCGGGTACTTTTCTTATCGTGCGGCAAATTTAGTGGCGCAGACAAAAAAGGCCTAAACGATTGGATCCAGGCCGAATCCGGTTCGCGGGGGCTAAGACTAGGAATCGCTGACACTACGAAAACTGTATCAGTTTTAAATCGCCGTTGACACGCCCTTCCCAGAAACGCCCGGTGCAGTCGTCTTCCGCATTGGCCTGGCGGGCCAGCGACTCGTTCAGCGTGCGCATGAACCACGACAGGTCGTGCAGCCGGTCGCGGTAAGTCTCGGCCAGCTTGAGGCACTGCCCCCGGCTCAGCTGGCTCAGGTTTGCACCTCGTTTGCACATGACTGGTGGCTGCGCCAGAGGTCTTCGTTACCCGCCACCTCGCCTGAGCGGCCCCACCACTTAGCTCGCTCCGCCAGGACGATATTTTGCTTCAAGGAATTATGCCGAAAAAGACTTTCGTGCGTACTTCACTGAGGAAGCTGACCGTATGTTGAGAACCAACCAAATCCAATTTTGCACGCGAGACTTTCGCCAATTTCAAAAGCTCTTCCAACGAAACTAATTGGTCAAGCCATCCAGGAAGTCTGGCAGCCGCTATAGCGCCTTTATCAGCCGTACCGATGACGATAAGCGGTGCCAAGGGCAGCTCGTGCGAATTCAAGTAAGCGAACAAGTTTAACTCGCCAGGATCCAACGTGGCCATCGAAGGATAATGTCGAAGAAGACCATTTCTGTCTTTTCTTGTGACCGAATGGGGTTGTTGCGCCAAACCGGCGAGGAGCAAGGTACGGTCGACTGCAACGCGATCAGGCCGACTGGTGATGCCAGTCATGGCCTCGGTCACTACTTCATCCACAGTTTCAAGCCGGTACCCCTGGGATAGCTCGCTCCAAACGCCGATGCAAAAACACTCGATGATAACGTTCGTATCGAGAAAGACCCTCTTGTCCGCCATTACCGAGGCCTACAGCTCAAAGGGCGCCGGCATCCCGTGCGCGTCAAACAGCTCTGTCAACTCGAACAAGGGCATGCCCAAAGTTTTTGCCGCCTTGCGCGCAGAAAGGCGCCCCTTATCTAAAGCCACGTGCAGCTTCATCACGAAGGCCTGCGAGAAGAGCTTGGGGACCTTTTGATTGTCGGGACGCTTCACGCCAGCAAGCTCTAGACGAGTAACATCATCAATGCGTGCCAAATTCTTGAGACGCCAACCGAGAGCGTCTGTCGTAACCTGCAACTTGGCGGCAACGTCAGCCAAGTGCTCGACATCCGTTGCACGGCCTTGCTCAATGAAATGGTCAAGCGAGGCACAGGGCATCAAAAGCGCGCCAGCGAAGTTGTTTGCTAACTGCTCTACTCGCTTGGCCTTTGCGCGGTGTTCAACCCCATTCGATTCGCGATGACTAGGAGGCATAGCCTTCCACGTCAGAGCATGGAACAGCTCGTGGGCAAGGTCAAAATTGCGGCGGAATGAGCTCTCCCTCCGATTGATGAGAATTACATTAAACCCTTCAACCTGACAGGCGGCTCCAGAAATTGCATGCTTTGGCAAGCCCAGCGAAGCGTCCACGAACAGAACTGGAATGCCAAGTTTCGCCTCCAAGCATTCAGGTAGCGTGCTTGCCGGAACCAAGCCGAGATTTAGCACCTCTGCCAGACGTTCGCCAAAGGATTGTGCCTGCTCGTAGGTGCTGCTCTCACTCATTCGAAGGCCAAGAAAACCATAAGCCGGCTCAGTGCCCTCGTCCTGATGATGAAGCCAACGCAGCATCCCGACCCAACCGTTTGCAACGGTCTGAAAATGGTCGAGTTCTGTCCCGGGCAAGTCTTCGCTGGCACGCCAGGAATACTGGGCTTCAGCAACCACATTGAATGGGTCCAGGAAAAACTCCATCTCTTGATTCAATGCGTCACTCAACTCAAGCAGCTCATCTGTCTTGACAGCACGCTTGCCATTCTCGATATCAGAAATGGTCTGGCGGTCCTTGAAGCCGACAGCATCCGCAAGAGAATCCTGCGTCATGCGCAGTTTCTCTCGGGCATATTTCACTCGGGGGCCGATTTGAAAGGAGGTATAAGTATTCATGGTGGCAAGAGTCTCTTGTTAACTTGCGTATAGAAACATGCATTGTATTCTTGCGAAACTGACTTCGCAAGAACGTTGTACAGTACTAGGCTTCCTAGCAACGCAGAGACCTGGTGAGCGACAATTATCTTGGCCGGTAGACGACAACTATCTTGGCCGGTTTGTCACCTAAAACCGGCCCGGTGCGGAAGCGAGGTTTACAGTTGTCTCATTTAGCATGGAGCTGGGGAGATGACG
>JBAQKU010000493.1:0-6256 GCA_049301315.1 Telluria sp.
CCTAATTTCGCCGCGTCACAGCAGCTAAATTGGGTTCCCGCCTGCGCGGGAAGTCGGTTTCGCCAATGGCGAAGACGACGGCTTTTCAGGCTTCGCCAAAGTCCATTTGGCGTTTTGCGACAGCCTCTTTCGCGGGGACGACGAGTACTCGCGGGGACGAGTACGCAACTTACGCTGTGCGTGGCGCTTTCGCGGGGACGACGAGTACGCAACTTTCGCGGGGGACGACGCCTGGTGCCCTAATCGGGCGTGCCATCGCTCCTGCGCCCGACATTGCTTTGCTGCGGTTGACGCGTGCCCTCGTCGATCTCGACCGACTGCCGGTTGCCCTTGTTCGACAGGCCGGTATCGTCGTCCATCTTCTCGTCGGCCGCCAGATGGCGAGCGCCAGGGCTACGCGGCATGCCGCCGGCCAGATCGTTCGATTCGTGTACCCCCGGCATCGCATTTTTCTGGCCGGCCCCGGTTTGCGAGCCGGTGCGGTCCGTGCTTTGCTGGCTGCCAGGCGAGCGGCCCTGCTGCTGGGAACGATCCTGCTGTTGCGGGCTGCCGGTCTGCGAACCGGCGCTGCCCGCCTGCTTCGACTTCTGGTTCTGGGTGTTGTCTTGCACCGTGCCGGCACGCGACGAGGACACCGATTTCTCATTGCCTGCGTTATCGGACTGGTTATTTCCTTGGCTTCTTTGGTTCGAGTTCATGGCAATTCCCTTTCCAAAAATTAGATGAAGATTGCCGGCAACGCGGTTGCGGCGTGCCTTACACCTGACCAACAGCGTTGCCAGGGTTGCCATGGTGCACGGCCATACCCGATCGCAGTATCGGAACACGGAGCGCTTGCGTGTAGGACAGGCGCTTACGTTTAACGACTGCCGGTGTCAGTGCTCGGGCAACGAATTTTCCTGTGCTCCCTTGTCCTACAAATTCGGCGCAATCAGTCCTATACCCTCATCAATCCGGCCTGCCTAAGATGGACTTGCCGGGCCGCTCATCGGCGCACAGGCCGGTGGGATCGGCGGCCAGGCTCCTGCCACGGCGGGGTACAACAGAAAAGGGAGGACAGCATGGCTTCAAGTAACCAAGGCAACAAGCAAAGCGGCAGCAAGGGCACCAGCAATCGCGGTTTCGCCTCGATGGATCCGGAACGCCAGCGCGCCATCGCCAGCGAAGGCGGCAAGGCTGCCCATGAGAAAGGGACTGCACATGAGTTCACATCGGAGGAAGCGCGCCGCGCCGGAAGCATGAGCCACGGCAACCGCCAGTCCGCATCGTCGGGTTCGCGCGCCGGCAAGCAAAGCGGTAATGTGCAGAGCGAAGAACGCAGCAGCCGCAGCGGCAGCACCAGCGGCAGCAGCAGCGGCCACGGCGGCAGCAAATCGGGCTCGGACAAGTCAAGCTGAGCGGGCCGCTTTGGCAGGACTTCGACGGGGAGCGCGAGCTCCCCGTTTTATTTCCTGATTCAAACAAAACAGGAGGCGGATGCGGTAAAATCCATGCGCATTTTTCAACCTGACAAAGGAAGCGCGCCGTGAAACCAGTCGTTGTTCGTCAAGCCAAAAGCCTGCAAATGTCATGCGACGCCGTCGGCAACATCCTGCTGACCAAGTTTTCTTATCTGGGCGCGAAAGACTCGTGCGTATTCATCCCCGCCTCGGTGGCGTTCTGGCTGCTTGAGCACATTCCCGTCAATGCCGACCCGAACCTGAAGGCGCCGCCGTCGCGCCCGCAGATCGAGCAGCATGAGTGGGACGACCGCGTCACCCCGCGCGTGCTCAGCGTGCAATGCAAGCAGTTCCAGGATGCGGTGCGCATGACGTTCGAGCTCGAGCGCAAGCCGGCCCTGGTGGTCCTGCTCGACCCGTCCAACCTGGAGTTGATGCGCCGTATGCTGGAAGCCTATCGCAGCGACCTGATCAACCTCGACGCCGACTGAACGCCCGTTGCACGCCGCTGCGATCAGACAAGCGGCGCGGCGCAAAACCGGCGATCCGGCGCGAAATCCGGGTATCATGCTCTTCTGGAAAACACCGACAAGAGGACCAGCCATGCCTATCAAAATCAGCCAGCATTTCGACTCCGGTGCCATTGACGTGGTGCAAGCGGACAGCGCCGCGCAGATCGACCTGAAGCTGCGCAAGGATTCGCACGCCGACATCCACCAATGGTTTCACTTCCGGCTGCAAGGTGCGCGCGGCCAGGCCTGCACGATCCGCTTCCTGAACGCCGGCCAGGCGACCTACGCCCAAGGCTTCGAGGGCTATCAGGTCGCCGCCAGCTACGACACCGAGAACTGGTTCCGGGTGCCGACCACCTTCGACGGCCAGGTCATGACGGTGAGCCACACCCCGGAGCTCGACAGCGTCTATTACGCCTATTTCGAGCCGTATTCGTGGGACCGGCACCTGGGACTGCTCGGTGAAGTGGCCGAGAATCCGCTCGCGCGCGTGCACGACATCGGCACCAGCGTCGACGGGCGCGACATGAACCTGGTCGTGATCGGCAACCCGGCCGCCGAGAAAAAAATCTGGGTCATCGCGCGCCAGCACCCGGGCGAGACGATGGCCGAATGGTTCGTCGAAGGCATGATGGATGCGCTGCTCGACAACGCCAATCCGGTGTCGCGCAAGCTGCTCGAGCGTGCGGTGTTCTACATCGTCCCCAACATGAACCCGGACGGTGCGGTGCGCGGCAACCTGCGCACCAACGCCGCCGGCGCCAACCTGAACCGCGAGTGGATGACGCCCTCGCTCGAACGCAGCCCCGAAGTGCTGTGCGTGAAGAACAAGATCCACGAAACCGGAGTCGACATGTTCTTCGACATCCACGGCGACGAAGCGCTGCCCTACAATTTCGTGGCCGGCAACGAGATGCTGGCCGACTTCACGCCCGAGCGCGCGGCGCTGCAAAAGGCCTTCGTCGCGCAGTACATGGCGGCCAGCCCGGACTTCCAGAACGTGTACGGCTACGCGGCCAGCAAGTACAACGATGAGCTGCTCACGCTCGCCTCCAAATACATCGGCCACACCTTCAAGTGCCTCTCGCTGACGCTGGAAATGCCGTTCAAGGACAACGCCAACCTGCCTGACGCTTACACAGGTTGGAATGGTGCGCGCAGTGCATTGCTAGGCGCTGCCATACTGCAGCCTATTCTCTTATCGCTTGACTAGTTCTTTTGGTCGCCCCCACTAGGCGTCATAGTACAAGAACTGGATTTGAGGTCGCGTTCGGCGTCGAGGTCGTCGTCACCAGTCCACGATTCGGGCTCGAAAGCGCCCATTTCTTCCCTGACTTGGAATGACGTATTGGTGTTTTTGTCGCGGACGGTGGAATGCAGTGGTTTGATTTCAGATACAGGGAACCAAAAAAATGATTGACCCCATTCACTCTCTCTCCTTTTCGATACAGGCCAACCGTGGCGTTTATGCCGTGCTGTTTGGTTCCGGCATTTCACGGTCAGCCAAGATACCCACCGGCTGGGAAATCACGCTAGACCTTGTTAGGAAATTGGCGGTCGTGGCAGGAGAGGACTGTGGGGTAGCACCGGATGAATGGTATCGCACAAAGTATGAACGCGAGCCAGACTACTCCGAGTTGCTGGATGCTGTGGCAAAGACGCCAGCGGAACGACAGCAACTTCTGCGGATGTATTGGGAACCGACGGAAACTGAACGCGAAGAAGGGGCAAAGCAGCCGACGGCGGCACATCGGGCCATTGCCCAATTGGTCGCCAAGGGATTCATCAAGGTAATTGTTACTACGAACTTTGACAGGTTGATGGAGACGGCCCTCGCTGAAGTGGGAGTCGTTCCAACCGTCCTGAGTACACCTGACCAAGTACATGGTTCGCTCCCGCTCATCCACACCCAATGCTGCCTCTTTAAGATGCATGGTGACTACCTCGACACGCGAATACTAAATACGCCCGAAGAACTCAGCGCATACCCGACCGAGTTCGATAGCTTGCTTGACCGCATCTTTGACGAGTTTGGATTGATTGTCTGTGGCTGGTCAGCGGACTGGGACGAAGCATTGCGCCGGGCAATGACCCGCGCCCCATCGCGCCGTTTTGCCACGTACTGGGCTGCGCGAGGTGTGCCAAGCGCCTCGGCTCAGCGATTGATTGACCACCGTGGCGCACAATCGGTCGCCATCACCGATGCCGACTCCTTTTTTGCGGCGGTGCAACAGCAGGTGGAATCGCTCGAAGAGTTCGCGCGCCCGCATCCCCTTTCCACGGAAGCGGCGGTCGCAAGTCTGAAACGATATATGTCGGAACCGAAATATCGCATTCAACACTCCGACTTAATTGCTAATGAAGTGCAGCGGGTTGCGCATGCAGTGCGCGCCGACAATTTTTCATTGGGGGCACCCGTCCCCGATACTGCATCGGTAACGTCGCGCGTCAATGCTTATGAAGGTATCTGCGAAATGCTGATTCACATGGGCGTACATGCCGGACTCTGGGCCGAGAGCGAGCATTTTCAAGCGTGGCAGCGTGCACTTACATTGCTCTGTCAGTCAGCACCGGTCAATGGTGGAACCTATGACGCATGGAATGGCTTCCAAAAGTACCCCGCCACGTTGCTCTTCTATGCGATAGGACTGGGGGCAATTGACTCAGGGCGACTATCCCTCCTGCGCGCGGTGTTTGAGACTTCAATCGTTCGGGAATACAAGAAAGACCAGTTAGTCATTCAACTGTTGCCGCCCTTCTGCATGTTCGAACATGCGCAAAGTCCCAAACTGCTTGACGGCATGAGCGATCGCCGTGCTCCATTGAATGACCGACTTCACGACAAGCTTCGGCCATTGCTGCGGCGAATTATCCCTTCCGACTCCGCTTACACACTAGCCTTTGACAAATTGGAACTGCTGATGGCACTGGGATTCGGAAACCGTTCGGATAGGTCGCCGGAATGGTACTGGGTTCCTGTAGGCGCTTTCAGCTATCGACGTGACAACCAGAACCGTTTGTTGAAAGAAATCGAGGATTCAATATCCGGTGCAGGCAATGAATCTCCTTATGTGGTCAGTCGGCTATTTGGCACCACCGCAGTCGAGTGTGGAAAAATAATAGCAAACTTCAAGACATTCATGACAAAGGTTCCATGGTACTAGTCAGTGGATGCCGCGGTTAGGCCGACAATCGCCCGCAATGCCACCGGCACCGCCATCCGAACTCAGTAGCGCTCTCCGGCTAATACCAAGTAAGCTCCCATATGTACGATTCTCTGTGTAAGATTTGTGTAACACGGAGACCGAAACTAAGGGACATCCACTTATCGATGAATCCTGGCGCCGTAAGCAGTGCCCTGATTGGGCTCTCGGTAGGTCAAGCGAGCTGGTGGCAGGTTCCGGGACGCCGTGAACTACGTCTGCCTGAGTGTCCTGGAAATTTGGCAGTTTTGCGAACTCAGCTACTTAAACCAAGAAACTATTCGCTGAAGAAAATATTCACAGGCATCGTCCTCGCTTAGAAAAATTTTACGCTCTGTTTCCAAACCACGCTCGCTATAAAAAACAGTCCATTCATTATCCCGTTTCTGAATGCAGAGCGTCTCATCTCTGGGTTTTGATAACAATGTATAAGCGTCTAACGGAATCTTTAATTTTCTCAAATTTTTTTCAAGCTCATTAACTTTCATTAACATCTCCATTAAATTCATCTTGTCTTGCAAGATGTTATTTCACGCAATGATCCATCATTTATCAATTCTTCTACCGATTTTGGTAGTTCATGTTGAGCACCTAACCCATCTTGTTTAAACCACGGAGCGGCTCTTCCAGTCTGAACGTCAATTGGCTTAAGTACCTCGTAGACGTGATATGGCTTTCCCGCTTTGTACGATGCCGGCAAGGCGCGAGCCTCAAATGGTACGCCTACCGGAGAAACAAATGTACCTCCTGGATATCCATAGCGATCAATCATTGTTAAAGAATTAATCGTCAAAGGCACACTTTTTCCACCCAAAAACCCTCTATCTGATGGCCAGCCTGGATCTTTTGAGAATCGACCATATTGGTCTCGGAAACGGCCGCTACAGTCTCTGTCGACTTTTGCTGGATTTACCGGTCCTCGACTTAAGCCGGTTGGGTCAATCCAACCAGTTGGATTTAGCGCATACACATAATCGTTCATCCCTCCCAAGAGTCCAATAGGATCTTGTGTCATAAAGCGGGCGGAATGCGGATCGAAGTACCGATGCCAATTGTAGTGCAGCCCGGTCTCCGCATCGCCATACTGCCCCTGAAACCGGAG
>JBAQKU010000494.1:0-6266 GCA_049301315.1 Telluria sp.
GCGGCAGCATACTGTTCGGCAATCGCGCACAGACTGGCGTCAATGCCGATCCCTTGCTGCAGCCCGACGAAAGGCTGCGCGCGCTCAACGCCGAGCAGACGCCGGTCGGCACTTCGAAGCGCGAAAGCATCTACTGCACCAAGATCGGCACGGCCCATCCGGAAGAAATGTATATCGTCAGCGCGCACATGGATGGCATCGGCTTCGGCGAAGCGGTGAACGACGATGCCTCAGGCACCGCGCTGGTGATGGAGTTGGCCCGCATCTTCAGCGCGCCGGGAGTCGAGACCGAACGCTCGCTCCGTTTTGCGCTCTGGAATAATGAAGAGACGGGCCTGAATGGCTCGCGCGCCTATGTCGAACAGCGCAAGGACCTGCAGGGAATCGAATCGCCCAAGGGCTCAGGCAGGTATCCGGAGCCGACATGGCTGGGCATGATCCAGCACGACATGATGATGTGGGACCACGGCATGCCGATTCCCCAGCTCGACGCAGCGGGCAATCCGGTGCTCGACGCCAAAGGGCAGCCTGTCCATGTGTCGCCGAAAGAGCAGCGTCGGGAGGCCGACGTCAATATCGAATTCCAGTCGGTCTCGAAGCAGGCCGATGCGTCGGCCAAACTGGCCTGGATGTTCCATGCGGCGAACGGCAAATACGCGACCAATTATCCAGCCGCCGTCGGTCCCCATATGACGAATACGGACTCGACGCCCTTCATGGATCTGGTGCCGGCCATTTCGCTGCGGGAGAACGAGCGCGGCATGCAGATCGGCGCGGGCTGGAATCCCAATTGGCACCAGCCGAGCGACGTGTTTACCACCTACTCCGACAAAGACTTCCTGCTTGGCCTGAATGCGGCCCAGACGTCGCTGGCGGGCGTGGCGCAATTGAGCGGGGCCAGAATCAAGAAGTAAGTGCGCGCCCGAGGCAGGCGGCAACCAGGTCAGGATTGACGTCCTTGACCATATAGCCTCGGGTCGTAAATGTACTGGCGTGATACCGCAGCAGTTATCTTCGCGGAACTTGGGTGGGCGGGGTTGATCAGAATATTATATTCCTCAGGTACGATCACGGACGGCACCAGGAGCAGCGGGCCCGTTGCCTTCGCCAGCCAATTGTCGCCGAAATCAATTGTCGTGGAACCCGGAGGCTCGGCCAGCCACGTTGCATCTAATTGATTCGCTTCAACGATTTCACGCAAGCGCCACACAGTTGCCGGAACCTGGATGTCGACCAGAAACGCATTGCGAATTGCGATGTTGTCACCTAAGTGGGCAAGGGTTTCAAGGGTGGCCAGGGCAATTGTAGATGCGGCGTACACGGCAGCTTTACCTTTTGAGTTCCACCGCCCGCCCGTAAGCTTGGCCCCGCCGCCGGTCAGGTCGGCCGCGTGGTACTGGGGCGTGTGTTTCGCGATCCGCCAGAGGTGCTGAACGCCGCGAACCACTAAGACATCACCCCATATTCGATTCTCCCAAGCGTATCGAGTACCAGTTCATACCCCACTTCGGTATCGAGCAAGGCAAGCGGAACCTCCCCGCCAAGCGATCTGTTGCTTCGGTTTACCCATGCCTTTGCAGCATCTTTGTCTTCAAGAACATCAAGCGCCCGCGCAAGTACCTTCTCCGCTCGATATACGCGATCCTGCTCTGTTGCCGATAGCATACCGTCACTGCTGATCCGTCCCTTCATTGTGCTCTTGGGCAGGCGAAGGAGTTCGAAGAGTTTGTCCTGGCTCACGCCAAGGTTCGAGGCAATTCCAGGAACTGTTCGCGCGGGCGTGCCACTTCTCATCTTTAGGATCACATCACGCGTGTCGCCTTTAAATACCATCTGTGAGGTGGAGGGCGTTTTTGCTGGCGCGTGAAGAAACTCGGCGATAACGGAGTGAGTTTTTTCGTGTCGACCAGTGACGATACGGCCAGCTTTCGCATCCCGGGCGAGCTGCGTGCCACTGAGTCCACTTTTCTCTTTACGTGAGGCACCGGCAATTTTTTTTGATGGTGTCTTCATAATTTCCGTCCAGTGTAAGACTGTGATGTGGCCAATTATAGACTATTTGAGTCATGGCGCTGCCAGTGCGGCGCCGGCCCTTGAGGTGACCGGGCACCGGAACCCTGCTTACGTAGGTTTGATGAAAATCGCTTGGGTGGCTGTATCTCAAAATATACAATGAACACATGAAAAGCATCCTGACTACCGAAACCTTTGACGAATGGTTTTCCAGTCTTAAGGATCGAGCAGGGGCATTGCGTATTCAGGCTCGTATCGACCGTGCCGAAGATGGTAACTTCGGCGACTGCTCCCCGGTCGGAGAGGGAGTATCCGAAATGCGAATTCATTTCGGGCCAGGGTATCGCGTTTATTTTGTTCAACGCGGACTTGAAATAGTTGTCTTGCTGGCTGGCGGCGACACGTCGACGCAGGCGAAGGACATCAAATCTGCGCTTGAACTGGCGCGTGAACTTTAGGAGGTCATTGTGGCACTGAAACTGAACAAATGGGATAGCGCCCAACACCTTCAATCCAGAGAAGACATTGCCATGTACTTCGAGGCGTGCCTTGAAGAGGCAGGCGACGACGCAGCCTTTATTGCTAAAGCACTTGGCAACATTGCCCGCGCTCGCGGGATGACGCAACTTGCCGCCGATACTGGTCTAGGGCGCGAAAGTCTTTATAAGGCGCTTTCTGGTGACGGAAACCCGAGCTTTGACACAATCTTGAAGGTCATGCGTGCGCTCGGCCTCCAGTTTCACGTTGAAGCCATGGCAACATAACTATGCGGCCACGGCTTTACGACACCGGCCCTTAAACTGGCCGAGCACGGGAACCGAGCGGTTTTGGCGCACCTACTCGCCTTGCGGACATTGCACCATCCCGGCCCCGACATCGACCGGATCGAATCCCTCTTTCAGTCCTTTGCTGCTTGCAGTCCCGGCCACTTTGCCGAGCAGCTCAAACGCATTGAGCCTTCCCTTGTCCGACAGTTGATGTGCCCACAGGGCCGCAACGCCGGCCACATGCGGCGTCGCCATGCTGGTTCCGCTCATCGAGCGAAGCCCGCCCCCCAGCGCCGCGGAAATCACGCCGACACCCGGCCCGCTGACGTTGGCCCCGGTGTTCGAAAACGGCGCCACCGTGAAGCCGCCGGCTCCGTCTCCCAGGGCTGCGACCGAAACGATCCCTTCGGCAATCGCGGGCGGGGCCACGGAAACCTCAAAATCGGGGTTCAGTTCCCGGTGGCTTTCGTTGCCGGCAGCAGCAACAATGAGCGAGGTTTGCGCGAACGCGCGCGATTTGATATGGGCGGCCAGGGTGTCGAACAGTTCGGTGTTTGACCTGTAGCCCTCGAGAGCGCGGGACGTGGCCAGCTCTACCGGCATATTCTGATCGACCATCTGTTTGACGAAGCCGGGAAAATCCATGCCGAGGGACATCGAAATGACGTTGGCGCCCTGGTCGATGGCCCACAAGATGGCATTGACGATCTGGTCGCTCGTTCCTCCGCCCTGCTGGCCAAGTACCTTGCCGATCAAGGCTTTCTTGACGCCGGGGGCGATGCCGATCCGCATCCCGTTGACATTGCGTCCGAAGATCGTGCCCGCGCAGTGGGTGCCGTGGCCATGCTGGTCGCCGTTTCCTTCGCCGGTAAAGTCTTTTTGAATCAGTTCGACGCCGGCAAACGCGGGGTGGTTGGCGTCGATGCCGGTATCGAGCACGGCCACCACGATGCCTTCGCCGGTAAACGGCGACTTGTCCGCGCCGGTCGCTTTCACTCCCCACGTCATATCCTGGGCTGCCGCGTGGACGTCGCCTACCTCGACCGGCGCGATTAGCCTGAGCGGCATGGCCGGGGCGACGGCAACGACGTTGGCATCGCGCGTCAAGGCCGGGATCTGTCTGCGTTCGAGCGAGCTTAGCTCGGCTGAAACGATATCGAGTGGCGCACCCGCGCTCGGTCGCGCGGAGGGGCTGCGAAATATGTCGCGCGTCGCTAACGCGTTGGTTCTCAACACAATGTAATTCGATTTCATTTTCATCTCCTTTAAACGTGCGGATTGGGATTTACCGCAGGCTCCCGGCTGGCGGCGCGGGCCGCGTCGGCGCCGGCGGTTTCATGCTGCCTCTGGCAAGGCTGCTCGATCGGTTCGGCGTGGCTCGGTTGCAAACGCTGTGCCAGTTCGCGCAGCCGCTGCGCCGTGCGTGCCATCGCTTCATCGCAGGGGTCGTGCGCCAGCGCTTCGCAGAACAGCGCAATCGAGTCCAGTTCGGTGACGATCGAGTCGATCTCGACAGGCTTGAGCGTGGTGTTGTTCGTCGCCTCGGCATAGGCCCGTGCGATTTCTTCAAAGATGAGCTGGGCGGCATCGTCGGCGCGACCGAGGCTGCCCAGGATAAGGTGTTCAACCAGTAGCGCCTGGGGCTGGGTCATGGCATTCCACATGCCATGGTCGACCATCGTTTCCCGCTCGGTGAGCTGGCCGCAATAGCGGGCCAGGGCAAGCGCGGCGTTGCGGCTGGTGGCGTCGTCCCATTCGGTCAGCGCATCGAGTGCGAGCCGATTCAGGGCGAGGCGGGGCGCAAAATGGCTGCTGCCGGGGCTGCCCTCCGCGCTTCGATAGGCCTTGACTGCGTTGCCCAGGCACAGCACCAGCGCGGCGCGGGCCGCCGTGCCGTCGGCCGGGGCGAGACCTGAAAACAGCAGTTGCCGTGCCCCCAGGCTGGCCTTGCTCCTCCACGCGCTGCCACGCAGGGCGCTGCGCATGGCGTTGGCGCCGTACTGAGGCGCGGCGCCCACCAGTGCGTCGAGCCCTTCGAGCCGCTTGAGCGCGAGATCGATCATTGCCTCGGCCTCGCGCGCGGCCACGTCATCGTGTTCGCTGGCGCTGATCGCGCGTTGTGCGCTCCTTTCGCCGAGCAGGATTTCGGCGTGCGCGAGTTGCTCGATGTCGTGAATCGGCACGACCCCGAACTCGTCTTCCGAGCCGATCGCAGCTAAAAACTCGGTTCGCGCCAGCTCCAGCTCGTCAAGCTCGAACCAGGTCGTGCCCAGGGCCGAATGCAGTTGCGGCAAATTCTGCCAGCCCGGCGGGCAGCGCTGCCTGATCAGCGTTGCCACGCTGTCTGCCAGTGCGTGGCGATCGTAGTGCTCTGCGCCGGCGCGCAGCCGTGACAGGCTGACGCGGATGCGGGCCAGCTCGTCGAGCACTTCTTCGGGCGACGCGTACTGGCCGACGCCGGGCGAGCCGGGCGCTTCATCGGGGCGCAGCTCGGCCGTCCAGCCGGGGTCGCCGTAGGCCTGGAACGCGCCCCAGGTGATGTCGAGCCGGTTGGCGTCCCATGTCGTCTTGCGCGCCTCAAACACGGCATCGCCGAACGCAAGCCGGCGCAACAGCAGTTGCTCGTAGAAGGACTGGCTAAAGCGCATGGCCGATTCGTCGTTGACGGCCCAGCCGGCGACCAGCACGCAGCGCACGCCGATCTCGATGAGCTCGCGCGCAACGCTGGCCGCCAGCTTGTTGCTGCTGCGCCCGGAATCGATTTGGCCGAGGTGGCAACAGTTCAGGAACACGAGGTCGGGCACGATTTCCATCGCCGCGATTTCGGCGGCCGTGATCAGCAGGCCGTCGGAGAGCAGCACGCCGCTGCGCTTGCGCCCGTCCGCGTGGCGCAGGTCGAACACGCCGTGCGCGGCGATGTGCAGGATGCGCCATGGCTGCTGGTACAAGGCGGCCAGCACGCGGCTGGCCGGCTGGTCGGCGCCGATGACCGACTGCACCGTGTAACCCATGCTTGTCAGAACCGCCGCGGCGGCAGTGGCTTCCTTCTGGGCGCCGGGCAGGGAAGGGGGTTGCGCAGCCGGCTGGCCGGGCGGCGCGTCGGGGTCGTGGAACGCGGCGCCAAAGCCAGTCACGGACGGGTTGCCGATGACGAGGGCGTGGTGGGCGATGGCTTTTTCCACCTGGGGGCGAAAGCGCGTGGACGAGAGTTGGCGCACCACCGCCGCGCGCAGCGCCAGAGGACGGCGCTCATCGTGCGCGCGCAGTTCGCCGTCGGCTGCGCCGGGTTGGTTGGCCAGCATCAGCTCCCACGGCAGGTTGGCGCTCTGGCTGTCGACCACCAGCACCAGCCGGTCGAGCTGGCGCGCGGCGTCCTTGAAGTCGTGCGGGATCATCAGCTGGAACAGCATGCGGCCGAAGTCTTCGTTCCAGGTGGCGTCGTGGATCTGCTGGCGCACCAGCGCTTCGATCAGCCCGGGCTGGCGC
>JBAQKU010000495.1:0-3756 GCA_049301315.1 Telluria sp.
CAGCAGGACCACGCCGGCGGCCAGCGCCAGTGCAATGGCGGCCAGGCTGAGTAAGCCAACGAGCCAAGCCTGCATGAAAGTCTCCCGGAACGGTGACGATCGGGCCATTCTAATGCTACTTGCTGGAAATGTCTGTTTCGATTGGAAAGATTGTTTAATAGCAATAAAAAAGGGCGGAACCGGCCCGGTTCCGCCCTCGTGCGAAGCGCCTGGGTTTAGCCTGTATTGCGCAAGCCGGCGGCGACGCCGTTGATCGAGAGGTGGATGCCGCGGTGCACGCGCTCGTCGATCTTGCTCGGCTCCTGGGCCAGCGCGCGGTGGCGGTGGATCAGCTCGACCTGCAGGTGGTTGAGCGGATCGAGGTAGGCGAAGCGGTTCTGGATCGAGCGCGCCAGCAGCGGATTGCCGGCCAGGCGTTCCTGCGCGCCGGTGATCAGCTCAAGGCAGCGCAAGGTGCTGCCGTGTTCGGCCGAGATGCGCTTGAAGATGCGCTCGCGCAGTTCGACGTCGGGCACCAGTTCGGCGTAGCGCGAGGCGATCGCCAGGTCGGTCTTGGCCAGCACCATGTCCATGTTCGAGAGCAGCGTGGCGAAGAACGGCCATTCGGCGAACATGGCGCGCAGGGTGGCCACCTTGTCGTCGCGCCCTGGCCCGTCGTCGAGCCAGGCGCCGATGGCCGAGCCGAAACCGAGCCAGCCCGGCAGCAGCAGGCGGCACTGGCCCCAGGAGAAGCCCCAGGGAATGGCGCGCAGGTCTTCGATGCGCTTGCTCGCCTTGCGCGAGGCCGGGCGCGAACCGAGGTTCAGTTCGGCGATTTCGGCGATCGGGGTGGCCGAGAAGAAGTAGTCGGTGAAACCGGGCGTCTCGTAGACCAGCGCGCGGTAGGCCTTGTAGGCGCGCTCGGACAGGTCGGCCATGACGGCTTCGAAACCGGCCAGGCGCTCGGCGTGGCCGCCTTCGGCCGCGTGCGGCATCAGGCTCGCCTCGAGCGTGGCGGCGACCAGCAGTTCGAGGTTGCGGCGTCCGATCTCGGCATTCGAAAACTTCGATGCGATGATTTCGCCCTGCTCGGTCAGGCGGATCTGGCCGTTCACGGTGCCTTTCGGCTGGGCCAGGATCGCTTCGTAGCTCGGACCGCCGCCGCGCCCGACGGTGCCGCCGCGGCCGTGGAACAGGCGCAGCTTGACGCCGCTGCGCGCGAACAGTTCGACCAGCCGGGTTTCGGCCTTGTACAGCTCCCAGTTCGAGGTCAGGAAGCCGCCGTCCTTGTTCGAGTCGGAGTAACCGAGCATGACTTCCTGCAGCTGCCCCTGTTTGGCGATCAGTTCCCTGACCAGCGGCAGCGCCATCCATTCGCCCATGATGGCGGCGGCGCGCTGCAGGTCGGGGATGGTCTCGAACAGCGGCACCACCATCACGTCGAGCTCGCCCGAGGCGGTGCGCAGCAGGCCGGTTTCCTTTTGCAGCAGCAGCACTTCGAGCAGGTCGGACACGGTTTCGGTGTGCGAGATGATGTAGTTGCGGATCGCGCGCACGCCGTAGCGCCGGCGGATGTCCTTGGCCGCGCGCAGGATGGTGAGCTCGGAGTTGGTTTCCTCGCTGTAGTCGGTATAGGGCGAGTAAAGCAGGCGTGGCTGGGCCAGTTCGGCCAGCAGCAGCTCGACTTTGCGCGGCTCGGAAAGCCCGGCGTAATGCGGCTCGGCGGCGGCGCTGGCGAACAGTTCATCGAGCACGCGCTCGTGCACGTCGGAGGTCTGGCGCATGTCGAGCGAGGCCAGGTGGAAGCCGAAGATGTCGGCCGCGCGCAGCAGCGCGGCCAGGCGCGGCTTGACCAGCAGCGCGCCGTGGTTGGCCGTGAGCGAATCGGCCAGCACCTGCAGGTCGGCGCCGAAGCTGGCGGCGTCCGGGTAGGGATCGGCGTGCCCGACTTCCTTGCGCAGGATGTTGGTCGCGCCCAGCGCGCGCGCGGTGCTGGCAAGGCGCGCGTAGACGCAGATCAGGGCGCGCCGGTATGGCTCGTCGCTGCGGTGCGGCGAGGCGTCGGGCGAGGCGTCGGCCAGCGCCAGCAGTGCCGGGCTGGCGTTGACCATCAGCGTCGAGATCGACAGTTGCGCGCCCAGCGCGTGCACTTCGTCGAGGTAGAAGTCGAGGATGGTGGTGGCGTGGCGCGTGAGCGCGTGCTGCATGGTGCCGGCATTGACGTTCGGATTGCCGTCGCGGTCGCCGCCGATCCAGCTTCCCATCTGCACGTATGAATAGTGCTCGGGCGCGCCCGCGGCGCCCGGATAGTGCGCGCCGATCTCGTCCTCGATGTCGTCGTACAGCGCGGGCAGTTCGCGCAGGAAGGTGATGCGGTAGTAGGACAGGGCGTTGTCGATTTCGTCGGCCACCGTCAGCTTCGAGTAGCGCAGCATGCGCGTCTGCCACAGCGTGGCCACGCGCGCGCGCAGCAGGTGAGCGTTGGTCTGGCGTTCCTTGGGCGTGAGCGGCATGTCGCGCTCGGCCAGCAGGCGCGCGATGTCGTGCTCGGCGTCGAGGATGCTCTTGCGCTGCACTTCGGTCGGATGCGCCGTCAGCACCGGCGCGATCAGGGCGTCGCGCAAGAAGGCCTGCACGGTGTCGCGCTCCACCCCGGCCTGCTTGAGCCTGGACAGCGCGAAGCTGACGCTGCCTTGCTGCGGCGCGGAGCCGGCCATCAGGTGCGCGCGCCGGCGCCGGATATGGTGCTGGTCTTCGGCGATGTTGGCAAGGTGCGAAAAATACGAGAACGCGCGCACCACCGTGATGGTCTGCTCGCGCGTGAGCTTGTGCAGCAGCGCGGTCAGTTCTTCGCCGGCCTTGGGGTCGGCTTCGCGCCGGAACCGCACCGCGGTCTGGCGGATCGTCTCGACGACCTCGAACATGTCCTCGCCTTCCTGGTCGCGCAGGACGTCGCCGAGCAGGCGTCCGAGCAGGCGGATATCTTCTTTGAGGGGGGCGTCCTTATCGGCGCCGGAATCGTTTTCTTGTGCAGCGGCTGGATTTACCATGGTGGACCAAAGAGTAGAATTGTTGATGCAAAGGCTTATGGCCGCAGTCTGCAAGAGGGGGCGCATGATAAAATTTGTGATCTTATGTATGAGCCGATAACTGACATAAGCCGGTTAGGGTTAACGACAGTGAAAGAATCCGTTTTGAAAACTACTGAAATGACGCCGCAGCATCCCTCCAGATTGGTGATCGCATCGCGTGAAAGCCGGCTTGCCATGTGGCAAGCAGAACATGTGCGCGACAAGTTGGCATTATTATATCCGCACTGCAGCATAGAGATTCTGGGCATGACGACGCGCGGCGACCAGATCCTCGACCGCGCCCTGTCCAAGGTGGGGGGCAAGGGCCTGTTCGTCAAGGAGCTGGAGGTGGCGATGGCCGAAGGGCGCGCCGACCTGGCCGTGCACTCGCTGAAAGACGTGCCGATGGACCTGCCCGACGGCTTCGAACTGGCCGCCGTGCTCGAGCGCGAAGACCCGCGCGACGCCTTCGTCTCGAACGACTACGCCAGCCTGGCCGAGCTGCCGCCCGGCTCAGTGGTCGGCACCAGCAGCTTGCGGCGCCAGTCGCTGATCGCGGCGCGCTACCCGCAGCTCGTCATCAAGCCCTTGCGCGGCAATCTCGATACCCGCCTGGGCAAGCTCGATCGCGGCGATTACGCGGCCATCATCCTGGCCGCGGCCGGCCTCAAGCGCCTGGGCGAGGGCGCGCGCATCCGTTCCCTGC
>JBAQKU010000496.1:0-11602 GCA_049301315.1 Telluria sp.
GTTGCGCTCGGCGCTCGGTGCGCTCTTCGCAGGCGCGGCTGGCGCTGGCGCCACCGGAGCCGGGGCTTCCTTCTTGAAGAAGAAACCCAGGATCTTGCTGATGAAGCCTTCCTGCGGCGCAGCGACAAGCACCGGCACCGGCGCTTTCGCCGCTTCGGTGCGGTCGACCATCGGCGCGGGCTGGGCCGGCGTGATGGTCTTGACCACGGCTTCCTGGCGCGGCTTGACTTCTTCCTTCTGGCGCTTGCTGTAGGCCATGTCGGTGTCGGCCTGCTCGGCCAGGGAATAGCTGGCCTGGGCTTCCTCGAGGCGCGGATCGTCGTGCTTGATGCGCTCGAGCTTGTAGTGCGGGGTGTCGAGATGCTTGTTCGGAATCAGGATCACGCCGATGCGGTGCCGGTTCTCGATCTTGAGAACTTCGCCGCGCTTTTCGTTGAGCAGGAAGGCGGCCACGTCGACCGGCACCTGCACGTGGATGGTGGCCGAGTTTTCCTTCATTGCTTCTTCCTGGATGATGCGCAGGACTTGCAATGCGGACGATTCGGTGTCGCGGATGTGGCCGGTGCCCGAGCAGCGCGGGCAGGTCACGTGGCTGCCTTCGGACAGCGAAGGGCGCAGCCGCTGGCGCGACAGTTCCATCAGGCCGAAGCGGGAAATCTTGCCCATCTGTACACGTGCACGGTCGTGGTGCAGCGCGTCTTTCAGGCGCGTTTCCACCTCGCGCTGGTTCTTGGCCACTTCCATGTCGATGAAGTCGATGACGATCAGGCCGCCAAGGTCGCGCAGGCGCAACTGGCGCGCCACTTCTTCGGCCGCTTCGCAGTTGGTGTTGAAGGCGGTGGTCTCGATGTCGGAGCCGCGCGTGGCGCGCGCCGAGTTGACGTCGACCGACACCAGCGCTTCGGTATGGTCGATCACGATCGCGCCGCCCGATGGCAGCGGTACCGTGCGCGAATACGCCGTTTCAATCTGGTGCTCGATCTGGAAACGCGAAAACAGCGGCACATCGTCGCTGTAGCGCTTCACGCGGTGCACCATGTCGGGCATCACGTGGCTCATGAACTGGTGCGCCTGCTCGTAGATTTCGTCGGTGTCGATCAGGATCTCGCCGATGTCGGGCTGGAAGTAGTCGCGGATGGCGCGGATCACGAGCGACGATTCCTGATAGATCAGGAAGGCGCCGTTGCCTTGCTTGCCGGCGCCTTCGATGGCGCGCCACAGTTGCATCAGGTAGTTCAGGTCCCACTGCAGTTCTTCGACGTTGCGGCCGATGCCGGCGGTGCGGGCAATCACGGACATGCCCTGCGGCAGGTCCAGCTTGTCCATCGTTTCGCGCAGTTCCTGGCGCTCTTCGCCTTCGACCCGGCGCGATACGCCGCCGCCGCGCGGGTTGTTCGGCATCAAGACCAGGTAGCGCCCGGCCAGCGAGACGAACGAGGTCAGGGCTGCGCCCTTGTTGCCGCGTTCTTCCTTTTCGACCTGGACCATGATTTCCTGGCCTTCGCGCAGCGCTTCCTTGACCGAGGCGGTGCGCACGTCGACGCCTTCGCGAAAGTAGGTACGCGCCACTTCCTTGAACGGCAGGAAGCCGTGGCGGTCTTCGCCGTAGTTGACGAAGCACGCTTCGAGCGAGGGCTCGATGCGGGTGATGACACCTTTGTAGATGTTCGATTTGCGCTGTTCGCGCCCTGCGGTTTCGATATCGATATCGATCAGTTTCTGACCGTCGACAATCGCTACGCGCAGCTCTTCTTGCTGCGTAGCATTAAACAACATGCGTTTCATTTTTATTAACTCCGCGACCCTGGGGCCGTTCCAGTGCCGCTCTGTGACAAGCGGCGAAAAGTACAGGGATGTACGCGAGAAGGGGAGTGCTGGAGGTGGGTATGCCTTTACGTACGCGCAGCAACGTAAGCGTTGCGGCCGCAACAGGGCGCGGTGGGGTCGATCGACATGCCGAGTGCACGCATCACCTGCAACTTCCCTGAATGAGCCCGGTCATACATCGGGCACAGGGATAGCCAGGCGGTGAGCAATTCAGTGAGCCAAACCGTAGCCAGCGAACATACTAAGACTTCGATACCAGGCCTCTACACCAGCCTTTATTCTCAAGCCTTCAGGATGAGGCTTACATCGGGTCGGGCGAAAACGACAAGCGTTATCGACGCCATCATCCGGCGAGCTGACCTGATGGGCCATCTTGCCGGTACTTATCCTTAAATTCCAAACAATCCAATTCAACAACCTTGCGCGTTATCCGATTACAACAACGGTGCAACCTTGACTCGCGCAGGGTGCTGCATACACGTTTTTCCATCGAATTTGCAATTTGGCGAGGCCGATGGAGACGCCCCTGTGTAAAATATCGTTTTAATTCTTACACCAGCAGAGGTTTGACCGCCGCCTGTCGATTATATATTCAAAATGAAGGACTTAGAGAGAATTTCTGGGAAGACAGACCAAATGAAGATGCAAAAGGATGTTGTCCCCCCTTCATCAGCGCTAGCACCCCAAGCCCAGTTCGTTACGATTACGGAAGAAGAGGCCGGGCAGAGGATCGACAATTACCTGCTGCGGGTCTGCAAGGGCGTACCAAAAAGCCATATATACCGCATCTTGCGTTCCGGTGAGGTGCGCGTGAACAAGGGACGTATCGATCAGTTGTACCGGCTCGAAAGCGGCGACGTGGTGCGCATTCCGCCGGTGCGTGTTGCGGAAAAGTCCACGGCGGTGGTGCCGGCCGCCGAGTTCGACATCTTGTTCGAGGACGCCCACCTGCTCATCATCGACAAGCCGTGCGGGGTGGCGGTGCACGGCGGCTCCGGTGTGTCGTTTGGCGTGATCGAGCAATTGCGCGCCTCCCGGCCCGATGCCAAGTTCCTGGAACTGGTGCACCGGCTCGACCGCGAGACCTCCGGTTTGCTGCTGCTGGCCAAGAAAAGGTCGGCGCTCACCAACCTGCACGAGCAGATGCGCGAGGGCAGCACCGACAAGCGCTACCTGACGCTGGTGTACGGCGACTGGAAAAATGCGCGCCAGCACGTCAAGCTGCCGTTGCACAAGTACACCACGCCCGAGGGCGAGCGGCGCGTGTGCGTGCAAGCCGGCGGCATGGAGTCGCATACGGTGTTCAGCCTGAAGCGCAAGTACCAGAAGTTTGCCTTGCTGGAAGCCGAATTGAAGACCGGACGCACCCACCAGATTCGCGTTCATCTGGCTTCGTCCGGCTTTCCCATCGCAGGTGACGACAAATACGGCGATTTCGCGCTTAACCGCGTGCTGCTCAAGGGCGACGCCACGCGCGGAGCGCTCAAGCGCATGTTCCTGCACGCCCACCAGATTACGTTTACCCATCCCGAGTCGGGCAAGCCAATG
This sequence comes from Telluria sp., assembly GCA_049301315.1. Classification (GTDB taxonomy): domain Bacteria; phylum Pseudomonadota; class Gammaproteobacteria; order Burkholderiales; family Burkholderiaceae_D; genus JBAQKU01. Next base: position 3,376 of record JBAQKU010000496.1, read on the forward strand.
ACGATCAACGCAGCGCTCCCCGGTGAATGCGAGCGTTTCTTGGTAAGCTTGGGATCACCCATGAACGGCGTTGCGCGTTAGAATCGCGCACGCAGCACACACACTGTCACGGCGCACAAGCGCATTCTGAAAACCTGGAAGGAGCCAGCCGCCATCAGCAGCTGGAAGACATGGCACGAAAGCAATTTGATTTGATCGTTTTTGATTGGGACGGCACCTTGATGGACAGTACGTCCACCATCGTGAAATGCATACAGGCAGCGGCAAAGGATCTTGGCTTGCCGATTCCGTACGATGACGAGGCTTCGCACGTCATCGGGCTCAGCTTGCATGAAGCGATGCAGGAGGTCATGCCGAACATCGACCCCGTTTTCTATCCACGCATGGTCGAGCGCTATCGCTACCATTACCGGACGAAGGACCATGATCTGGTATTGTTCGACGGCGTACACGAGATGTTGACGGAACTGTCGCAAAACGCCTATTTCCTGGCCGTTGCGACCGGCAAGGGGCGCGTTGGCCTGAACCGGGCCATGAACGCGGCCGGCGTGCTGTCCCTGTTCGACGCCACCCGTTGCGCGGACGAGACATTTTCGAAGCCTCACCCGGCCATGTTGCATGAACTGAGCAGGGAGCTGGGCCAGGACCTGAAACGAACCGTTATGATCGGAGACACGACCCACGACTTGCTCATGGCAAATTCTGCCGGAGCGGCCGGCATTGCAGTGCAGTACGGCGCCCATCCGGTCGCGCAACTCGATGCCTGCGCTCCGGTGTACTCCGCGCCCACGGTTGCCGAACTGCATCAATGGCTCACCGAGAATGCATGATGAGTGACCCGACGCCAGTGCTGGTGTGCGGCTCGGATGCGGTACTCGAGGGCGGGCGCGGCGTGCGCTTTCCGCTGCGCGCGTTCGGCGACGACGCCACCGGTTTCGTGGTGCGCTTCGAAGGCAAGGTCTACGCCTACCTGAACCGCTGCGCGCACGTGCCGATCGAGCTGGACTGGGCCGAAGGCGAGTTTTTCGAATCGAGCGGCTTGTACCTGATGTGTTCCACGCATGGCGCAATCTATATACCGGAAAGCGGCTATTGCGCCGGCGGACCGTGCAAGGGAGGCCGCCTGCGCCCGATCACGGTGCACGAAACGGACGGCAAGATCTACTGGCAGCCCAACGAGTTCATCCGGCCGCCGCAGGCCTGAATACCACCCCAAGCGAATCTGAAAAATTATGAGCGACAACCCGAGCAACGACCATCCTGCGAACGGCAAAACGGCCGCCGCGCCGGCCAGCGCCAACTGGGAGCGCGACACCCTGGAAAAACTGGTGTTTGCGACCATCAAGGAGCAGCGTGCCGCGCGCCGCTGGGGCATTTTCTTCAAGCTGTCGGTACTGGCACTGGCGTTTCTGGCCCTGTGGGCCTATTCGGACTACGATTTCACCGGTTCGGACATCGAGGCGCTGGCACGCCATACCGCACTGATCGAGATCGACGGCAACATCGAATCGGAAGGCAGCGGCGCGGCCAGCGTGGTGATTCCCTCGCTGAACAAGGCGTTTTCCGATCCCGGTTCGGTTGCCGTCGTGCTGCACATTAACAGTCCCGGCGGCAGCCCGGTGCAAGCCGGCATGATCGTCGACGAAATCGTGCGCCTGCGAAAAGGCTATCCCGCCAAGAAGCTGTATGTCGTGGTCGACGAGATCTGCGCTTCGGGCGGTTATTACATTGCGGCGGCAGCCGACAAGATCTTCGTGAACAAGGCCAGCATCGTCGGTTCGGTCGGCGTGCTCATGGATGGCTTCGGCTTTACCGGTACCATGGAAAAACTCGGTGTCGAGCGGCGCCTGTTGACGGCCGGCGAGAACAAGGGCTTCCTCGATCCATTCAGCCCGCAGTCGGACAAGCACAAGGCGCATGCGCAGGCCATGCTCAACGAAATCCACCAGCAATTCATCCAGGTGGTGCGTAGCGGACGCGGCAAGCGACTGAAAGAAACGCCGGAAACATTCTCCGGCCTGTACTGGAGCGGCGCCAAGGCGGTCGAGATGGGGCTGGCGGACGGCTTCGGCTCGGTCGACAGCGTGGCGCGCGAAGTGGTCAGGGTCGAGGATATTGTCGACTACACCGCGCACGAAGGCTTGCCGGAACGGGTGCTGAAAAAATTCGGCGCCTCGGTGGGTGCGGGCGCGGTCAGGTCAATCTATCACGGGGCCACGCCGAGCCTGCGCTAAAAAAATCAATCGTGGAATATTTTCCTTGAAAGTTCAGGCAGGTGTTCTATATTGGACCTGTAGTTCTTTCCAAGGGGGGGCCGATATAAAAAGTTCAGAGTGTTGGCAGCATTTTTTTTGAAACGAACTACTTGCTGCACATCGTAGCGGCATAGAGAGAATTTCGATTCCTCATAATAAGTCTCCTTCAACCGGGGCATGGGAACGACGGCGCAATGCCGTCGTTTTCATGTGCGCCGCGGTTTCCTGCCGCGCCGCGGGCAGCAGGAATGCGTGTAGTATCGGAAATGGAGAAGAGGCAAGGCGCGCACGCGTTCGCAAGCTGGCGCTTGCGAAATAAAATCCGCCCGCGCGCACCTTTAATTGACGAAGGCGTCGACGTCCTGTTGGTCGGCGTCCTTGCGCACCGAATCGCTCATTGGCGTGAAAGCGGGCACCCTGTCGGCTGCCGGGACGGCATCGTCAACTTGTGAAAAACCACCGCGCTTGAGCCATTCCCGGAAGTTCTTTTCCGCTTGTGCATACCAGCGCGCCCGCGCCGACTCGCGCGCCGGTGGCGCCGTGTTCATCGTCTCCTTCTTCTTGCTGGTCCAACGCGCGATCGCGATCTGGGCGGAAAAGATCGCAGATTGCTCCCGTGCAACCAGTGCATGCGCATCGCGCTGTGCATCCTGGAAGTCGGTGGCCGGAAAGTCCGGTACTGGCCGTCTAATACTACGCATAACGCGTCCCCGTTGTTGTCGTCGTTCAACTAAATCCTAACGATGAGGCTGCAATTCGTACCCCGTTAGGCCGATTCCTAATGATGTTTCAGTGTATCAATACTGAACGCCATAAACTTGATCTTCATCAAAGGTGCGTTGTGCGGAAATTCAAATCGTTTCATATGGCGGACTGAAGTGCCGCATGGCGGCCGCGGCGGGCCCGCCTTTGCGCCCCCTGCCGGTTCTGGTAAAGTCTCGGCTATGAGCAAACTATCCCTAGACCGCATCCTGCAATCGCAAGGCTTCGGCACCCGCAAATACTGCCGCGCGCTGGTCGACGAGGGCGAGGTCGCCATTGGCGGCCAGGTGCAGAGCGACTATCGCGCGGCCGTCGAGACCGCTGGCCTGGTACTGAATGTTTTCGAGGAAGAATGGCAATACCGCGAGCATGTCTACCTGGTGCTGAACAAGCCGGCCAACTTCGAATGTTCGCGCAAGCCCAGCCACCACCCCGGCGTGCTCACTTTGTTGCCCGAGCAGTTCACCTGGCGCGACGTGCAGCCGGTCGGCCGGCTCGACCATGACACGACCGGAATGCTGCTGATGTCCGACGATGGCGGATTTATCCATGCGCAATCGTCGCCGAAGCGTCATATTCCCAAAATCTACCAGGCCACGACCGAGCAGCCCGTGACGCAGCAACTGGTCGACCAGCTGCTGTCCGGCGTGCAACTGCACGACGAGCCGGCGCCGCTGGCGGCGCTCAGCTGCATCGAGCGCGGCGAGCACCAGCTCGAGATCGTGCTCGAGCAGGGCAAGTACCACCAGGTTAAACGCATGCTGGCGGCAGGGGGCAACCACTGCAGCGCCCTGCATCGTTCCGCCATCGGCGCCCTGACCCTCGAAGCGCTCGGCATCGGGGAAGGGGAGTGGTGCTACCTCGACCAGGCCCAACTGGCCCTGCTCGTGCCTTCAAACTGAGTTACCCGATGAAACTTGCAACCCTCAACGACGGCAGCCGCGATGGCGCCCTGTGTGTTGTCTCGCGCGACCTGAAAACGGCCCATCTGGCCGACCGCATCGCGCCCGCCTTGCAGGCGGCGCTCGACGACTGGTCCTTCATTGCGCCCCAGCTAAATGAGCTGTACCAGCAACTGAACGCCGGGCGCGGCCACCGCAGCTTCGAGTTCGACCCGGCCAGGTGCATGGCGCCGCTGCCGCGCGCGTTCCAGTGGGCCGACGCGTCGGCCTATGTGAACCACGTCGAACTGGTGCGCAAGGCGCGCAAGGCCGAGATGCCGGAATCGTTCTGGGAAGATCCATTGATGTACCAGGGCGGCAGCGACGACCTGCTGGGCCCGATGGACGACATCGTGCTGGCGCACGAAGAGTGGGGCATCGACTTCGAGGCCGAGGTGGCGGTCGTCACGGGCGATGTGCCGATGGGCTCGACGCCGGACCAGGCGCAACTGCATATCAGGCTGCTGATGCTGGCGAACGACGTATCGCTGCGCAACCTGATTCCGGCCGAACTGGCCAAAGGCTTCGGCTTCCTGCAGTCCAAGCCGGCGACGAGTTTTTCACCGGTGGCGGTCACGCCCGACGAGCTCGGCGAGGCCTGGAAGGATGGCAAGGTGCACCTGCCGTTGCGCTCGACCTGGAACGGAAAGCTGGTTGGCCAGCCGAACGCGGGGGTCGATATGGTGTTCAATTTTCCGCAGCTGCTCGCGCACCTGTGCAAGACGCGCAACGCGCGCGCCGGCACGATTGTCGGCTCCGGGACCGTGTCGAACAAGGATGCCAGCCGCGGCTACTCCTGCATCGCCGAGAAACGCTGTCTGGAAATGATTGCCGACGGCATCGCCAGCACCCCCTTCATGCTGTTCGGGGACACGATCAGGATCGAGATGGTCGATGCCGCCGGTAAATCCATCTTCGGTGCCATCGAGCAAACCGTAAAGCAAGCCGAGGCGAGAAAATCCCGCCAAGGCTGAACTTGCATGCGCTCCCCCTAAGCGCGCTCGATGGCGGTGCGCCTGGCGCACACGATCCACGCCCTCACAACCGGCTTCCCGCCCTGACCGGCGCCCGATCCCAAAACTCCCCGTCCGCCGCCTCGCCGCGCAAATCCACATCGACCGGCGCCGTTATCCTGCGCATGGCATCAGCGCTGCGCAGCGCGCCATTGCTCTCATACAATCGGTACCACAGGAACGCGACGCCCGACAAGCGCAAGTGCTGGCCGGTAAACAAGTTGTCCTTGACGATGCTCATGCCCTCCAGGCGCAGGTCGAAATCAAGCACCAAGGCATCCCCGGCGCGGCCAGCATACGCGAGGTAGCGCGCCGCATTAAACAAGGGACTTTTTTCGCCGGCCTCGCCAGCCTTGAGCGAATCGACGAACGCATCGACCTGCTTCACCACCGCGCCGGCCGCCGCCGCTACCGCCGCCAGGTTCCTTTTCGCGTCGCCTTTGGCCAGCTCCGCCAATTGCTCGACAACAGCAATCCGCCCAGCATAATCGCCACGCAGCGTGACCAGCGTGCGCACTCTGCCGAGCAACTTATCGTGCTGGGCAAGATCGAGCTCGCCCAGATAGCCCGAACCGAAGCCCACGATCTTGTTCGGGCACGCCTTGCCCAGCGCGGTGACGAACATGGCGCGCGCCCCCTCGCCATAACCGAGGCCGGCGACCGTGACGTTGGTCTTGAACAGCGAACTGACATCGGCTGCCGCCTTGATCGTTGCCGGAACCACCGTCAGCGCCACAACGACGCCCGGGATCAACGGTGGGCCAGGCGGCGTATGCTGATCGATAAACAGCTGCAATTGCTTGTTTTGCCTGCTCATGTCGTCGGTCATGCGCCCGATCGACTCGCTGACCATGCGCGCACCGACCACGCCCTGGGTCGACGCCACTTCATGAATGACGGTTTTCTTGTCGGCAGGTAAGACCGAACACACATCCACCGCCAATTGCTGGGCCAGGTCGAAGGCCTTGATCAGGCCGGCCGCGCCGAATTGCCGGGTGTCGGTTGCACCCTCCAATGCCTTCGCTGTGCTGGGCGGCAGCCGCGCAAAAAGTTCGGCGCGCTCAGCCTCGGCAGTTGCCTTGCGTACCTCCGCTTCGCGTTGCGCAACGAGCGCATCGGTCGTGGCCTGGTAGATCTTGAGATCGAGCGCACGCTTGGCCGCTTCCACCTCGTCCTTCGTCGCCTGCGCGCGCACAGCGCTGCCGAAGCTGCAGCCGAAGAACAGCATCAGCATCAGCAGTGCGGCCTTGATCGATGGTTGCCGTGACGGCATGGTTGGAGTGAGTGCCACGAACCGACTCCTGGTAGAAGGTGAGCATAAAGGTGGCCGCGTTTCACAGGCCGCACCTCACCATTTTGATGCCGAGATGAAAGTCTGTTGTTGCGTATGCGCACGAAACCAAATCAGATCGCGAATAGCTGACAGTGTCACGGCCCCTGAGGCGTACCTTGCCGCACGTCGTCTCAAGCGCATCTGTGCTCGTAAATGGCGCCATCAGTTATCGCCGTTTCGTCCCATAGCAAATCTCAAAATTTGTTCCAGAAACGGCGGTGCTGGGCGGGTTCTCAGGCCATCAGGGAAAACGGAAAAATCGGGCGTTAAGGCTGGGGCTTGGCTTCTCGCCAGGTCAGGCGGTTCTGATCTCGTTGAGCAGATCGGGGTGACGATCCAGCAGCTTGAACAACTTGACCAAGGCCAGCGGCGGCTTGGTCTTGCCGTTCTCGTAGCGCGAGAAGGCATTGATGCCACCGCCGAAGATTTCGGCGGCTTCGCGCTGGTCAAGCTCAAGCTTCTTGCGCACGCTGGTGATGAAGCCCGGATCAACGATGGCCGCATTCACCTGCTTGGAGAAGGCACGCATTTCACGCATGACGCGGTTCGATTCCGCTGCATCCAAGATGGACTCGGCGCAGGCCGGGCAAAAATCGCCCGTCACCGCTGCAATGACGGTGCTTTCACCCTTGTAGGTGTAGGGAACGTCGCGGGTGTCGTGGACCAGTTCAGCCGCGCCGCAAACAGGACATTTCATGTTTATAGCTCCTTGAAGGACACAATCAGCACGTCATCAATGACTGTCAGCTTCAGGTACACGTTGCCCGCCTGCGTGCTTGGGCGGTACACGTCCTACCATACCGTGTGATCGGCATGGGTGGTCATGCTCTTGTAGAAGTCCGCTGGCGTGAGCGCCATCACAACGTCCAGCATCTCGGAGAATGCAAGCCCCAACTCATTTGCACCAGTTCGCGCCGCGTGCGTGGTGCGTACCTTGCCAGCCGCTACTAAGGCTTGGACCGCGGCCAGCTTGCAATGTGGGGTTCGTTTCTCCATAGTCGTATTTTAACCTAATTGGTTTATTTTGGCAGTTGGTTAGCGCGCCCCTTAATCCGCAATGTCGACGCCAGTCAAGCCAGGGAGTTCGCGTCGCGCTATCAGGGTTGGAGCTTATGCAGCGGCCGGCCCTTTCGCCTTTCTTGGTCGGCCGCCAAGTTTCCCGTTTTCACGCGCAGCGGCTGCCTTCGCATCGGTCGATGCCTGACCGCCCACTTTTCCCATCTGCGAAGCCATCCAGCGTGCCAAACCGCCGAGATGCATGCTTGACTCCAATCAACGCACCGTCCGACGGTCCGGGTAACGTTGCCCATGCGCATTTGCATGCACGAGCTCGGGAGACGCGGCGTGATTGGAAGCCAGACCATTGCCGCCGGTGCGGCGCTGTCAGCGTTTCGCGCTGACTCCCAAGACAATCGCTTGTTGCGGCTCGACTTCCCGTGCCAGGACGGGCCCGATGCCATCCTGCTGGTGAACACGCTGCGCGCGCACGAAGAAATTTCGCGCTGCTTCCGATTCGAGGCCGAGCTCCTGTCCGACGACGCCCGCATCCCGCTCAAGGCCATGATGGCCAGGATGGTCACCATCTCGATGGTGCGCGAAGACGGCATCCTGCGCTACTTCAACGGCTACGTCACCGAGTTCCGCTTCGTGCGCGCCGACGGCGGCTTCGCGTTCTACCAGATGGTGCTCGAACCGTGGCTCGCGTTTGCCAAGCTGCGCAAGGACAACGTGTCGTTCCACGCCAGGAGCGTGATGGAACTGACCGAAGCGACCTTCGCCAACTACCGCCAGCGCAACTGGAACAGCCTGATCTACGGCGAAGACCCGCGCCTGACCTGCGCCAACCAGTACAACGAAACCGACTACAACCACCTGCACCGGCGCTGGGAAGCACTGGGCCTGCACTACTGGTACGAGCACGAC
>JBAQKU010000497.1:0-25233 GCA_049301315.1 Telluria sp.
CTGGAAATCACCGACATGGACGGCAACAAGCACGAGTTCCTGATCACCAAGGACAAGCAAGTGCTGGTGCATGACGGCCAGGTGGTGAACAAGGGCGAGATGATCGTGGACGGCCCGGCCGATCCGCAAGACATCCTGCGTCTGCTCGGTATCGAAGCGCTGGCGCGTTACATCGTCGACGAAGTGCAGGACGTGTACCGTCTGCAAGGCGTGAAGATCAACGACAAGCACATCGAAGTGATCGTGCGCCAGATGCTGCGCCGCGTGCAGATCGTGGAAGCGGGCGATGCGAACTACATCGTCGGCGAACAGGTCGAGCGTTCCGAGCTGCTGGACGAAAACGACCGCGTGATTGCCGCCGGCAAGATCCCTGCAACCTACGAAAACGTACTGCTGGGTATTACCAAGGCGTTGCTGTCGACCGATTCGTTCATCTCGGCTGCGTCGTTCCAGGAAACCACCCGCGTGCTGACGGAAGCGGCGATCATGGGCAAGCGCGACGGTCTGCGCGGCCTGAAGGAAAACGTCATCGTCGGCCGCCTGATTCCTGGCGGCACCGGCCTGGCCTTCCATCGCGCCCGCAAGGAGAAAGAAGCGTGGGAAGTGGAAGAGCGTCAGGCGCTGCTGCAGCAAGAGAAGGCCAACATGGCCAGCGAGCTGCAAGCGATGGAAGACAGCACCGCTGCCGCTGCAGCCGAGCACCATCAGGGCGAGTCAGAGTAAGCGCTCTGGCAAGTCAATGAAAACGGCGCCGAGGAGAAATCCCGGCGCCGTTTTTTTTAAGCGATCCATCACGGTCAGTCACCCGACACGGTTATTCGTGCGCCGCCAACTTGGCATACAGCCCCAGCTTGTCGAGCAATGCGCGGTCCGCATCGGAATCCGGATTCACAGTGGTGAGCAATTTTTCGCCGTAAAAAATAGAATTCGCGCCGGCAAGGAAACACATTGCTTGCACCGCTTCCCCCATTTCACGGCGCCCGGCAGACAGGCGCACCCGCGCGGTAGGCATTGTGATGCGGGCCACAGCAATGGTACGCACAAATTCCAGCGGGTCGAGCGGGTCGAGAGCGTGCAGTGGCGTGCCTTCCACCGGCACCAATTGGTTGACCGGGACCGATTCCGGATGCGGATCGAGGTTGGCAATTTGTGCGATCAGGCTGGCTCGCTGGCGGCGCGACTCGCCCATGCCGACGATACCGCCGCAGCATACTTTGATGCCGGCCTTACGCACGCGGTCGAGGGTATCGAGGCGATGCTGGTAATTTCGGGTAGTGATGACGCTATCGTAAAATTCGGGCGCGGTGTCGAGGTTGTGGTTGTAGTAGTCGAGGCCGGCGTCCTTCAATCGTTCGGCTTGACCGTCTTCCAGCATCCCGAGCGTGGCGCACGCTTCCATGCCGAGCGCCTTGACGCCACGCACCATGTCTTCCACATGCGCGAGATCGCGGTACTTCGGTCCGCGCCAGGCAGCGCCCATGCAAAAGCGGGTCGCTCCATGCGCTTTGGCTTCACGCGCTGCAGCCAGAACGGTTTCCAGTTCCAGCAATTTTTGCGCCCGCAATCCGGTGTCGTGGCGTGCCGCCTGCGCGCAGTAGCCGCAGTCTTCCGGGCAGCCCCCAGTCTTGATCGACAGCAGGGTTACCAGCTCCACTTCCTGTGGATCGAAATGTTCCCGATGCACCAGTTGGGCGCGGAACAGCAAGGCAGTGAACGGCAGGTTGAACAGTTCCAGCACCCTTTCCACCGGCCAGCGCTGCGCAGCGGCCACCTTGAGCGTAGCGGGGGTTGGAATTTCGTGGAACACGATTGCTTGCAACGACATCATTGGCCTCCTTTAGGCACTGAGCTTTATCGATTTTCATCAAGACTGTCGCCCATAAAGCGTAACGACGCAGGCGCCGCCCAGTCCCAAGTTGTGCTGAAGGGCAAGACGTGCCCCTGCGAGCTGTCGTGCCCCCGCCTCGCCTCTCAATTGAGAAACCAGCTCGGTACACTGAGCAAGACCGGTTGCGCCAAGCGGGTGTCCCTTGGACATGAGCCCGCCTGATGGATTGACCACGTACTTGCCGCCATAGGTGTTGTCACCGCGGCTGATCATCCGCTCCGCCTCGCCGTCGCCGCACAGGCCGAGTCCCTCATACGTGATCACCTCGTTCGAGGTGAAGCAATCGTGCAGCTCCACCACGTCGACATCCTGCGGACCGATACCGGCCTGCTCGTACACCTGACGCGCAGCGTTGCGGGTCATGTCGGCACCGGCGAGGTCGATCGGATTGTCGTTGCGCGCCAGGCGATCGGTGCTCATCGCCTGTGCGAGTATGCTGATGCCGCGGGTAATGCCGTGCCGACGGGCAAACGCATCGCTGCAGACAACAGCCGCGGCCGCCCCGCACGAAGGCGGGCATGCCTCCAGCCGTGTCAGGTAAGGCGGAAAAATGGCGGGCGACTGCATGACCTCTTCCACGGTCAGCGCTTTGTTGAAGATCGCCATCGGATTATTCATCGCATGATTACGGGTTTTCACCGCCACCTTGGCGAAGACGTCGGGGTTGGCGCCGGTCTTGTCAATATAGGCCGTGGCGGCAGAGCCGAAGAGACGAAGGGCGTTGGGTGCGGGCGCTACCTCCGGGATGATCTGTACCAGTTGCGCCTCCATCTCCAGAAGCGGTGAGGTCCGGTCATTCCAGACGGGACCGAGGGCGCCAGGGCGCATTTCCTCGAAACCAAACGCCAGAGCGCATTCAACGGCGCCGGACAAGACCGCCTGACGCGCGAGCAGCAAAGCCGACGAACCCGACGAGCAGTTGTTGTTAACGTTAAAGACAGGAATTCCCGTCATGCCGACGCGGTACAAAGCCGCCTGACCGCAGGCGCTGTCGCCGAACACGTAGCTGGCGTAGGCTTGCTCGATTTCGCCGTACGCGATGCCGGCATCGGCCAGCGCCCCACGAATTGCCTTTGCCGCCATCACTTCATATGGCTCATGGGCGCCGGGCTTGGCAAACTTGACCATGCCAACGCCGATTACCTGAATGCTTGTGACCATCGCTATTCCTTCAAATGTATTGCGTGGAGTGAGGGCGATCAGCGCGCCAGGTAGCCGCCATCGGCTGCGTAGTAACTACCGGTAATGAAGCTCGCCTTGTCGCTGCTGAGCCAGGCGACCAGGTTGGCCACTTCCTCCGGTTCGCCGAGGCGGCCCAACGCGTGGGTCGCTTTGAGTTGTTCGCGGACATCCGGCGGCACATTTTGTACCAGCGTGGTATTGATGAAAGCCGGCCCGACCGAATTGATGCGAATGCCTTGTTTGCCGTATTCCCAGGCCACGGTCTTGCTCAGGCCAACGATGCCGTGCTTGGCGGCAGTGTAGGGCGTGATGCCCTCAATGCCGATCTGTCCAGCGATAGAGGAAATATTCACGATCGCGCCGCCACCGGTTTCGAGCATGGCACGGATCTGCGCGCGAACCCCGTAGAACACGCCCGACAGGTTGATGTCGATGACGCGCTTCCACTGCTCATCGGTCGTTTCGGCCGTGGGAGTGAATTCACCGCTGATGCCGGCGTTGTTGCAGGCAGCGTCGAGACGGCCGAACTCGCGTTTGGCCGTCTCGATCAGGGCGGCATGGTCTTCGGGGCGGGCCGTATCGGCCCGCTGGTAAACAGCACGCCCGCCTTTGCCTTCGATCAGGGCGACCGTTTCACGGCCCCAGTCGTCATTGATGTCGGAAACGATGACGTTGGCGCCTTCTGCCGCATATGTCAGCGCGATGGCGCGGCCGATTCCCGCTCCGGCGCCGGTTACCAAGGCTGTTTTTCCTTTGAGTAGCATAGTGTTCTCCTTTGATTTTGAAATGGAATAACTGCTAGATTCGGATTCCCGACTTGCCCGGTGCGAGAATGCCGTTCGGATCGAGCGCCCGTTTCAATTTCTTGTTCACTGCGCGTGACACGGGACCGTAGCCATCCGCCACCTTGTCCATGAACGCCGTGTTGGTACGATAACTGCCATAGCCTTCCTTCAAGAACTCGCTGAGCAGTTCGTCATAGCACTGGAACGCCGATGTGGTCTGCTCCGGATCGGTCTTGTCATAAAGCACATCGATGACATGGTGCATGTCGCGCCAGCCGACGATGAATTCCCCCACATAGTCCAGGCCGTACTTGCCCAGAATGCGCTTGGCCAGCTCCGTCTGCTTGAGCGTTTCGCTGCCCATCGCCTGGGACACTGGCGCAAAAAATATCGACCCGCCACCCCCGCGCCAGTTGTACAGGCCGAACTCTTTCAACGTCATGTTGCCCCGCATGAGGTCGGCGCGGTAGCGGAAGATAGGATCGTCGCCCATGTCCTGTTCTGTCAGGAGTTCGGCCTTGCCAGATTTCTTGAGCACCGCATTGACAATCTGCCAGTTCACCTCGACCTGCTCGGCTGTGCCGTAAAGCCCTGCATACACGTTCCAAGCGCCAAAGTTGTGCTTGCGCGATATCGCGCGCAGTACCTCGTCCGGGAGCTGCCCCTGGCCCTTGTAGTAATCGCTGCGTTTGAGGATGGTGGCCGCTTCGAAGGTCGCGTGCGAAATCACCACCGCATTCGGGATGACATTGGCAATGCGCAGCGGCCGGATGGTATCGACGATTTCCACCACATCGCGCTCGTCCTTGTAGCGCACCATGAACGGCTTGAAAACCGGTGGCGCCGGCATCAGCCAGAAGCCGAGCTTGGTAACGATGCCGAAGTTTGACTGCGTGAATATCCCATCAAGAGACGGCCCGTACCCCCACTTGAAAACCTGCCAGGTGTTCGAGTTGGGAATCGCGCCCATGCCGGTGCGCAGTACCTCCCCTGTGGCGAGCACCACTTCCATGCCGCATGAAAACATGAAGTGCTCGCCGTAGGGGGTGTAACCGACGCCCCGGTCCAGGGTGTTGCCGACCGGTCCGACAATGGCGGAGGGCGACGGACAGGACAGCCAGAGCGGCAGATTGCGTTCCTTGATGTAGTCCGTCAGCTGCTGGTAGGTCACGCCCGGCTCCACCAGCGCATAACAAAGATCGGCATTGACCTCAATGATCTTGTTCATGTGCTTCAAGTCGAGTATCACCTGGCCACGCTCGGCCGGCGCGGCCGAGCCGTAACCCATGTTCTTGCCGCTGGAGATGGTCCACACGGGCACCTTGTAGCGATTGCACACGCCGAGGATTTTTTGGATCTGCTCGACCGAATGCGCCAGGATCACGGCGGACGGCGTGTGCTCCGAGTCGGCGACCGGCATCATGGTCTTGGTGTATTGGGCGAGCTGCTCGGCGCTTGCAAATACCTTGTCGACCCCGAGGATCTGCTTGAATTCGCCGATGGCTTTGTCAAAGCTGGCCTCGGAAACGCCCTTGGGCAATGCGATATATTTGGACATGTCAACTCCAGAAATTCTTCAAAGATCCATTACAAAAGACACGAGGCTGGCGAGCTTGTCGTGCTGACGGAGGAGGGCATCACCCCGGAGAAACACCTGTGTCGCGCCGCGAACCTGAACGTCGACGCCGGATCCGGCATGGCATAGGGCGTAGCCGAGCAATGCCGGCCACTCTCCTTCAAGCGGGACTTCTGTTGGGCGACCGGCTACGCGGACGACCGGCTCGGCTTGCGCGGTAGGCAGGTCGAGCGCGGCACAGGCGCTTGCCAGCGGCACTCCGGCAAGATGCAGACAAAGCGGGAACTCCCTTCCCACGCGGTAGGAGTCGAAGCCATGTCCCGACCAGTCCCGGTCCGGGAGGGAGGAAGACGCACCAAACGGTCGTTCGGCCACGGCAAAGCGCTCGTTGCTGCGCACCAAGCCCGCGGCGAGCATATCCGCCACACCGTGCAGACCGGTTGCCACCCGCAGTTCGTGCCGCGATACTGCATGCGTGTACTGTCCGTGCCGCCCCTCCGCCAGCAGTGCGATACCTGCATCGCGAGCTATTTCGCACAACAATACGTAGCTGGCGTCGTCCACCAGCCCCGCCACGCGCATGCCGCGATGCGCCTGCAAGAAAACGCGGACTCTGGCCGGGTCTACGATGCCGGCTCGCTTCGGGGTGTCGATCGCCCGGATCGACTGACCCGATTCAATCGCCGCCGCTTCCGCTCCTTTCAGAAACATGCTGTCCAAAGACGTTCCCGTCAGTAGCAATGCCATTGGTTTCGACGTTACGGGGTCCGCGGCGAAAGACAGTCTCGGCAGACCGACGGCGCCCATGACGGCTCCGGCCAGCATGCCGGTCAATAGAGTGCGGCGCGATTCGTTCATCTCTCCTCCCATTCTGTTCAATATCGGTTCGGCTACTTGATGTGATCCATTAGCTTGGTAAGTAACTCCTCGCTTATTTCGGCGGACCGGAACTGCGGCATGGCGCGCCGGCCATAGCGGACGATTGCGCGGTACTCTAGTGGTGCTCCCCGCCCCTTGATTGGCGGTCCGACGCCCGTTTCGTGGCAGTAGCCGCACACCTTGTCGTAGACCTCTTTGCCACTTTTCCACTCGCCGCTGCTGTCAGCGCGAGCGACGCCTGTCGACACCAGGCATGCGAGCGACAAGACGCCCCCCATGACCGTTCCAGATAGCCCTATACCCATGACCTGACTCCTCTCATTGAATGATGTTGAACGGCCGCTCTCAGCGACCCTGGACTGATTGACTTTGCAACAAGCTCAAGAGCTCATCGACACCTTGCACGGTCAGATGTGGCCACTGCGCCGGCGCCAAGTGCGCAAACGAGTCGTGCTTGCCCAAGCCGGTATTGACCGCGATGGCCAGCGATCGGCCCCGATGTGCCATCGGCACCTCCAGTTCTGGATCGTCGCCGACAATCGCCAACTCTTTCAGTCGTACCCCGAGGCGGCGGCCTGCGGCACCCAAGGCGTAGATCGACGGCTTGCCGATGACTTGTACCCGGCACCCGGTCAAATCCTTGAGCATGGCGGAAATGGCGCGGGAAGTGCCCAGCGTCCTGCCGGCAGCAGTGGCGAAGAACATCGCCTGCGAAGCACTGTAGGCCTTGGCACCGCCCCAGACCGCATGGCAGGCAGCTTCCAGATTGTTCATGGTGAATTCGCGATACCAGCCAATCAACACCGCGTCTGCCTGCGGCTTGCCTACTGGAGCAACGACTTCAATACCGGCTTTGCGCAGCGGCATTGCAAGTCCATCTCCACCCAGCACTATCACACGCTTGTAGCCGCGCTGCACAAAGAGGTCGACCGCGCTGCTGGCCGGCGTCATCATCGCTTCGTCGGTCAGTGCGAACCCTAGCTCGCGCAACACCTGCGCATAGTCCTGGGGCGTACGCGTCGTGCCATTGGTAAACACGGTGAACGAAATGCCATGTTCGGTCAGCCATCGGGTGATTTCCAGTGCTCCTGGCAATGGCTTCAAGCCGTGATTGCGCTCGTCGCCGAGCACCAGGGTGCCGTCCATGTCGAATACAAAACCCCGTACTCGACCCAAGCGCTCGAGCACGGATTCAGAAGATCCTTTCGCGGCAAAAACGAGGCGGCCGTCATCCATGATGAGTCTCCTTAGAGCAACCACCATGCAGTTCCAGGCGGAAGTTAGGTTTATCGATGACAACATCAGATACACCAGGACGTGTCTGCAGTTCACGGAGTAATTTCAGGATCGGCCGCACATCCGGGTTGTAGTGCCGGCGTGCGGGACCAGCGGCGATCATGGCATCGACCTGGTCTGCCGGCATCGTCGCCCGCAGCAAGAATTCGTCATCCGAGATGCCTGGTGGAAAACGCTTGCGCATCTCCGCCAGCGTTGAAGGCGGTGGCTCGTTCATCAGCTCCCTGGCACGTGGCCGCGACAGAATCCGGTCCTTCACCTGGGGGTCGATCGGCACGGTCGGTCGGCCAAAGCTGCCCAGGACGTAGCGGATCACTTGATCCGATACGTTGCCGTAGCGTTCGCTGCCGATCACGTTGTACAGGGCCTGCGAGCCGAGCATCTGCGGGAACGGCGTGACCATGATCGGATAGCCCAGCTCTGCACGCACCCGGCTCAACTCGTCCATCACATCGTCGAAGCGGTGCTCGAGCTTGAGTTCGGCAAGCTGGCGGCGGGTGGTCGAGATGTATCCCCCGGCAGCCTGATGACGCAGGAAGGCGGCGTCGAACTCCTGCGGCCGTCCTACCGGCAGGCTCTCGGCAGCGGCGAGGCGTGTGAAGTAATCGGCCACCTGTGCCAGTGCCCGGTCGTCGATGTCGACGGTATGGCCCAACTCGCGCAGATTGGCGAGCACGCGCTGCGCGCCTGGCAGCGAGGTGCCGTCACCGAGCGCGCCGCAGGCGACCTGCAGCCCATCGACGCCCAGCTCTGCTGCGGTCATGTAGGTCATCGGCGCCAGCCCGATAGTGCAATGCGAATGCAGCTCGAGCGCCTTGCCGCCCAGTTGCGGCCGGATGGCCGGGATCAGCGTGCGGGCCCGTTCGGACGTCAGAATCCCGGCCGGATCCTTGAGGTAGAGGCGGTCGATTTCCGGCGAACTGGCCAGCTTCGCCGCAAAATCGGCATAGTAGGCATCGTCGTGCACGACACTGATCGTGTAAGTCAAGGCGCCGATGATCTCGCTCACGCCTGCCTTGCGCATCATCCGCGCCGACTCCAGCATGGCCTGCACATCGTTCATCGGATCCATGACGATGCAGCGCGAAATGCCGTTGACGACCAGCCGGTCGTAGACCAGCTGCATGAACTCGGGGTGCTGGCTTTCCCAGGAGATGAAGCGCAGCCCGGTGCCGATGAACTCCAGCGGTGTATTCGGCATCGCCGCATGGGTCAGGCGAATGCGTTCCCAAGGGTCTTCCCGGTGGGTTTTGACCGTCATCCCTATGTGGGTGCTGGAAGTGAAATTGATCGCCCGAAAACCGACACGATCGAGGATCGGTGCGATCGACAGTATCTGCGGGGTATTGAGACCCGTCGCCCCCCACAGGCTCTGGTTGCCGTCGCGGATCGACACGTCAATGAGTTCGATGCTGGCCATGTCAGCGTCCTTCTGCGACACACAGGTCGCGCAGTGCGGTCGCCCGGTTTTCCAGGAACCAGGGGAAATAAGCGGTGTTCACGCCACCGCGGGCGAACTCCTCCTGCTGCATCAGCTCAACGTGCATCGGCAGGTTGGTTTTGACGCCGTCAATCTGGCAGTGCGCGAGTGCATACCGCAGACGCTCGAGCGCCTGTGCCCGGTCAACGCCATACACGATCAGCTTGCCGAGCAGCGAGTCGTAGAACGGCGGCACCCGCGCGCCGGTCTGCATATGGGTGTCCACGCGCACGCCTTCGCCGAGCGGAAACACTGCACGGCTCACCGTCCCCGGACTGGGACGGAAGTCGGCGGTCCAGTCTTCGGCATTGATGCGGCACTCGATGGCGTGCCCGGTGAGATTCACGTCGTCCTGCGTCAGCCGTAACGGCTGCCCTTCGGCGACCGCGATCTGCTCGGCCACCAGATCGAGTCCACAGATCGCCTCGGTGACCGGGTGTTCCACCTGGATGCGTGCGTTCATTTCCAGGAAATAGAAGGTGTCGCGTTCGCAGTCGACCAGCAGCTCCACGGTACCGAGCCCGCGGTATTGGAGATGCTTGGCGAAGCTGATTGCGGCGCTCTGCATCTCGACCCGCAGGCCGTCGCGCAGGTTGGGCGCGGGAGCCTCCTCCACCAGCTTCTGATAACGCCGCTGGATCGAGCAATCGCGGGTGCCGAGGTGAATCACGTTCTCGCCGTCACCGAGCACTTGCACTTCGACGTGCCGACCGGAGGCGACGTAACGCTCCAGATAGACCCGCGGATCGCCGAACGAAGCATGTGCCTCGGCCATGGCCAGTTCGATCGTTTCGGCCAGTTTGGCCGGCTCATGCACCAGCTTCATGCCGCGGCCGCCACCGCCAGAAACCGCCTTGATCAGGATCGGCCAGCCGGTTTTTTCGGCGAGCGACTGGGCCTCCTCAATGCTGTCGGCCTCGCCGCCAGGCACCACCGGCAAACCAGCAGCGAGCGCATGGCTGCGGGCCTTGAGCTTGTCGCCGACGGCATCGAGCTGCGCTTCGGTTGGCCCTATGAAGACGATTCCTGCCGCCAAGCAGGCGTGGGCGAGCTTTTGGTTTTCGGACAGGAAACCATAGCCCGGATGGATCGCGTCGGCTTTCGCCGCAATTGCCGCGCCGACAACGGCATCGACGCTGAGGTAGCTCTCGGACGACTTCGCCCCCCCGATGCAGATCGTCCGGTCGGCCAGACGCGCCGCTAATGAGTCGAGGTCGGCTTCGGAGGCGGCAAGGACGCTTTCGATGCCCAGGCGCTGACAGGTACGCACGATGCGTACCGCGATCTCGCCGCGGTTGGCAATGAGGATGCGGCGGATGATCATGCGCCCTCCGGTTCGATACGCATCAACACCGCGTCATGCTCGACGGATGCCCCGTCTTTGGCGCAGATTTCGACGACCTTGCCAGCGACGCCGGCATATACCGAGTTCATCAGTTTCATCGTCTCGACGATTCCTACCAGGCTATCCTTCTCGACACGGCTACCCACCTCGACAAATGAGGGCGCGCCGGGCTTGGCGGCACGATAGAAGGTGCCGAGCAGCGGGGTGCGTACCGGAATCAGATGATCTGCTTCCGCATGCCCCGTTTTCTGCTGCGCATCGGCAACGCCCGCCGCCGGCGTTGTTGCCGCCGTTACCGGCGGCAACAGGTTAGGCGCCGAAAGAATCTGCCCTTCCTGCATCCACTCGCCGTCGCCGCCACGCCGCAACTGCAGCTTGAAGCGTAAGGTCTGCAAGTTCAGTTCGTTGAATGGTCCTGCGTCCAGCAGTTGCAGGATTTCGTGTACGTCGTCGTTGGTCAGTTTCATTTGCTTGCAGCTCCACTGCGGTAATGGGAAAAGGCGATGGCTTGCTCGACCAGCGCATCGGCAAATTGCTCGTCGTTGATATGCAGCGGAAACTCCGTTACTGGCACGCCATCGGGCATGACTTTCTTCAAGTGCGCGGCAAAAACCGGGGGCAGCGAGGGATCGTGCAGATGGCCTTCCGGACTATCGTGGTTCGAAAAACCAAGCAGCGGCACGAAGAAGGCAACCGGACCCTTGGCGTTCTGGATCAGGCCCGCCAGATGTTCGGCATCGTTCCGGAATTCCTGGGCGCCGGCTCGCACCGCCGTTAGCGCCACGTTGTGCTCGTGATAGCGCTTGCCGGGAAAGCGCACCTTGGCTTCCTCTAGCGGCCCGGCCACCAGAAAATCCAGGTTGCCAGGGGCAAAGACCGTCGGCACGCCCTTCTCCAGAGCCGCCTTGCAACGGTCCGGCCCGGTAGCGCACAAGCCGCCATGGAGGTATTCGCTGACCTCGATCAGCGACATATCGACCACCACCGCAACGTCGCGCTCCCGAATGATCTGGTCCATTGCCGCCCCGCCGGTACCGAGAGTATGAAAAACCATCACCTCGAAGCCATTTTTCTCGAGGGATTGGCGGACTCTGGCACTGCATTTTTCGGTGGTGCCCAAGGTCGAGATAGCCGCCAGCGGCTTGTCCTCGGCCGCCGTCAATCGGTCGCGGTAAGCGATGGCGGTCGTCTTTCGGTAGTCGTGAGCCATGGCGGCCACCGCCAGGGCGCCGTTGCGAAAGGCGCCGCGGGAGATCGAATTGAGGCCGGAAATATCGCAAACCGGGTTCACCATCACGATGTCCTTGGCGCCGACGAACGGCCGGGTCATGCCTGATGCCATGGTGGAGATCATCACCTTGGGCAAACCGTAAGGGAACGTTTGCATGACCAATGTGGCCAGCGTGGTGCCCATTGAACCGCCCAAGCCGAGGATGCCGCTCAAGCCGCCACGCTGGTGCAATTCATGGGCACACTTGATTGCACCGTCGATCATCACCACCTGGCACTTGCCCTCGTGCTTCAGTGCGCGAATTTCGGCCATGGTTTTTCCCGCTGCCGCAGCGACTTGATCGGGGGTGATCTCGGCGCTGTCATCAACCGTCCTGCGGATGCTGGTATCGAGGTGATGCACCTGCACGCCGGCCTCTTCGAGGCACTCGCGGATGAATTGCGCTTCAAGTTCCTTGGTATCTCGTGTCGCGATCAGCAACACGTGCGGTTTTTCGCTCATGATGTTCCTCCCGGTGTTACGCCGGCAACGCCGGCAGTTTGTTCAAGGTCATAGTCCCGTTGCGTGCGCGCGTAGCGCTCGAAGTCGTCCAGCGCCAGGGGATTGACCATCGCGTTGCGGTTCGCCGCCTTCTCCGAAGGCACGCCCATCAGAATTTTGCGCACCGGCACTTCCATCTTCTTGCCGGTCAATGTCATCGGAATCTGCGGCACCTGGATAATCCGGTCCGGCACGTGGCGCGGCGTGAGCTCCTTGCGCAGTCGAGTGCAGATGCGCTTTTCCAAATCGGCATCGAGTTGCACTCCTGCAGCGAGCTTGACGAACAGCGGCATGAAGAATTTGCCGCCGGGCAGGTCGAGATTGACGATCAGCGCATCGTCCACCTCTTCGACGGCCGCCAGAGTGCGGTAGATCTCGGCGGTGCCGATGCGCACCCCTTGCCGGTTAAGCGTGGCATCCGCGCGGCCCAACACGAAACAACCGCCGCGCGCATTGATGCGGAAGAAGTCGCCGTGGCGCCAGACAGCGGGGAATTCCTCGAAATAGCTCTCCCGATAACGTACGTTATCCGGGTCATTCCAGAAGCAAACTGGCATCGAGGGCAGCGGTTCGGTGATCACCAGTTCGCCGACTTCATCGACCACCGGCTCGCCGCGCTCGTTGAACGAGGCCGCAGCCACCCCGAGCGAGCGGGCCTGGATTTCTCCTGCATAGACCGGCAAGGTCGGCACGCCGCCGACGAAACCGGTGCAGCAGTCGGTGCCGCCGCTACCGGTAGCGACCCAAAGGTCCTTCTTGACGTTCGCATAGAACCACGCCGTGCATTCGGGTGACACCGGCGAACCCGCCGGCATGATCGCGCGCAGCCTCGATAGATCGTATTTATCTCCCGGCACGATGCCGGCCTTGTCCATGATGTCGACGTAGGTCGGACTGGCGCCGAAGAAGCTGGCGCCGCTATCCTGCGCCATCTTCCACAGCACATCAGGCTCCGGGTAGGCCGGGTTGCCGTCGTAGAGCACCGGGCAGGCGCCAACCAGGAGCGAGCTGGCGACCACGTTCCACATCATCCAGCCGGTGGTCGTAAAGAAGAAGGTGCGCTCGCCGGCATGGATGTCCATGTGAAAGTGCAAGAGCTTCATCATCTCCAGCAGGATGCCGCCGTGGCCATGCACGATGGCCTTGGGCAAGCCGGTGGTGCCGGAAGAGAACAGGATCCACAGCGGATGGTCGAACGGCACCTGTTCGAAGCAAAATTCCTCGGCCGACACGGGTGGGTGATCCAACAACGCCGCCCACTGCAGCGCGCGCGCATCGGGCGGGCGCGAGTCCTCGGAGTTCAGATACGGCAGGTGGATGACATGCTCAAGGCCATCGAGTGCGTCAATGATCTCCTTGAGCTCGCTGCGGCGATCGAACGCCTTGCCGCCGTAGCGGTAACCGTCGACGCAGAAAAGCACCTTGGGCGCGAGCTGGGCGATACGGTCGAGGACGCCACGCGAGCCAAAATCCGGCGAACAACTGGCCCAGATGGCGCCGATGCTGGTGGTGGCCAGCATGGCAATGATCGCCTGCGGGATGTTGGGCAGGTAGGCAACGACCCGGTCGCCGGGCTTGACGCCGAGCCGGCGCAGCTGGGTCGCGAGGATCCGCACCTGGCCGGCCAGATTCTCCCAGCGCATGCCGCTTAGCGGTGCTGCTTCGTTCAAAAACATGAGTGCGTCGGTGCCGGCGCGCTCGCGGCGCAGGATGTGCTGCGCGTAGTTGAGCCGCGCGCCGGGGAACCACTCGGCACCGGGCATCTGGCGACTGCCGAGCACGCGGGTGAAGGGCGCCGACGATTCGACAGAGAAGTAATCCCAAAGCGCGCCCCAGAACGACTCCTGTTCGGTGACCGACCAGCGCCAAAGTTCATCATAGTTCGCGAACACCAGACCTCGCTCGCTTTGCAGCCAATTCGTGAACGCTGTCACGTTCGCGTTCTCCACCCAGCCGGCGCTGGGCGTCCACAACAGATCGCCTTCGTTGATCATAAGTACCTTCAGTGTTGATTAGACCAAGCCATTTTTTGCTCAGAGTGTGACCACGACCTTGCCCAACTGCTGATTGCCTTCCAGATAGCGATGGGCTTCCACAATCTGGTCGAAGGGAAATGTTTTATCGATCTTTGGTTTGAGCGTACCGGTCTGCAGTCCCTCTCTGATAAACGATTGGGCGAGCGCCAGGCGGGTCGGATTGTGGATGATCTCGAACACGAGATAGCCGCGCAGAGATAAGCCTCGGCCCACGGCTGGACCGAAAGGGAAGGGTGTCTGGTGCGCCTCTCCACTCAGGTTGCCGTAAAGTACGAGTATGCCTTGGCACGCCAGTGCCGAGACCAGATGGATGACGGCGGGGCCGCCAACCGGATCGAAGGCCATGCGTGCGCCGTGCCCGTCGGTGATCCGCATCACCTCGGCAGTGACGTCCTGTTCCTGGCTGACGATCACATGGGCAGCGCCGGCCTCGAGCAGCCCGGCGCGTTTGGCCTCGGTTCGCGTAACGGCAATGGACACGGCGCCGACGCTGTTGGCAATTTGAATGGCGGCAAGACCGACGCTACTGGAAGCGGCAGTGATGACCACTGCGTCGCCCTGGTCGATCCGGGCCACCTCGATCAGGGCGCCGTATGCCGTCAGGTACGGCATCCAGAGCGCTGCGGCTTCTATCGTGCTCAAGCCAGGAGGACGCTTGACGACCGCGGCGGCGGAAACGATCGCCTGCTCGGCGTAGACACCGTAGCGGTTCATCGAAAATTGCGGAATGACGCACACCGCTTCGCCGATGTCGAAGCCGCTCACGTCCTCGCCCAACGCGTCCACCGTTCCGGCTGCCTCGTAACCCAAGCGGGCGGGTAGTTGCGCCCTTTCAATGTACTGACCTGCGCGAAAGGCAGCCTCGGCCCGGTTCAGGCCGATCGCCTGGACGCGCACGCGCATCTCCCCGGGACCGGGTTCGCCCACCTCGAGATCCTCGATCGTGAGCACCTCTGGAGTGCCGAACTCATGGAATCGCACTACCCGTGTCATCATGTTTTTCTCTCCTACTTCGTTTGTCTATCGAAAACTGGCACGCCATTTGCTCGCGAAGCCATTCGCATCGACAAGCTACTAGGCAAACGCTGTGCCAACTGTTCTGATCACTAGTGATGCGGCGTTGCAGCATCGGTGAAAATTACAGCCTGGACTGTTAAACCAGCAGTTAAATTTGCGCTCGGATACTGCAATGCAGCAAAAAAACCAATTGCGCTTATTTAATGAAATTGTTAAAAGCGAACAAGCGGCGTAGCAAAAAATTAAGAAAATCAGCTACCCGAAACTTATGGAGGAGACACCCCATGACAGCACATCGTCGCGTTTCATTGGCCGAACTGGCGCGTACAGCCAACACGGTCCTGCAGCCAGGTGACTTGGCTCATCTGAGCGCTGACGCTCGGCCTGCTCTGACCGACATCACCGAATGTCTATCGTTTTCCCCTGCGGACGGGCATATCTGGCTCAACGACCAGCGCATGATGCTGATGCATGGCAATGCCTTTGGCGCATTGCGACGCGAACTGATCGACAGCCTGGGCATCGAGAAGGCCCGGGGGCTGTTTACGCGCATGGGTTATATCGCCGGAGCGCGCGACGCGCGCATCTCGCGTGCGCGCTGGCCCAAGGCCGATCTTGCCGTGCTGCTCACGGCGCAACTGCACTCCTTCGAGGGAATGGTCAAGGTCGAGCCTGTCCACTTCAAATTCGATCCGGCAACAGGTTATTTCGACGGCGAATACTTGTGGCACCACTCGATCGAGGCCGATGAACACATCGCCGCCTATGGCCTCGGCACCTCGGCCACCTGCTGGATATTGGTTGGCTATGCCATGGGGCACGGAAGTACCCTGCTTGGGCACAACCTGATTGCCCGCGAGGTCGGCTGTCGTTCGATGGGGGATGCCGCTTGCCGTCTGGTGGTCAAGTCGGCCGAACTCTGGGATGACATTGAGGAAGATATGCGCCGGCTCAATGCCGAAGAGTTTGTCGGCGCGCCGGCCTCCCGGACACCGGGCAAGGTTGCTGCAGCCAACGTACCTGGAAGTGCGGAAGGCGCCGCGCCGAACTCGTCGTATTTAACCGCCATGATCGGGGCGTCCGCCGCCTTCAACGCCGCCTGTCATCAGCTAAAGCGAGTCGCGCCAACCGATGCGACAGTTCTTTTCACCGGGGAATCGGGAGTAGGCAAGGAGATGTTTGCCACCATGCTCCACCGGATCAGCCAGCGCGCACAACAACCTTTTGTCGCAGTCAACTGTGCTGCGATTCCTGAAACACTGATTGAATCGGAGCTATTCGGTGTCGAACGCGGCGCCTATACCGGCGCGGTCCAATCACGCCCGGGACGGTTCGAACGGGCCGATGGCGGAACCCTGTTTCTCGATGAGATCGGCACCTTAAGTCTGGTCGCCCAGGGCAAGCTTCTACGCGCGTTGCAGGAAGGCGAAATCGAGCGCGTAGGGGGCACGCGCAGCATGCGAGTCAACGTGCGCGTCATTGCGGCAACCAATGTCGATCTGCGTCAATCCGTGTGCGACGGCAATTTCCGCGAAGATTTGTTCTATCGTCTGAACGTATTTCCGATCCGCTTGCCGCCGCTACGCGACCGCAAGGATGACATTCCGCTACTGATGAACCACTTTCTCAACCATTACTGCCGAAAATACGCTCGCAACGTGATTGGTTTTACGCCATGTGCGATCAGGGCGCTGCTCAACTACCGCTTCCCGGGCAATATCCGAGAACTGCAAAACCTGGTCGAGCGCGGCGTCATCTCTGCCAACGATGAAGAAATGATCGATCTGCCCCATATGTTTAACAGTGGCGAGAAGCCGTCGAACGAGGTGTTGTCCATCGCCCTGCAGGGCGGGTCCGGGACGCTGACGAAAGATAAATCGGCCGCAGCCGACGCCGCTCTTCCGAAGAACTCCCTGCTGCAAACATTGCTGCAGGCGCTGGGCGATGCCAGCGGTGTGGTCTCCCTCGAACAGGTCGAGCGCATCCTGGTTGAAAACGCTGTCGAGCAGGCCAAAGGGAATTTTTCGGCCGCAGCTCGCCTGCTCTGCGTCACACGCTCGCAGCTAGCCTATCGCTGTGAGAAGTACAAGGCAAGTGACGAGGCCAGTGGCTTGTCTGTGCCGAGTGCCGGTCCCGCGTCGTGAAACCTTCTTGGATCGGTGCCTAGACTAGCTAGCTGTTTCTTCTGTCGGTTTTTTTCCGCTTCATTGATATGCAACAGCAAAAAAAGGGGGCGTTTTCACGCCCCCAAAACTTCGGGGGCCCGAAGTGGAGAACTCATCATAAAGACGGCGTCAAGCCGTGAAATCTCCATAACCGACTGATCTAAATCAGGCGGCCAAGACCGCGCTTTCATCCGGCACCGTCACTGCCTTCTGCGGCAACAGGAAATAGGCGAGCGCAGGCAGCAGAATCAGCGCACCCAGCATGTTCCAGACGAACATGAAGGCGAGCAGGATGCCCATATCTGCCTGGAACTTGATGGGTGAAAATACCCATGTCGCGACCGCAAGCCCTAGGGTGATGCCGGTCAGTACCACCACCCGGCCGGTGAAGAGCAGTGCCTTGTAGTAAGCCTCCGACAAGCTCATGCCTTCGCGCAGCCGTGCCAGCGTCACCGTCAGCACGTAAAGCGCATAGTCCACGCCGATGCCAACGCCCAGGGCGATCACCGGGAGCGTGGCCACCTTCACCCCGATGTTGAGATACACCATCAGCGCCTCGCACAGCACGGAAGTCAGCATCAAGGGCAGCACCGCACAGATCACCGCGCGCCAGGAGCGGAAAGTGATGAAGGCGAGCGCGCTTACCGCCGCGTAGACCAGGAGCAGCATCTGCACATTGGCGCGCTTGACCACGATGTTGGTCGCTGCCTCGATTCCTGCGTTGCCGGCAGCCGAGAGAAAGCGCAGCTCAGCGTTGTTGTGCTTGGCGGCGAAGGCCTCGAAGGTCTGTACCACGCTATCGAGGGTGTCTGCCTTGTGGTCCTTGAGCGAGACGTAGATGGTCAGCAGATCGCAGTTCTGGTTGAAGAGCTCCCGCGGAGCACGCGTGATGATGGCGTTGATCATGTCCTGGCTGCGCGGGATCTCGTACCACTTGAGGCTGCCTTCGTTCATGCCGGCCGCGGAGCGCTTGGCAAGAGCCGCCAGCGAGTTGGTCGATTCCACGCCGGGCAGTTGCTGCAACTGCCACTCCAAGGCATTGACATCCAGCAAGGTGTTGTGGTGCGCGCAGTGAAACTGCGGGGTCTTCACCATCACCACGTAGGTGTCGCTGCTCGCTGCGTAGTTGGACACCATGAAGGCGTTGTCGCGGTTGTAGCGGGAGTTGGGATGCAGCTCCGGCGCGCCGGGATCGGTGTCGCCGATCTTGAGCTGCAAGCTGATGGCAAAACCGATCACGCCGAGTATGGCGGCACTCACGATAGCGATCCTTGCCCACTTGGGCTTGGTGAAATGATCGAGAAAGGCCCAGAACGGATGCTTGCGGTGTTGCCCGTCCAATTTATCCATCAATTCGGCCTTGAGGCTGCGCTGGGCGGCTTTCGCGCTCACCCCGGTATAGGAGAGCAGGATCGGAATGAGTACCAGATTGGTGAAAATCAGCACGGCAACACCGATGCTGGCAGTCACCGCGAGATCCTGGATCACCTTGATGTCGATCACCATCAGCACGGCAAAGCCAACCGCATCGGCTAGCAGTGCTGTAATGCCAGCCAAGATCAGGCGCCGGAAGGTATAACGGGCGGCCACCAGCTTGTGCGTGCCGCGGCCGATGTCTTGCATGATGCCGTTCATCTTTTGCGCGCCGTGGCTCATGCCGATAGCGAACACCATGAACGGCACCAGGATGGAGTAGGGATCGAGTTCGAAACCCAGGGTCGGCAGCAGGCCGAGCAGCCACACCACGGCAATGAGCGAACAGAGAACGACCAGCAGGGTACTGCGCAGGCAGCGGGTGTACCAGTAGAGCACGCAGGTGCAAATGGCAATCGCCCCGGCGAAGAACAGCAGTACCTGCTGCAGGCCATCGATCAGGTCACCCACCACCTTGGCAAAACCGGTGATGTGGATCTTGATGTTGTCGGTTTCGTATTTTTGCCGCAATTGTTCCAGACGCTGTGACAGCGCGTGGTAGTCGATGCGCTGTCCCGTTTCCGCATTCTTATCCTGAAGCGGCATGAGCACGATGCTCGACTTGTAGTTGCCTGCCACTAACTGCCCTATCTCGCCGGAGCGCTCCACGTTCAGGCGCACCTGATCGATGCTCTTGACCGAGCCGTCGTAGTCGTCAGGAATTACCGGGCCACCGTCGAGTCCCTCTTCGGTGACACCTGTCCAGCGCGTGGCCGTGGTCCACAGGGACTTCATGTAGGGACGATCGACGCCGGGGTACAGGAAAACCTCATCGTTGATCTTGCGCACCGTCTCCAGATAGGCGGCGTCGAAGATCGTGCCATTCTTGCTTTCGACGGCGATGCGCAGCGTATTCCCGAGTCCTGCGAGCTGTCCCTTGTTCGCCAGGTAGTTGACGATGTAGGGGTGCTTGGCGGGAATCATTTTCTCGAACGCGGCGTTGAGTTTCAGTCCCCGCACCTGGTAGCCGAGCAGCGCGGTGATGATCAGACAAAGCACCACCAAGATGATCCGGTGATTGAACAGCAGGCGCTCGACTATCGATCCGGATTGGCGATCGAAATCTTTAACGTTGCGGATGACAGGGTGCTCTGGGAGGGGGGTGTCGGCATTCACTGTTTATGCTCCGCGAGATTCGTTGGGGGGATGAGTTGCGTCATGCCGCGCGCGCCACTTAAGACCAGGCTGCCGTCGACGGCTTGCGCAACCCCGGTGAAGGGCGAGGGGCGAGGCACAGGCACCTGCTTGAAACTGCGTCCGCCATCGCGGCTGTGCAGCACACGGCCGGTCTCGTCTACCAGCACAAGCGAGGCGTCCGATAAACGACTACCGGCAGTGATCGTCACGGGCAGGCCCGTATCGATCTTCTGCCAGGCGGCACCGTGATCGTCGGAGCGATAGACGTTGCCGCGCAGCCCAAACACGACAAGCTCTCCTCCCGCAGCTGTGAGGGCACCGAAATAGGTGCCCACATAAGGAGTCTTCACTTCGGTGAATGTCTTGGCTCTGTCGCTGGAGCGATACAGCGCGCCTTGCTCGCCGGCCACATAGAATTCTGCTCCGGCGGCGTGGATGCTGTACAGGTGTTTGCCCTTGGGGTTGTCGAGGTGTTGCTTGAGCGACTGCCAGGTCTTGCCACCATCATCGGTGGTAAAGATCAAGCCGTAGGCACCGACCACCAATCCCTTGTTTTCGTCGGAGAAAAAGACGTCGAGCAGTGGTTTGTCGGCGCCGTCCTTCACCAACTGCTCGGCTTCCCTCAGGTGCTTCCCGGCGGCAGCACCGCCCTGCCCAGCTTCGGCCTTGGCGGCCGCCAGCTCCAGTTGCGCTGCCTGCCTGCCATCGAGCTGTTTGACCCAGGTCTCGCCCGCGTCGCTGCTCTTCAGGACGACCCCTCCGTGCCCCACGATCCAGCCCTTGCGCGCTGTCGCGAAGTGCACGTTGGTAAGCGCCACGCTAGTGGGTACCTTGGCTTGGCGCCAGCCGTTGCCGTTATCGTCAGACAGGAGGACGATGCCCGACTCGCCGACTGCCACCAAGCGCTTGTCGACGCGGCTTACCGCCAGCAGCACGGATCGGCTGGCGCGCGAGCTCATTTGTGCCGGCCTGTCCAGCAAGTCCGCTTGCTCCCTTACCGGCTCAGCCAGGCAAGTCGTCACACCGCCCGCTGCGGCCAGTAAGATGGCCGCAACAAACCACGCTCGCCGATAGAAATTCATTAACATACTCTGCTCCATTGTTCTGTGGGGGACGAAAAATTCCGCCCTCCCGGGGGAGGGCATTCTCTGGGAAGGCCAAGGTAGAACCCGGCCTTCCAGCGATCGGCCATTCGACTTAGCGACTGCTATCGGCAGCGACCGCCTCACCCGTGTAGAAACTTTCTGGCTTGCGTGCCACGACCCGGTAAGTCTCTTCGTTGAGGAACTGTACCGCACTCATGGTATTGGCCTGCAGATTGAACACGACCACCGGCTTGATCACGACCGCAGGAATTTTCGGAACCACGAACGGCGTTACTTGCGAAGTGCGCCACAGCTTGCCTTCGGCGTCGTAACCGTCGAGCAGGGTGACGACCCAGCTATCCTCGTCAAGGTAATAGCGACGCTTAGGGACAGCGTGCCGCTTGCCCGGCGCCACAGTTGCCTCGACCACCCAGACCCGGTGCAACTCCCAACGCAGCTTGTCCGGATTCAGATGGGACTTGCTGAACGCCTCATCCACCTTTGCCGCAAGAAATTGGTTGTCGTTGTAGGGGATGTACATCTCCCGCTTTCCGACAAGCTTCCATTGATAACGGTCCAGTCCTCCCAACAAGCCCTGAACCTCGTCAAAATAGTTCGCCCCCGACGCCACAAAATCGGGCGTGTCGTAGCCTACGGTTGGCGCCCGACGCACGCGGCGCTGTCCGACCAGATACTGCCACGCCTGTCGTGGCTGAGCTGACTCGATGCTGTCATGGATCACGAGCGATTCGCCGACTTTGAAAGCGGGTGCCGTGGTACTGAATCGCTGGAGAAAATACTTTCCCGACCATTTTTCAGGGGAACCATCCTTGTAGTAGTACGGGAAGTTCCAATTGTTGTCGTTCCGCGTCGCGAGCGTCCAGGTGCCATCAGCAGAGCCGACCACGTTCTTAAACCCGAATTCGATTGCCTCCGCTTCCACTCTCAGCAAGCTGTTCCACATCACTTCGAAACCGTCTTTTGGCACGGGAAACGGGATGCCACCGTAACAGCCTTCGACTGAAATCCCGCCCTCCTTGGTTTTGCAGCGAGTCGCGTTCTTGAAGGTGTTTTCGTAGACCCACTGCGGGGCTGCCGCTGTGCGGTGCGTCGGGTAAACGTCGACCCGGAAGGTATCCGGGTATTTTTTCAGCAGCGCCTGCGTGCCTTCGCTCAGTTTGTCGGCATATTGCGCCATATTCTTCGCGGTAATCTGAAGCACCGCCTTCTCGCTCGCGAATAGATCCACCGGGACGTCGCCGCGCATCGCGCCCGCCACCGGCTTGGTGAGGCCACCATCCCAAGCGGGAATGGTGCCATCCTTATTGCCCGCCCTCTCTGCGCCGAGCGGGGTGAGCGTACTTTTCAGCTTGGCCGCTTCCTCAACAGAGACGGCCGCGTGGGCGATGCTGATGGTGGCGAGGCCGGATACAAGCGCCGAGGCCAATGCGAACATTCTTGGTTTTATAGTCATGTCAGTCTCCTCTGTGTTTTTAGAATGTGCGCTGAATAGACAGCGTGATGAAATCGCGATCGGCATAATATTGCTTGTAGCTCGCCTGGGTATTCGTGGCAGGATCCATTGAAGGTGCCGCACCGGCCGAGCCGTAGTAGTGGCTGTACTGGACGCCGGCTTTCCAGGTTTTCTTGTAATCAAAATTTAAACTGATGCTGACATCGCCGCCATGCTCGGGAGCGACCTGGAAGACCGCGGAACGCCCGCTGATGCCGTAGCCCACTGCGATTGGCACCTGCAGGTCCAGCCCGGGCAGAACCTGGAAATACTCGGGCTGGAGAACAAAGCGCGTCGCCCAGGCATCCCGTGTGTGGGTGGAATTCAATACCCCGTTTGGAAACGCCGGATTGGTCGGGTTGCGCGTCACGCTGAGCAGCCGGTTGAAAGCGAGCTCCCCTACGAAACTTGCCCCCTGCCAGAGTGCAGTCGCCGGAAACAAGGTAATGGCGGAGAAATTGACGTGCAATGTGTTGCCGATCGCGTAGGACGTGTTCTTGTCGTTGTCTGCGGCATTATCGAAATTGATCACCAGGTCGCCCAAGGGGTGCAACGGCGTGTCGCGGCGCGTCGATATCTCGCCGGCCACGTTGGTTTCGCCGACCAAGGTTGAGAAGCTAGCTCCGTAGGTTTTGATGTTTTTAGCAAAAGCCTGTCGATAGGTTCCTGCACCGAACGCACCGTTCGGATCGGTGACATTCAGAACCGGGATGGGCCCCTTGTCGTGATACTTCGCCGCGTATAGCCCGAATTCGATATCCCTGCCGGGAACCTTGAATTTCACTTGAGCGCCAAACTGACCCGAATCACTCCCCTCCTGGTCTGCTATCCGGTTCGCCGCCCCACCGCTTGGTGTCAGCAACAGATCAGCCCCTGTCCCGACAAAGTCGGCAGGACTGTAATAGCTCCCCGTCGCGGGCAAGCGCAATGGACGCCATTCGTACTGGTAATAGGCGCCGACGGAGACATTGGAAGTGATCTGCAGGTTGCCAGAGACTTGGCCAACAGGTAAGGCGATTTCCTTGAATTGGGTGCCGGGAAGGGAAAATGCCTTGATCAGGTCCACCGGCCCTTGCGCAGCGGCGATCCCGTTTGCCCCCAGGAACAGGGTTTCGCCGTAGAGAAGGGTGTGCCGTCCGGCCCGGCCGCTCAGCTTCATCCCGTCTCCTACCTCGATGCTACCCCGCACAAAAGCATCGGAGAACTCCGCCTTGCGCCCCATCAGGCGCTTGGTCTGGGCGGTGAATTGATTGTTAGGTCCGCCAAGAAGCGCACCAATGCTGTTTGGAATCGGCGTCGATGCAGGAAAATCGGTACGGCCTTTGTTGTAGACATCGTCGTACCAAGCTACGGCTGAAACGCGCGCACCGACATTCTTGGCGGAGATATCGAACTCGGTCAGCCAGTCGATGCGATTGTTAATCAAGCCCTTCTTCAGATTGAGATCGCCGGCATCGACGTTCGGATTGGCAAAGGAAACAGCAACCCGTTGGTCCGGATCATTGACGCGACCGCCCGCTGTATATTTGAACGAGTTGTCCCAACGTATCTTGAGGTCCGGGTTTCCAGTATCGAATTCAAACGCCCAGACCGCTTTCACAGGCAGTACCGACGCCAATGCGATCGCAATGGCCGTTGCTCTTGCAGGGAAAACCCCGCTTGTTATTTTCATATCATTCCTCCAGGATGTGTCCGCTTATTTTTTTCTCCGCGCAAATTGCGCTGCGCGGGAGGCACCGAACATGACAGTCAAACTTGTCGGCTGTCCCGATCGTGAAAGCGCCGGGAGCGTGGACTGCGCCGTGTCCGTTGTCTTTGGCGGCTTGGCCGAACTCCCGTGTTTTCGAGAAATGTATTGAGCAACCAATGTGCCAGTGCGCAAACAGTTTCGTCATACCGCAGTGCAGCAACAGAAAATTGATGGTGTAGCAGAAAAAAAATAGGGATCTGGCGCAGGGTAAATGCTGCACTGCATGATTAAGGAAGATGAGTGGACAGTTAATAAAATGATTAAGAAACGGATCCAGCTGGCCGACCTAATTTCATAAAAATTGCAAAGCGAGGACCTGAGCGGGGGCTTAGCGAAACTTCCTTAATATGAAAAACACTGCCTATCGGACGCAACAAACCCTTGCGGAAGTTGCGCGATAAAAAAACACCGAGCAGGTTGCTGAGCCACTTCGGCCAAGCACCACCCCTGGTGCCTCTAACGTTCGTGGCTCTGCAACTTGCTTGTTTCATGATGCGGGGTGCCGAATCACCAGAGCTGCCTCGACATGCCAACAAAATTCGAACGGTACCATCCGTTTCACCGCGACCATGCGTTACGTCACCAACTGCAAGGGCTCCCAGATCGTCATCTCCCGTTCCGGCGAAGTGCTGATCACGGACGACCACGGCCGCGAGCGCGAGCGTCACAAGGCGGCCGAAGTTACGGGTACGGTTGCGTTTGGTAAAGAAACCAAGGGCAAGCAGCGTCTGGAAATCACCGACATGGACGGCAACAAGCACGAGTTCCTGATCACCAAGGACAAGCAAGTGCTGGTGCATGACGGCCAGGTGGTGAACAAGGGCGAGATGATCGTGGACGGCCCGGCCGATCCGC
>JBAQKU010000498.1:0-4703 GCA_049301315.1 Telluria sp.
GCAATTGTTCAAAACTGGAAAATCAAGCACGCTGGATTTACAGCATGGGCTGCCTGATCGGGTATTTCTATAGCGTCTATATCTTGCGGCTGCCAGCGCCCAAGCCAGTGGCGCCCTTGCCGCTGCCGACGTTCGATTTCGTGGCGTTCGCCGCGGTGGTAATCGGGGTGTTCGTGGGCATTTCGCTGGCCGTGGCGCAGGCGCTGCTGCCGCCATAGGAACCTGTCGGACTTAGGAAGCCGAAACGAAAAAAATGGCTGGGAGAAGTCAGATTTTGACGGTTTCGCAGTGCCAATAGCGAGCCATTGGCCGGCAAATATGGCGAAATATGGACCGGCCAAGCATTTTTTGCAGCCGGCGATCCTAAGCCCGACTGGCTCCTTGGACAACATTCGCAACACCCACGGTTTTGGGCGCCGGTTGCCCGTCGTCCATTCATTTCAGGAGTCTTGCATGCCATGTTATGCCATTGACGGGGTCATCCCGGTGATCGATCCTGGCGCATATGTTCATCCGACGGCGGTATTGATCGGAGACGTCATCATCGGGGCCGATTGTTATGTCGGTCCGGGCACCAGCTTGCGCGGCGATTTCGGCCGCATCGTCATGCAGCGGGGCGCCAATGTCCAGGATACCTGCGTCATCCACAGCTATCCGGCTGCCGACACGGTGGTCGAGGAAAATGGCCACATCGGGCATGGCGCTGTGCTGCACTGCTGCGTGATCCGGCGTGATGCGCTGGTCGGCATGAACGCGGTGGTGATGGACGACGCCGAGATCGGCGAGCAATCGATCGTCGCCGCCTGCGCGTTCGTACGCGCCGGCATGCAGGTGCCGCCGCGGTCGCTGGTGGCCGGCGTGCCGGCGAAGGTGGTGCGCTTGTTGAGCGACGATGAAATCAGCCGCAAGAACCAGGGTACGCTGCTGTATCACGATCTGACCCGTCGCTGCCAAGAGAGCCTGGTCGAAGTCACCCCCCTTGCAGAGATCGAACCGAACCGTCCGCGTATTAACGTGCCGGCGCTGGAGGAGTTGCTCGCTGCCAAACGCCGATAAACGACAAGCCAGACTGATTTGGCCAAGCAGCCGGGCGCGCCTATCGGCCCCGACTTGCCCACAGCGGCGAGCGTTCATGGCCCGGGCAGGGACCAGGCCCGCCGCCGTGGAAAAGTTTAGGTCTACGGCCATTCGCACTGCGGGCAACGACTCCCGTGGCGCAGAAAATCCTGCATGCACCTGAAAATCGATCGACCGGAACCGGTCAATCATAGTAAAAATTCAAACCCCGCGTCGCTAGCCTCCGACTGTCCGCCATGACGTGGGGTGCGTGGCCCAGTTTGGCGTGGACTGGTGGCCACCTTCCGTGGAATACGCAGCCCCGTCCACGATGGCGCCAGGTGGACAAATCCGCGCCGCATCGGAATATAGGTCCAACCCGTGGCCATAGCGCCCTCAGTTAAAATCTGGGACGAGGATGACGCGCTTCTTGAGGTCGCCATGGTGCGCTGCTTCGAAAACCTTCTGGATTTCGCTCATCGGCCGAGTTTCGACGAAGGCGTCGAGGTTGATGCGGCCATCGACGCACATCTCCAATACCCTTGGATAGGCGTGTGGTGGGCAACCCCACGTGCCAATCAATTCCGCGTCAAACGCCATCAGGCGCGATAGCATGTAAGACGTCTCATCGGTGCCATAACCGACCACGACCAAGACGCCAACGAAAGACAGCAAGGCCAGCGCCAGTTCCTGCCCGGACTTCACACCGGTCACTTCGAAAATTTTCCAGCCATAGTTGAACGGAATATTTTTTTCCTTGCAGTAGGCTTTGATGATTTCCTTGACCTCCTTCGTGCTCTTGCCTTTAGGGTTGATCGTGAAATCGGCGCCGTAACCCTCGATCATCTTGAGTTTTTCGTCATTGACATCGATGCCGATCACGGTGGACGCGCCCATGCCTTTTGCCACTTGCGTCATGAAACTGCCGACGCCACCGCCGGCACCGATGACGATGACGTGATCGCCGGGGGCCAAGCGCGCACGGACGCCGGCCTGGTATGGCGTAGTGACCGCATCCGCCACCACCGACAAATGCTCCAGCGGCAGGCTGCCACGCTCACCGACTATGCAAAGATCGGCCCACGGGACCGGAATATGACTTGCGAATCCACCATAGATGCCGAGCGAGTTGCCCGGCATTTTCTGCGCCAGGCAGCGGTTGCCACGGCCGGAGAGACAAATATCGCATTCGTTGCATGGCATGACCGCCGGTACGATCACTTCTTTGCCTACCAAATGCGGCGGGCCGGCCACGATCACGCCGCTGATTTCGTGGCCCAACGTGAGCGGAGGTTGTTGCTCGGTGGGGACGCCCATGTAAAAGTAGGAAATGTCGGTGTGACAGACGCCGCAGCCTTTGATTTGGACCAGCGCTTCATTGGGTTTCAGGTCCGGCATCGGGATCTTGGTTTGGACCAGTTTGCCCGGCTCCGTCATTTGCCAGCAGTCGATATGTTGCGGTATCAAAATAATGTCCTTGTTTCGATTGTTTATTGATTTGGATTGGCGTTTGGATGATCCCTGGGGGGCGTTTCTTGGCATGGTCAACCGAACTCTCGGTGGAATAATTCTAGGATACCCGTTGGTGACCTTACCCCGGCCTTGCTATTGCGGATTTGGACGACATGTCGCACCGCTCTCTTGCGGTGCCTAGCTCGCAGAACAAAGTACCGAAAATGCACTATAACGCATACAATGCCACCAACAATGAAGTATAATGCATCACGCGATTTTATATGGCAGACATGGGGCTGTCAACATTGAAAAGGAAAATGAAAAAGGAAAATTTCGCGCGATGACGCTGCGGATTTTTTTCGTAGAGCGCATTCAATTAACGCCCAACGCCTGCAACTGCCCACAAAATTTCTATCAATCGATATATAAAGTCAACAGAGCGCTTCGATTGAAACAATTGCATTAATGAAACTATGTCATTTTTATCATTCATTTTCATGATCAGGTATTGTGAGTATCCAGTTTATCTGGAGCAAGGCAGCTGCCAAGCCAATGTTGATGCGGGTTTCGAGGGAGTCATGGGCGTTCCAGATTTAAATTTCAGAGTGCGCATTTCCGACACTTTAGGGTGCAGAGGACCTGGGGCGGTAATGTGAGCATGGATCCCTCAAAGATGGACCTCAATCTACTGACCGTGTTCGTCCAGCTTTACGAGGATCGCAAGGTGTCTTTGGCCGCCGAGAACCTCGGCCTTTCCCAACCGGCTGTGAGCAGTGCGCTCGGGCGGTTGCGGCGCATGCTTGGCGACGAGGTGTTTCTCCGGACAGCCCGCGGCATGCAACCAACACCGCTCGCTGATCAACTGGCGGTGCCGATTGCCGATGCTTTAACGGCAATTCGGGAAAGCCTCTTCCAGCCTCTGCTCTTTGATGCAGCCACTAGTTGCCGGCAGTTCACCTTTGCCATGACAGATATTGGTGAGTTCCATTTCTTGCCGCAGCTAATGGAAAAGCTTGAGACACTCGCACCAGGCGTCACCATCAGCACCGTGCGCAGCACTGCGATCAATCTGAAGTTCGAGATGGAAACTGGCAAGGTTGATCTGGCACTAGGTCACCTTCCAGATCTGACGGCGGGTTTTCATTGCCGAACGCTGTTTTCCCAGCGCTACGTCTGCCTTTTCCGTCGTGGGCACGCGATAGACCAAGGAACGCTTTCCGTCGAGACCTTCGCTGCGGCAGAGCATGCCGTAGTCATTTCAGCCGGAACGGGTCATGGTCATGCGGACGAATTTCTGCAGCGGGCTGGCATACTTCGCCGGATCCGGCTTCGCGTGCCACACTTTGTAGCGCTCGCCGATATTCTCGAATCGTCGGATTTGATTGCGACAGTACCGGTAGCCTTTGCAATTCGCAGCATCAAACATTTCGATTTGCGCTACGCGCCTCATCCCATCGATTTGCCGCTGATCGATATCAATCTCTTCTGGCACTCGAAATACCATCGCGAACCAGCCAATCGCTGGCTGCGAGAACTAATCGCCAAACACTTTCGCGTTGGGGATGGCGGGATGCTATTGAATGTGTGACTGCATGATCGGAAAAGGGCTCAGTTGCTTTATTGCTGTCGACTTCGACAGGCAGCAAAAGACTTGCGCTCACTGGGCTTCGATGAAATGCTGTAAATGCACGACCACCGTTCTTGGCTAAACCCATATCGATATACACAATTCGCCATTCAGAATCCATCCCGCAGCGCCGCCAAGGTTTCGGCTGCCGTCATGACCCGCTGAAGTCCCTGCCAGATTGTTTTGACGCCGGGTTCGCCGTCGCTTTTCCTACCCAAAAATCCACCGAGCTGCGCAATCAAGCGTAGTACCTCGTTCAGCCGTGGCGGCGTTGCCGGTGTCGGCTTCTTCGCCAGCAAATAGGTGCCGCGAATTTCATCCGATTCAAAAAACAGAGCAGCATCAAGGTCCGGACAGGTGCGGCCCATCCGCATC
Organism: Telluria sp.; assembly: GCA_049301315.1. Taxonomy (GTDB): domain Bacteria; phylum Pseudomonadota; class Gammaproteobacteria; order Burkholderiales; family Burkholderiaceae_D; genus JBAQKU01. Next base: position 4,514 of record JBAQKU010000498.1, read on the forward strand.
AGGTAGGTCACACGCCACGCGACGACCATAAACAATACCAGTGCGCGCTCGATGCGGCCGATGCTGGTGAGCGACAATTATCTTGGCCGGTAGACGACAACTATCTTGGCCGGTTTGTCACCTAAAACCGGCCCGGTGCGGAAGCGAGGTTTACAGTTGTCTCATTTAGCATGGAGCTGGGGAGATGACG
>JBAQKU010000499.1:0-15824 GCA_049301315.1 Telluria sp.
GCGTCGGACACCGCGAACGACACCTCGTGGTACTGCTTGATATAGCGGCAGTCGAAGGTGACGACATTGCTGCGCCGCGCCTCCGGAATGCGCTCTTCTGCGAGCTGGCGCACGCCTTCGCGCGCCATGGCGCCGATCAGGAGGTCCAGTTTTTCCCAGTCGATCTGTTCCAGGCGTGCCACGAAGGTGCGCACGAAATCGTGTTTCAGGTCGCTCATCAGCATGCCGAAGGCGCACAGCACGGACGACTCGCGCGGGATGATCTGGAACGGTATTTCCAGCTCTTCGCAGATCAGGCAGGAATGAATCGGCCCGGCGCCGCCGGCCGGAATGAAGGGGAACTCGCGCGGATCGAAACCGCGCTTGATGGTCACTTCGCGCACGCCCTGCGCCATGTTGTTGCACGCCACCCGGTACATGCCGGCCGCCGCTTCCTCGATGGACAGACCCATCGGCTTTGCGATGTGTTCTTCAATGGCGCGGCGGGCTGCGCCCACGTCGAGCTTCATCTTGCCGCCGGCGAAAAACTCGGGATCGAGGTAACCGAGCACCACGTTGGCGTCGGTGGTGGTGGGCAGCTGTCCACCCTGCATGTAGCAGGCCGGCCCCGGCGCTGCCCCTGCGCTCTGTGGCCCCATGCGCAGCATTCCGCCTTCGTCGAGCCAGCCGATCGACCCGCCGCCCGCGCCGATGGTATGGATATCGAGCATCGGCAAGGCGATCTTGTGGCGCGCGATTTCACCATCGTTCTTGATCATCGGGCTGCCTACGGCGACCGAGGCCTCGAAGCTGGTCCCGCCCATGTCGGTCGTGATGCAGCGGTCCTGGCCGTGCGCGCCGACATAGAACAGGCCGGCGCCCGGCCCGCCCGCCGGCCCTGACAGCAGCGTGAGCGCCGCTTTTTCGCGCGCCAGCTGGGGCGAGATCACGCCCCCGTTGGACTGCATGATCAGCAGCAGGCCCTGGAAGCGGGCCTGCTTGAGGCGCCCCACCAGCTGGTCGAGGTAGTGATTCAGTTTCGGTCCGACATACGAATTGAGCGCCGTGGTGCTGATGCGTTCGTAGAAACGGATCGAAGGCAGTACATCGGTCGAGACGCTCAGGTAGGCCTCGGGCATCTGCTCGCGCACCAGGGCCGCCGCAGCCTGTTCATGCGCCGCGTTCGCGAACGAATTCATGAAGCAGATCGAAACCGCCTGTACCCCTTCGCGCTTGAAAAGGGCGATCGCCTGGCTGACCTGTTCCAGGTCGAGCGCGGCGGTTTGCGTCCCGTTTCGGTCCAGGCGGCCCCGGATGCCGGCGCGCAGCTTGCGCTCGACCAGCGGTTTTACATTCGTATAGCGGTTGTTGTACTGTTCCTCGCGGATCCCGCGCCGCATTTCAAGCGCGTCGCGCACGCCTTCGGTGGTCAGGAGGCCGCAACGGGCCCCGTTGCCGGTCAGGGTGGCGTTGGTGGTCACCGTGGTGCCGTGCACGATGGTGTCGATACGCGGCGCGAAGTCGGCCAGCGACAGATCCAGGCTGGCGGCGATGTCGGTCAGGCCGTTGACGACCGCGATCGACGGGTCCGACGGTGTCGACAAGGTCTTGAAGATGGCCGGCTCGGCGCCATCGCGGGTGACGACGAAATCGGTAAAGGTGCCACCGACGTCAATTCCTATTTTTAGTGCCATTGCGTGGACTCCATCATGGTAGTTGGCATGGATTTATTTCGTGGTGGATGCGTCAGGCGCGCTCGAGCATTCGGCGTACGTCTTCCTTGCGGATCTTGCCGACGGCGGTGCGTGGCAAACGCTCCATGAAGAGCACTTGCTTCGGATGCTTGTAGCGCGCGATGCGTCCTTCAAACAGGGACAGGATGTCCTGCGCGGTGATCTTGCTGGCGGGGGCAAGCACCACCACCGCCACCACGATTTCTCCCCAGCGCGGGTCAGGCCGGCCGACCACGGACGATTCGACGATGTCGGGACACTCGGCCAGCACGTTTTCGATTTCGGCCGGATAGATGTTTTCGCCGCCCGAAATGATCATGTCCTTGACGCGGCCGTCGACATACAGGAAGCCGTCGGCGTCCCAATGCCCGATGTCGCCGGTGTGGAGCCAGCCGTCGACCAGTGCGGCGGCATTGGCCTCCGGCGCTTTCCAGTAGCCGAGCATCACATTCGGGCCGCGCACGATGATTTCGCCGCTGGCGCCGCATTCGACGTCATGGTCGGCCGGGTCCACCACCCGCACCCGGCAGTGCGCGGCCGGGCGTCCGGTCGAACCGGCCTTGGGAACGGCGTCGCCCGCCTTGAGGCAGGCGGCAATGGGACAGGTCTCGGTCGAGCCGTAGACCTGCACCAGCGGCACCCCGCGCGCGTGCACGGCGCGAATCAGCCGGTCGGGCACGGTGGTGGAACCGGTGGTGATCATGCGCAGGCTGGAAAGATCGGCGCTGTGCCAGCGCGGGCTGGCCATCATCATCTCGAGCTGGGCCGGCACCAGCACCGTGAGCGTGATGCGTTCACGTTCGATGGCCTCGAAGGTGGCATCGACTTCGAACTTCGGATGCAGCACCACGGTGCAGCCGGCGGCAAGGGCGGGCGTGGTCTGGTTATTGAGGCCACCGACATGGAACAGCGGCAGCGTGGTGAGGATGATATCGTCGGCGCTGAGCGCGTGCATGTCCGCGCTGTTGGAGGCATTCCAGTCGAGCGCGCCCTGGCTGAGCAGCACGCCTTTCGGTTTGCCGGTCGAGCCGGAGGTATAGCAGATCAGCAGCGCCGTATCGGAGCCGGCGTGCGCATCGGGTACGTCGTCGGCCTCGCGCCCGAGGAAATCCTGCCACGCGCTCCAACCCTCGGCCGCTGCGCCGAAGTGCACCAGCTCGGTGTTCGGGAACGCGCCCTTCGATGCGTCGGTCTTTTCGAAGAACTGGGTTTCGACAAACAGCACCTTGGGCGGGCAGTCGGCCAGCATCTGGCGATGTTCGGGACCGGCCAGGCGCCAGTTGAGCGGCATGAACAGGGCGCCCAGGCGGGCGCAGGCAAACAGCAGTGCCAGCATCTCCGGGCTGTTCAGGCCGAGGTAGGCAACGCAGTCGGCGCGCCCCACGCCGGACGCGGCCAGCTTCGATGCTAGCTGCCGGATCAGCGCTGCCAGCTCGCCATACGACAGATCGCGGCCGGGAAAGCGCAGCGCCAGCTTGCCGGGGGTCAGGCCGGCATGATGTTCTATCCACTCGGACAGAGCCATACGTGTTCTCCTCCAAAAGCCGAAGGGCGTTCAGGACGCCTCTGCGGTGGGCGCGCGGCCCCCGTTCGGTCATGCATACCGTCTCCACGGGCACCCCTCGTGCCCCCCTTCAAAAGCGTTTGAAGCTATGCGTCGCACACCTGCAGCACGACCGCCATCGCGGTGTCGCCTGCGGCGCAGCCGGCGAACAGGCCGTAGCCGCCGCCGCGTATCGCCAGTTCCTCGATCAGTTCGATGATCGAGCGCGTTCCCATCGGCGCCTGTGGATGACCCCACACCAGCGAGGAACCGTAATTGTTCATTTTCATCAGGTCGACGCCGGTTTCCTGCGCGAAGAACAGGTCGTTGACGGCGAACGGGTTATGCGTCTTGATGGCGCTCATCCTGTCGATCGACAAGCCGGCCTGCTCGAGCGCGCGGCGCGCCGCCGGCACGGTCGCAGCCGGCATGTGCGCGAGCGCGGCGCGCGCCAGCCCAAAGCCGTGCAGGCGCACCGCGATCCTGGGATTGGTGGACAGCTCACGCGCCTTTTCGGGCGTGGTGACGATGAGGGCGGCGTTGCCGTCCGCGGGATGGGTCTGGCCGCCGAAGGTGACGCTGCCGCCCTGCTGCACCGGGGCCAGCTTGGCCAGTCCTTCGGCGCTCGAATAATTGATGCCTTCGTCGCCAGCGAGCGTGCTTGCGATCTTCTTGAAATTGGGCGTCGGCGCATCGAAGGGCAATGTCATGAAGCGCTTCAGGAAGGCCGAATCGTCCTGCAGCGCGCTGCGGTACTGCTCTTCGCGGCGCAGCACCACTTCGTGCTGGCGCTCGGTGCCGATGCCGCAGGCGGCGGCCACGTTTTCGGCCGTCTGCAGCATCGAATGGTCGCCCAGCGGGTCGCAGCCGAAGTTATCCATCACCCAGTCCTCGGCGATGCCGGTGCCGCCCGGTCCGCGCGGATTGGGATAGTACAGGTGCGGTCCGTTCGAGGTCCGGTCGCAGTTGATGGCCAGCGCCACGCTCGCCATTCCGCACTCGATTTCCTGGGTTGCCGCCAGCAGCGTGCGCACGCCGGTGGCGCAGGCTTGCATCATGCTGGGGCCGCCGGCCTCGGTTGCGCCGATCATGCCGAGCAACCACGGAGCGCCGTAGAAAGCGAATTTTTGCGGCACCGAGATGCCCAGCACGCCGTAGTCGAACACGGCCGGGTCGATGGCGCGCCTGGCCAACTCGCGGCGCGCCACCCAGGCCGCGAATTGAAGGCTGTGCAGGTTGGCGAAACTGCCCTGCCAGCGCGCAAAGGGCGTGCTCCAGTAGGCGCCGTAGGGAATTTCAGCTTTGTAGGTCATGGCCGCTCCGATTCCTCAATGATGGGAACTACACTTGATTGTTTTTTTTCTTCGTGGTCTTCGGCGCGCTTGCGGCGGCGGCGTTGCGTTCCCGTAGTCCCACTGCGGCAATGAATGCGTTGCGCGCTTCGGTGAGGTGCTCGCGCATGGCCGCCGCCGCGGCGTCCTCGTCACCGGCGCCGATGGCGGCGGCGATGCGTTTCAGGCCGCGCAACACGACCGCGCGTACGGATGCCTTGTCCAGGGTGAGGATGCGCAAGTGCTGCACGTGATCGGCGTACATTTCCGCTGCGTGAACCAGGCGCGAATTTGGCACCAGCGACAGCCACGTGGTGCGAAAGCGCCTGTTCGCTTCCGTGAAGGCGTCGTTGTCGCCAGCCTTGTGCGCAGCCATGCTCGCCTCGAGCGCCAGCATGATGGGAGCGCAGGTGCCGGCGTCGGCCAGGCGTGCGACGTGGCGCAGCGCTTCAGGCTCGATCAGGATGCGCACTTCATAGATATCGTCGATGTCGGCCAGGCTGAGCGAGGGCACCACGAAGCTGCGACCGTCCGAACGCACCAGGCCCTCGCTGGCCAGGCGGGTAAGCGCTTCGCGCACAGGGGTGCGCGACACGCCCAGCTGGGCTGCCAGTTGCACTTCCTGGAGCGGCTGTCCGGACGCGATTTTTCCGTTGCGGATATTGGCGCGCAGCGCCTGGTAGACACGGCCGCCAAGTGCGACAGGACGTTCGACGGGTTCAAGCAACGACACCATGGGTACTCTCCGATTCGATGGGAACGCGATACTTTCGTTCCGTGGACAGTGGATACTGTATACATTCGAACCGGCGGAGAAAACGGCGCAGGTCAAGGTTTTGGGAATTCGTCAGTGCCGAACCGCAGGCGCCAGCTATTTGTCCGCGTCGATGCGCAAGCCATATGCCCGCGCAACCGCATCGATGTCCGCATTCGGCGGCCGCGCGTAATACCCTTTGCGCGACACCTTCACGCCCGACGTGCGCCGCAAGACCACCATCGCTTCCGTCATCTTCAGCAGCGCGCCCGATGCGTCGAGCACCACCGCTCCGTCGATCTCGGCAAGTCCATTGCGTACACCGATCAGGTTCATCATGCCGCAACCGAGCAGGATCACCTCGGCTCCCTGCGCCACCGCCGTTCGTCCGGCTTGCCGGATGCGTTCGAGGCAGGCGCCGGCGTCGCCGTTCAGGCCGGCCATCAGTTCTTCGAACGGCAGGTCGAACGAGACCAGCGGGCCTGCATGTTTTTCAAGCCCGTATTTGGAAATCAGGTCGGCGTGGAACTTGGTGTTGAACGCCGCCGTATGCGACAGCACCGCGAAGCGCCGGCCCAGCGTGCAGGCCAGGTGCATGGCGGTTTCGCCCAGGCTCACTACCGGTATGTCGAGCGCTTCCTTCAGTTCGTCGAGCACCGGGTCGAGAAAGCAGCCGAGCGCGATGGCGTCGTAGCCTTCGCGCTCAGCGCGCAGCGCGCTTTCGAGCAGCGCGCGGTTGTTGAGGAAGTCGAAAGCCCGGTAGTGCAGCTGACTGGCCTCCGGCGCCAGGGCCGGCACGCCGCGCACCGTCAGCGTGGTGCCGGCCGCGCAGCGCTGCGCCGCATGGCTGCGGATCGCATCGGCATAGTGCGGGAAGCGCTCCAGGGCAGTGCTGCTTTGCCACAGGATGCGCATGCCTTCGGCGGGCTTCATCGTGCAGCAGCGCGTCAGATGCGAACGCCCATGCGATAGCCTTCGTGGATCGCCGCTTCCAGTCCGCGCGGGATGACCGCGTCGCCGGCGCCGTGCAGTTCGTCGACCATCCACTGGAACTCGTTGAACAAGTCATGGTTCGGCTTGCGCGGTCCGGCGATCACCACCATGTCGGTTTCCACGAAAATCTCTTCGCCCTTGGCGGTCCTGATGGTCGCGCCCTCGGCCGTGACCTTGACCAGCTGGCTCGAGGTGAGGGTCCGGATTTCCAGTTCCTCCACCCAGGCGCTGTGGCGCCACTTGAAGGAGGGGATCACGTCGCCGGCGATGCGCTTGTCTTCTTCCACCAGCACCAGCTGGTGGCCGGCCTTGGTCAGCGTCTCGGCCAGCGTCAGCCCGATCTTGCCGGCGCCGACCATCACGATGCGCCTGGCCGGCTGGACCCTGCCGTGGGCCAGGTCGAGCGCGTCCACCAGCAGTTCGAAGCCGGCCAGGTGGCGGTACGCGCCCATGTCGGTGCGCGCGCCGGCCGCGACCAGGCAGACGTCGTACTGGTGCAGGATGGTGCGCATGAACTTGGCGTTCGCTTCGGTGTTGAAGCGCATCTCGACCCCGAGTTTTTCGGCCATCACTTCGTAGTGCTTGATGACGCTGATCAGGTCGTCCGGCCGGGCCAGGTCGTTGGCCGAGTAGGCCAGCAGGTTGCCGCCGATACGGTCGCTTTTCTCGAACACGGTCACGTCGTGGCCGCGCTTCCTGGCGGTGATGGCCGCTTCCATGCCGGCCGGTCCGGCGCCGATCACCATGATTTTCTTCTTCACCACCGCAGGGGTGATCTGGTATTCTGGTTCGACCTCGTGGCCGAGGGTGGGATTCATGGCGCAGGTATAGGGCAGGTCGCGGAACAGGCGCGACAGGCAGTTGAGCGAGCCGATGCAGCGCCGCACTTCGTTGAGCCGGTCTTCCGCGGCCTTGTGGATCAGTTCCGGGTCGGCCAGCAGCGGCCGGCACACTTCCCAGTAGTCGAAAATGCCGTCTTCGATGCATTGGTTGGCCATCACCGGGTCGGGCAGGCGGTTGCCGAAGGTGATGAGGGTATTCGGGAACATCTTCTTGGCCTTGGCGGCCAGGTAGTTCCAGTGACCCGGCTGCACGTCGCGCCCGATGGACGATTCCGGCGCTTCCTGCCAGCCCACCGTCACCGAGATCATGTCGACGCCGCAGTCGACCGCCTGCTGCATCAGTTCAAAGCACTCGTCTTCCGAATTGCCGCCCCAGCGGTCCATCAGCTCGGCGCCGTTCAGGCGGATGATCATCGGATGCTCGGGCGTGGCCTGCTTGATGCTGTCGATCAGTTCGCGCATGAAGCGGCCGCGGTTGACCAGCGAGCCGCCGTATTCGTCCGTGCGCTGGTTGGTGAACTGGGAATTGAAGTTGGCCAGCAAATAGCCCATGAAGCTGGTCACTTCGGTGCCGTCGAAGCCGGCGCGAATGGCGCGCCTGGCCGCATCGGCGTGCTGCGCGACGATCAGCTTGATCTGCTCTTTGCTCACTTCGCGCGGCGGGCGGAAATGCGGCAGCGTTTGCGGCACCACCGATGGCTGGATGCAGTAGCCCAGGTCGATGCCGCCGTAGCGGCCCGCGTGCAGGATCTGCTGGATCGCCACGCCGCCGCCGTCGTGGATGTACTGGGCGATGGTTTCGAACTGGGGCAGGAATTTATCGTCGAACAGGGCGACCTGGCGGAAATACGCCTTGCCTTCGCCCAGCGGGTCGGGATAGGCGCCCTGGTTGGTGATGATGCCGCAGCCGGTGCCGGCGATGACGCGGGTGCGCGCCAGTTCGCGCGGCGTGATGAAGCCGTCGCGGGTGTTGTAGTTCGAGACGCAACAGGCCCCGTATTTCACCATGTTCTTGGTGTCGTAATTGCCGATCTTGCCTGGCTTGAACAGGTGCTTGAGTTTGAGCTCCCCGGGTCTGGTCACGTGTCTTCTCCTTGTTGTGTGCCGAGCTTGGAATGGCGCCGGCTATGAGTGGATACGGTATACATGAGACATTCGCATGTCCATTTCCTAAGTCAAGAAACCGGAGGAAACATGCGGTGCTGACGAAAATGAAGCGCTCAAACGACAATGGCCCGCTTGTGGCGGGCCATTGCTCAGAAACTAGATCAAGCCTTCGGCTTGGCCAGCACCTGCTCTGCAAACTTGTCGTCGAACACATGGCCTTCGGCGACCAGCTGGCGATACTTGATGAAGTCGATCACGTCCTTGCCGGTGACTTTCTTCGCATCGAAGGCATTGAAGCCGAGGTAGGCTTCGTGGTTCATGTTCGCCGCCAGCCAGTGACGGTTCGCCAGTTTCATCTGATCCCAGAAGAATTTCTTCTTGGCGCGGATGCCGTCGATCGACTTGATCAGGCAGTGCGGGAACAGGTTGCTGAACTTCCAGATCAGGGCGTTCACTTCCTTGTCGAGCAGCTCGAAGTCGGTCGTGCATTCGGCCATCAGGGCCTTGGCCTTGGCCGCGTCGTCTTTCGACACCGGCTCGCCGTACACGATTTCGCCGTCGTCGACATAGGTGTCGGTGCGAACCAGCGGGTTGCGCACCCACTTGCCATCCTTCTTGAGCACCGGCACGACCTTGGTCAGCAGGTTCTTGGCCTTCATCTTGTAGGCGCTCCAGGTTTCGCAGGAGATGCAGTTGTACATCGCATCTTCCATGTTCAGGAACCATGGCAGGAAGTCGGTCGAGCCGCCGTCCGGCGCCGAGCCGTGCTTGGGACCTGCCTGGCCGTAGATCGCCAGGTCGGACGACACCGTGAGGTCGGTGGCCATGCCGATTTCCTGGCCGCCGGCCACGCGCATGCCGTTCACGCGCGAGATGACCGGCTTCTTGCAGTTGAGGATGCCGTCGACCATGGCGTTGAACAGGTCCATGTACTCGCCGTATTCGTTGGGGCGCTTCGAGTAGTAGGCCGAGTATTCCGCGGTATTGCCGCCGGTGCAAAATGCCTTGTCGCCGACCGCGGTAAACACCACGGCGACGATCTTGCGGTCGCTCGAGGCTTTCTGGAAGCCGGCGATGATGCCCTTCACCATTTCGGTGGTGTAGGAGTTGTACTGGGCCGGGTTGTTAAGCCAGATCCATGCCGAGAACAGGCCGCTGACAGCCTGTCCCTTGTCGTCCAGTACCGGACGCTCTTCATAGATCACCGATGGCGATTCCTTGCCAAAGTGGCTCTGGTCAAAGAGCTGGTGGTCCTTGAGATCGTTTTCCCTGCGTAGCCATTCCAATGCCATGTTATTCCCCTAGTGTGTTCGTCTATGTTGTACAGCTCAGAAGTCGGGAGTCAGGATGACGCGCCGTTTCAGTTTTCCGTGATGGGCCTCGTCAAATACCTGGGCGATCTGGCTCATCGGGCGCGTTTCCACGAAAGGCTCGAGCACGATCCGCCCGTCCACGCACATGTCGCGCACTTCCGGATAGAACTCGGGCAGGCAGCCCCACGAGCCGATCAGTTCGGCATCGAACGCCATCAGCTTGGACAGCATGTACGATGTCTCGGCCGTACCGTAGCCGACCACGACCAGCGTGCCGGTGAACGAGAGCAGCGACAGCGCCAGTTCCTGCCCCGGCTGGGTGCCGGTTACTTCAAAGATCTTCCAGCCGTAGTTGGACGGGATTCCCTTTTCCTTGCAGAAGGCCTTGAACAGCTCTTTCACTTCCTTGGCGCTCTTGCCTTTAGGATTGATCGTGAAATCGCAGCCATAGCCCTTCATGAACTCGAGCTTTTCTTCATTGATGTCGATGCCGATCACGGCCTTGGCGCCCATGCCCTTGGCGACCTGCACCATGAAGCTGCCGACCCCGCCGGCCGCGCCGACCACGATCACCAGGTCGTCGGCCTTGAGCTTGGCGCGCTTGGCCGCCTGGTAAGGCGTGGTGACGGCATCGGCCACCACCGACAGGTGTTCCAGCGGGACGTTGCCGCGCTCGTTGACCACGCACAGGTCGCGCGAGGGCACCGGGATGTGGCTCGAAAAGCCGCCGTAGATGCCCATCGAATTGCCTGGCATTTTCTGGCTCAGGCAGCGGTTGCCGCGGCCGGCCTTGCAGATCTCGCATTCGTTGCACGGCAGCACAGCCGGGATGATCACTTCCTTGCCGACCAGCGCGGCGTCGTCGCAGGCAATGACGACGCCCGAGATTTCATGGCCGAGCGAGAGCGGCGGCTTCTGGATGGTCGGCACGCCCATGTAGAAGTAGGACAGGTCGGTGTGGCACACGCCGCAGCCGTGGATCTCGACCAGCGCTTCGCCGGCTTGCAGCGCCGGCATCGGCAGCTCGGTGCGCTCGAGCTTGCCCGGCTCGGTCATCTGCCAGGTATGTATGGTTTTCGGAATCATGTTGCCTCTCGGGTGGTTAGGGCGCTACTTGTTTTTCCATACCGGCTTGCGTTTTTCCATGAAGGAGGTCAGGCCCTCGATGGCGTCGGCGGTGGACATCAGATCCTTCAGGTAGGTCTGCTCGACCCAGAACAGCGCCTCGAAGAAGGGCTTGCCGGATGCTTCGCGGATGGCGCGCTTGGTGTACATCAGCGCCACGCGCGACTGCACCAGGAACTGTTCGACGAAGGCGCGGGCGTCTTTTTCGAACGTGGCGCGCGGAAACACGCGGTTGACCAGGCCCAGCGTCTTCGCTTCCTGGGCGTCGATCAGGTTGCCGCCCAGCAGCAGTTCGATCGCGCGGGCCAGCGGCATGACCTTCGGCATCAGGATGGCGGCGATCGGCGGGAATACGCCGAGCTTGATTTCCGGCTGGCCCAGCTTGGTTTCCTCGGTGGCCACCGCCATGTCGCAGGCGATCGCCAGTTCGCAGCCGCCGCCCATCGCCGAGCCGTTCAGGGCCGCCACCGTCGGCAGCGGGAACACCATCAGGCGCTTGAGGATGCCGTGGAACACCTCGATCATCTGCACCACCTTGTCGGGCGTGTGGTCCATCACGTCGACGCCGGCGGAGAACACTTTTTCGCCCTTGCCGGTGATCATCAGCACCTTGGCCGATTCATCCTTGGCCGCCTCGTCCAGTGCATTGTTGAGCTCTTCCATCAAGGCGATGTCGAGCACGTTGTACGGCGGGCGGTTGAGGGCGATCGTGACCAGCCCGTCTTGCGTCGTATATTCGAGAAATTTGAAATCAGGCATATCTGACCTTGTGTGGGTTTTAACTTGTTTAGAACAGATCGTCGTCATCCGACCCGCCGCCAGGCATCTTGCCGAACTGCTGCAGGTAAGCCTGCATGATCTGGCTTTCGCGCTGGGTGTACATCGGTGCTTCTTCAAAAATGAAATAGGTCGCGTCGCCGTTGCGCCCGACCTGTTCGGACAGGCCATCGCGCAGGTTTTCCACGCCCTTGATCATCAACACGTTCTTGTCCGCGTCGAGCAACTGGAACACGCCGGCCTCCTCGGGCACCGCGGCCACGGCGGCGGCTGAAAACTCCAGCCAGGCTTCCGGCGGCAACACCATCGGCTCGAGCTCGGCGGCCAGGTTGCACTTGAGGCAGCGCAGCGCTTCGGCCTGGGCATTGGCCGCGTCGAAACCGAGCTCGACTTCGTTCCAGTTCTTGCGCTGGTCGTTGGCGATGAAGATCGGGTGATGCCGTTTCTTCTGGTTGAAGCCGTCTTCGCGTCCGATGCGCGGATCGGTGTTCCACTCTTCCGGCAGCAGTTTTTCCTCGATGTCGCCATCGCCGCCAAGGAAGGCGTCGATCGCGGCGGCGGCCTTGCGGCCCTGCGCCACCGCTTCGATCAGGCTGGCTGGCCCGAGCACCACGTCGCCGCCCGCGAACACGCCGGCGCGGCTGGTGAGCATGGAATCCTCGCGCACCTGGATGCGCCCGCCCTTGCCGGCCTGCACGCCGAAGCCGTCGAAGCTTTGCGAATGCTGGCCGATGGCCGCGATCACGAGATCGACCTCTTCCTGGAATTCGCTTCCGGCAACTTCCACCGGACGGCGCCGTCCGCTGGCGTCCGCTTCGCCCAGCGCCATCTGCGCATAGGTCACTTTCAGGCGGCTCGCGCCGCTCTCGTTGAGCTCGATCTTCTTGGGCGCCGTCAGGAAGCGCAGGTTCACGCCCTCGTCGAGGCAACCCTGGACTTCATCTTCGCGCGCCGGCATTTCGTCGCGGGTGCGGCGGTAGATCATGTCGACCGTCTCGCCGCCCAGGCGCACCGAGGAGCGGCAGTTGTCGGTGGCCACGTTGCCGCCGCCGATGACGGCCACCCGCTTGCCCACCATGATGTCGGAATCCGGGGTGCCGACCTTGCCCTGGGCCGCAGCGGCCAGGAAGGTCGGGCTGTCGACCACGTTGGGCAGGTCGTCGCCGGGAATGCCGAGCTTGTCGCCGCCCTGGGCGCCGATGCCGATGAAGACCGACTCGAAGCCCTCGGCCATCAGCGCGTCGATGCTCTCGACGCGGGTGTTGAAGCGGAACTGGACGCCCAGCTTTTCGACCTCGGACACTTCCTGGTCGATCACATCGACCGGGATGCGGTAGGACGGAATGCCATAGCGCACCATGCCGCCGGCTGCCGGCAGGGCTTCGAAAATGGTTGCGGCGTGGCCCTTCTTGGCCAGGTAGTAGGCCGTGGTCAGGCCGGCCGGGCCGGCGCCGATGACCGCCACCTTGCGCCCGGTCGGCGGCAACTGCTTCGACAGCTTGCGCCACAGGCCGGTGTCGTTGTCGGCGGCAAGGCGTTTCAGGCTGCGGATCGAGACCGGGTCGTCCAGGTGCTTGCGGCGGCAGGCCGACTCGCAAGGGCTGAAGCAGGCGCGTCCGAGGATGCCGGGGAAGGGCAGTTTTTCGCGCACCACGGCGGTCGCTTCGCTGTATTTGCCCAGGCCCACCAGTTGTACGTAGCGGGGCACGTCGATCCCGGCCGGGCAGGTGGCCTTGCATGGCACCTGCGTTTCCTTCTTGTGCGAGACATCGAGCGTGCGGTCCATCAGGGCGCCGGTAGGGCAGACCTCGACGCAGGCGCTGCAGAACTTGCAGCCCGATTCGATCAGGGTCGGGGCAATCGTGCCGACCCACTTGCGGCCATTGGTTTCCTTGATTTCAAGGCAGCCGACCCCGCGTACGTCATTACATGCCACTAAGCAACGCCGGCAATCGATGCACAGGTTGTAGTTGCGGTCGTAGAAGGGCTCGTCGAGGATGACCGGAAGCTGGACCGGCTTGTAGGGCGGGGTGGTATTCGGGATGCCGACGAAATCGGCCACCTTGCGCAGTTCGCAGCTGTTGAAGATCGAGCAGCAGCGTGTTTCCACCGGATTGCCATAGGAACAGGTGGTGCGGCTGCAGCCGTCGCGTTGCGGACAGGTAAGGCAAACATGGGGATGCGTCCCCAGCGTTTTCGAAATGCTGTCCTGGCGCATGCGCGCGATGTCCGGCGTGCTGCTGGTGATGACCTGGCCGGCAACGACCGCCAGCGAGCAGGAATTGTGCACGCCTGGCTGCCCGGCCACTTCGACCGAACACAAGTTGCAGGCGCCGTCGCCGCCGCCGCGCTGGCAGGAAGGCGGCAAGTCGGGGTGGGCGCACAGGGCCGGGATGTAAATGCCGGCGGCGCTGGCGGCCGAGAGCACCGAGCTGCCCTGCGGGGCCGACACGGTCTTGCCGTCGATGGTGATCTCGACCAGAGGGCCGTAGGTTTCCGCGGCGGCCGGCTTGCCGGACTTCCACCATGTTATTGTCTTAGCTGCTGTGTCCATAGCCTCGCCCGAAGTGGTTTTTCGGCCTGCAGCGTCGGCAGGCCGTAATATATGTTGTTGCGGATTCTCTGCTCCTGAGGGCCGCATGTACGATAATACATGCTGCTTCATCGGAATAGGAACTATAATGCATTAATCGGATTCTATATGCCGACAGTAGGACTGTCAACACTTGCAACAAAATAGTGCTTGAGGACGCCTCATTCCGGCTGGAAATGCCCATACGTAACAAAGGACGCCTTCCATATCATGGCGAATGGCGCGGATAGGGGCTAGAAGCGAGGGGTGGCCCGGATAATGTAAGATCGGGGCCAAAAAACGCACGAGTGTTCGCGGAAATTCTTGATGAATATGTGTATCCGGGAAGTAAAAAATGCATTATATTTCTGTTCCATCATGCGAACGTGCGTGTAGAACCGATGTGGCAGGCAAGCAGAGACCGCAACAATGTGGCAAAAGCAGGCAGCAAAAATCAAATAATTAATCCAAGGAGAGACAAATGAGACGGCAAATCGGCAAGATATCGTTGCAACTGGTTGGGGTTGCTGCGTTGTTGTACAGCGGCGCCACGATGGCGCAAATCAAGGTCGGCGTCGTCGTGAGCGCGACCGGCCCGGCGGCATCGCTCGGCATCCCTGAAAAAAATACCTTTGCGCTGATGCCGAAAGAGATCGGTGGCAAGACAGTCGAATACATCATCCTCGACGACGCTTCCGACACCACCACCGCCGTCAAGAACATGCGCAAGCTGGTGTTCGACGAAAAAGTGGACGCCATCATCGGTTCGACCGTCACCCCCAACTCGCTGGCCATGATCGACGTGGCAGCCGAATCGGAAACCCCGATGATTTCGATGGCCGCCAGCTCGAGCATCGTGGAGCCGGTCGACGCGCGCCGCCGCTGGGTCTTCAAGTCGCCGCAAAACGACGCCCAGATGGCCACCGCGATCACCGGCCACATGGCTGACGTCGGCGTCAAGAGCGTTGCCTTCATCGGTTTTGCCGACGCCTATGGCGAGGGCTGGTTCCGCGAATTTTCCAAGCTGGCCGAGCTGCGCAAGTTCAAGCTGGTCGCCAACGAGCGTTTCGCGCGCGGCGACACCTCGGTCACCGGCCAGATCCTCAAGATCATGGGCGCCAATCCGGATGCGATCCTGATCGCCGGTTCCGGCACCCCTGCCGCATTGCCGCAGAAGGTGCTCAAGGAGCGCGGCTACAAAGGCAAGATCTACCAGACCCACGGCGTTGCCAATAACGACTTCCTGCGCGTGTGCGGCAAGGATTGCGAAGGCCTGTGGCTGCCTGCCGGCCCGCTGCTCGTCGCCGACCAGCTGCCAGCTTCCAACCCGATCAAGAAATCGGCGATGACCTACAAGAACGCCTATGAAAAGGTGCATGGTCCGGGCACGGTATCGGGTTTCGGCGGCCACGCATGGGATGCCGGCCTGCTGCTCGCCGCCGCCGTGCCGACCGCACTGAAAAGCGGCCAGCCAGGCACCAAGGAATTCAAGCACGCCTTGCGCGATGCGCTTGAAAACAGCAAGAATGTTGCCGGTGCGCATGGCATCTTCAACATGAGCAAAACCGACCACCTTGGACTGGACCAGCGTTCGCGCGAAATGGTGCAAGTTGTTAACGGCACATGGAAATTGGGCGCCCCGGCAAAATAAGCCGGAGGCAACACTGGCGCGCAACTGCCGCGAAGGGTTGCGCGCCTGACCTTCAACACAAGCTCGATTCGTCGGTCCCGCGCGGGAACGACATACAGTAATGG